>DEHX01000138.1 GCA_002352145.1 Chitinophagaceae bacterium UBA2789
TCTGTAATGCGGGGTTTTCACCCATTTCATGTTAGTGTGACCGAAATCAATCACAATGCTGCTGACAAGACACTGGAGGTGACTTGCAAAATTTTTACAGACGATTTTGAAGGGGTGCTGGCCAAAAATTATAACACAAAAGTTGATTTAATTAACCCACCCAATAAGGCGGCAATGGATACACTGGTGAAGAAGTACATCATTTCTCATCTTGCTGTAAAGGCGAATGGAAAGCCGGTAAAATTTTCTTACCTGGGCTTTGAACATGATAAAGAAGCTGTGTTTGCTTACCTGGAAGTTGAAAATGTGCAGGCTGTTTCTGCCTTTACTATCAATAACAACCTGATGTATGATTTTTTTGATGACCAGGTTAATATCATGCATGTATTTGTAGGTGGTAACCGAAAGAGCACCAGGCTAAGTTACCCGGATACCGAGGTGACAGTAAATTTCTAAGAAGGTCAGTCTTCCATTTCTTCTTTCAATTCTTCACTGAGTGTAACCAGTAATTTGTCGATGCGATGTCCGTCCATATCCATCACCTCTATTTTGAAACCTTTCCAGTCAATCTTGTCGCCGGTTTTGGGGATGCGTTCCAGTTCGTGAAGGATAAAACCAGCAAGGGTGTCAAAATCATGTTCACCTTCATTCATCCATTCTGTTTTTTCAAAACGGGTGAGGAAGTCGTAAAAAGGAATCTGTCCGTCTACCAGGTAAGTGCCGTCATCTCTTTTACGGATCTCATAATCAGGAACGTCAGGTTGGGGTATATCTCCTACGATAGCTTCCAGGATATCGTTTAGGGTAAGCAATCCCAAAATACTTCCGTATTCATCCACAATAAAAGCAGAGTGGATCTTTGATTGTTTGAACTTTTCCATCACCTGGTAAGGTGAGTTGTTTTCCGGGATAAATAAGGCCGGTACCATGATGTCTTTGAAAAGCATACTGTCCGGACTGATATACAGGTCTTTGATCGATACAATACCTTTGATATTATCTATGGAGCCATCGCAGATGGGATAGGAAGAATGGGGTTCCTGTAATATTTTTTCCTTGATCTTATCTTCTGAGTCGTCAAGATTAAACCAGATAATATCACTCCGGTGTGTCATCAGTGAAGTGATATTGCGGTCGCCAAGATGAAATACCCTTTCGATGATTTCCTGTTCAGCTTCATCAATAGTTCCGGCCTCGGTTCCTTCTGTTATCAGCGTTTTGATCTCTTCTTCCGTTACCGCATCATCCTTGATNNGCTATTTTTTCAGAACGTAAAAGACCGATACGTTTTGGGATCAGTTCGCCGAAAATGATGGACAGAAAAGTTACAATGATGATGATAAATGTGGTGGAAATACCTTCGGCATAGGGCCTGAGGGTTTCAATTTTCTCCACAATGGGCTGCAGGTCTTTACTGAAACGTTCACCGGAATAAACACCCGTAACAATAGAGATTAATGTGATACCTATTTGTACTGCTGAAAGAAATAATTCAGGATGGCTGGACATTTCAAGAGCCAGCCTGGCTTTTTTATCCCCTTTTTCTGCCTGGTGTTCCAGTCTCCCTTTCCTGGCTGATACCAATGCTATTTCAGACATTGAAAAAAGACCATTTAACAGTATAAGAAAGCCTAGTATGATTATGTCCATTAAGAAACACCAGTTGGTTAAAAACGAAGATAGGAAATCTGCATTTTTAAGAAAAAAGCCCGATTACACTGCGACAATGTCAGAAGAACTTGTAATTAATCTTAAGCCTCATTTGTTCCAGTCATTTATCAGCTACTATGCCATCAATATTTGATACTTTAGCAACCTAACAGCTTGCCTTACATGAAGAAGTTCATACATTCCCGACTGGTCCGCTGGATGCTGCTTAATGGTTTGTTTTTTCTCTTACTGCTCACCATTCTTCGCATCATTTTTCATTTTGTATTTACTCCCCGTGGTGAAAAGGCTATAGGAGATGCTTTGTGGATGGGATTTCGTTATGATGCCCGGGTGGTCTGTGTCTTCCTGATGATTGTTCTGCTGTTATCGTCCATTTTTTATTTCTACAAGCCATTTACCCAGGTTATTTCCCGCAAAATTTTGCTTGTGTTTACCCGGTTTTTTGGTTTGCTGGTTATTGTTGTTTACACATTTGACTTTGCTCATTTTGCTTATTTACGCCAACGGCTAAATGCAAGTGTTTTAAGCTACGTCGAAGATGCCGGTATATCAGCTTCCATGGTGTGGCAAAGTTACCCGGTAATTAAAATCCTTTTGGGGTGGGCTATTGCATTTGCCGGAATGTTTTATGCTACCAGGTGGATATATAAATCAGTTCTGGGGTTGCCTGATAAGATTTCAAAACTGAATCATGCGGTAAGTTATGTAGTACTATTTTTTGTTTTTGCCATAGCTATCTTCGGAAGAGTCGGCCAATTTCCCTTGCGCTGGAGTGATGCTTACCAACTGGACAGTGACTACAAAGCCAATTTAGCGCTGAATCCCTTTCAGAGTTTTATGAGTACCCTCAAATTCCGGAATGTTGGGTATGATGAAAAGGCGGTGAGGCGTCATTACAATTTGATGGCCGATGTTTTTGGAATAAAAAACCGGGATACTGCATCGCTCAATTTCAAAAGGATAATGCCTGTTCAGGATTCCGTTCCAACGATTGAGAAGCCGAATGTAGTTTTGGTCATCTGTGAAAGTTTCAGCGCCTATAAAAGCTCCATGTGGGGAAACCCGCTGAATACAACACCTTATTTTAACGAGTTGTGTAAGCAAGGTGCTTTTTTCAAGAACTGTTTTTCTCCTGCCTATGGTACTGCCCGTGGCATCTGGGCCATTATTACCGGTATTCCGGATGTGACAGAATTTAAAACCGCCAGCCGAAACCCTAACCTTGTTGATCAGCATACTATTCTTAATGATCTGAAGGATTATGAAAAATTTTATTTCCTCGGAGGCAGTGCCAGTTGGGCTAATATCCGCGGCGTATTAAAGGACAATATAAAAGGGCTGCACCTTTACGAACAACAGGACTATTCATCACCTAAAATTGATGTTTGGGGAATTAGTGATAAAAACCTGTTTCTGGAATCTAACAAAGTGCTTAGTAAACAGCAGAAGCCTTTTTTTGCGATCATACAAACAGCCGATAATCACCGCCCGTACACTATCCCCAAAGAAGACCGGCTCTATATTAAAATGAGAAGTTTCCCAAAAGATACGCTGGATAAATATGGTTTCTGGACAAACGAGGAGCTTAATGCATATGCCTACATGGATTATACCTATAAAGTTTTTATGGAGGCGGCTGCTAAAGAAAAATATTTCAATAACACCATTTTTATTTTTGTGGGAGATCACGGCATCCGGGGCATAGCCGGTGATATGATGCCCAAAGTGTGGACAGATCAAAGCCTGACCTTGCAGCATGTACCGATGCTCTTTTATGCACCGGGAAAAATTCAGCCACAAGTAATAGAAAGAAAAGTGTCTCAGGTAGATATTATGCCTACTGTCGCAGGATTAATTAACAAACCGGTTACCAATAGCACTATGGGCAGAAATATTTTCGCACTGCCACCTTCTTCAGATTCTGATTACATCAACAATCATGCTTTTGTACTGGATTTTGACAGGAGACTTATCGGGTTAGTTGGCGGAAAATATTATTACGAATACAGCCTGCAGACAAAAGGCGAAGGTTTTTATCCGCTTACGCATAACAACCCGCTGCTTCCCGACGAGCCATCAGAGAAGGAAAGATCACTCATCAGGCAATTAACACTGGGTTATTACGAAACAGCGAGGTACATGCTTTTTCATAACAAGAAAATAGCTCATTGATACTCCAAATGATCTCCTTTTAATCCAAACCATTTGTTGAAAACAGTACCCGTAATAGTTCCCACCAATAATCCCCAAACAGCACCGGCAATGATATCCATCGGGTAGTGAACCCCAACATAAACCTGTGCATAAGCTATGGAACCAGCCCACAGGTAAGCCAGCCATACCCAGTTCTTAAACAGGTGACGGAAACTAAGGAATAGAAAAGTAGCCATGCCAAAATGATTGGCTGCATGATTGGAGGTAAAGCCAAAACCTGAAGGACAGGGAACAAGCAAACGCAAATGTTCCAGCATATTGGCACTGTTGCAGGGCCGGATTCTTTCAAACCCGTATTTAAACGCATTGGTGCCGATATAATCTGTAATACCCACCGTAAGAATGAAGAATATGATCCACCACACGGCTTTTGTTCTGAAGTTCATCAATATAAAAACAAGCAGGAAAAGGTATAGCGGCACCCAATGATCTGATTTTCTCAGAAAAGGCATTACTGAATCAAAAACCGGGTTGGTCCATTGACTGTTGATGGTTACGAACAGGCTTTCATCCAATCGCTGCAACCAGGGCCAAAAAACAAGATTCAGTGGAAACATGGCAGCAAAAGTAACTGATACCTGCGAATACGTATAGCGGCCGGCAGTAACTTAACAACTTGTTGTTGAAACCGTTTAAATTCTATTCTTTTGTAGTCATTTGACCGCCTGAATTACAGGCTTTTTTACCGGGATGTTAGTACGCTATAAAATACCAAAAACCTTATTGTGGGTGGCAAACCTCTTTGTCATCTTTTTTTTCATTTTTACCCTTTTCAGGTTGATTACCTTCTTTGCTTTTCGGCCTGACGGAATAACATTCACTGAAACAATTCCTTCTTTTTTGATGGGTGCCCGCTACGATCTGAGATGGATTGCCTTTGTATTATTGCCGATTGTAATTACAAGTTTGCATCCGCATTTGTCCCCTTTTTACTCTTCCCGCAATAAGAAATGGTGGACATGGTACCTGGCTATAATTACTTTTATCATTTTTTTCTTTTTTGCTGCAGGGTTTGGCAGTTTCTCCTATAATCAGACCCCGCTGGATGCCGGTGCAATGAATTTTGCAGAGGATTTCAGTATTTCATGGAAAATGATGTGGCAAACCTACCCGATGATCCTGATGTTATCAGGTTTGGTGGTAGCGGTTATTTTATTTCGCTGGATGTATCATCGCAGCCACTGGATGGTGATCAACCGTACTGACGGGAAAGGGATTCCTTACCGGCGAAAATTCTTTTTCATAGCTATCCTTGTACTGGTCTTTTTTGCCTGGGGCAATCTTTCCTGGCCTCCATTGGGAAGAAATGACAGCTTTCGTTTCAAAAATAGTTTCAAGTCTTACATTGCTATCAATCCATTGCAGAACTTCTTTGCAACACTGAGACTGCGCAAGCCAGACCATAATGAAGCTAAAGCAAGGGAGGTTTTTCCGATTATGGCTGATTGGATGCAGTTGCCAGATAAAAATAATTTTACTTATCGAAGGCAGATTGCTCCCAGAAGTAATTCATTTGAAAGCCGCCCCAATATTGTGCTGGTACAATGCGAATCGTTCAGCATGTATAAAAGTTCGATGAGCGGCAACCCGTTGAACACAACACCTTTCTTTGACTCCCTGTGCCGAAACGGAATATTTTTTGAAAAATGTTTTGCACCTCATTTCTCTACGGCAAGGGCTTTGTTTGCCATACTTTCCGGAATTCCGGATGCACAGTTATTCAAATTCTCCAGCCGTAATCCCGATGCTGTTAAACAGCGAACAATTATTAACCATTTTGAGGATTATGAAAAACACTACTTCCTCGGTGGTAGCGCAGAGTTCAGCAATTTTGACGGATTGCTGAGTAATATAAAGGGATTGCAGATGCATACGGAGGAGAATTTTAAGGAACCAAAAGTAAATGTGTGGGGTATCAGTGACAAGGATCTGTTCCTGGAGGCCAATGAAGTTTTTAAGAAAAAGAACTCACCTTTCTTTGCCTATATACAAACATCGGGTAATCACCGGCCATATAACCGGACTATTCCTGACAGTGATACTGAATTTGTAAGAAAAACAGTTCCCGAGGAAGAACTTAAAAAATACGGGTTTGAATCGCTGGACGAATACAATTGTTTTCGCTATTCAGATTATTGTTTCCGGAAATTTATCGAAGCGGCACAAAAGGAAGCCTATTTTCATAATACCATCTTTGTTTTTGTTGGCGACCATGGCCTTGCAGGAAATGCGGGAGAAATGTATCCGCCTGTCTGGACAGAGCACCGTCTCACGGATGAGCATGTTCCTTTGTTGTTCTATGCACCTGATCTGCTGACTCCCCAAAGAAGAAAAGAAGTGGTTTCTCAGATCGATGTGTTGCCAACAATTGCNNGCCGGTGGTATAGGTATGGTGACAGATGATTTTTATTTCACTAAGAATATCAACTTCCCTGATGAGGAACTGGTGCCTATGCACAGCAGCGCATTAACCAAATACAGTAAACCTCAAATTGACTCCATCCGGAAAGAATTATCCGTCTTTACGCATGCTTTTTTCGAGACATCGAAATACTTGTTGATGAACAATCAGAAAGATTAGGTCAGGGCATCTGTACTTCTGCCGTCGCTATATAATCTTTTTTTATTGCCTTCCTTGTCATTCCTTTTTTTCTCAGCAATAATGATCATCCGGGGTGTTTTTCTTACATCGTAGGGATTGAAGAGGTAATCGCCATATACTTCATTTACCTGCATGCCCTGGAAGCTGAGCATATCGGTAAAATCACCCAGGTTAAATTTGGCTACTTTTTCAGTGTATTCGATACTGCCTTCTACAGCAGGATCTGTTACAGAGATCTTTTTATAAAAATGTGTCTCGTCATCCCAGCGGGTAATTTCATACGCTGTGCTGCCAATTTTTTTTGTCTCGTGGTGAAGCAAATGTTCTTCTGCGTAATGAACGTTGAGGTAGTCGATAATAAAACTGCCACCCGGTTTCAGACTTTTGGCAATGGTACGAATCGCATCATCATGTTCCCGTCTTGTTTTGAAGTAGCCAAAACTGGTAAAAAAATTAAAGGCAAAGTCAAAATAATTGCCCCAGAAAGGAAGCCGCATATCATGCACAAAGAAATCAAGATTTTCTTTTTCAAATTGTTTGGCATAGGCAATGCTGTCGGGAGATATATCTATACCGGTCACAGTAAACCCAAGGGCAGCCAGTGTTTTGCTGTGTCTTCCTTTACCACAGGCTACATCAAGCATCCTGCTGCCTGGCAGGGGTTTTAAATGGGTTACCAGCTGATGAATGAAGTTCTCAGCTTCTTTTTCATCTCTTTCAAAATAGAGTTTATGATAAAAGGGAGAATTAAACCAGTCTTTGTACCATGCTTTTTCGGACATATGCAAATGTAAGGACGCAATTAAAAACGGCATTGAAAGCGAAAAACGTATTTTTGCCACCCTAAAAGAAAAAATGTGGCATTAATTAAAAGCATTTCGGGGATAAGGGGAACAATAGGCGGCAAACCCGGGGATAACCTTACCCCGGTGGATATAGTGAAATTTGCAGCTGCATTCGGGACAATCATTGCAAAAGATAAACCGGCCACAAAAATTGTAATAGGCCGTGATGGCCGTATCAGCGGCAGCATGGTGCAGGAGCTGGTAGTGAATACGCTGACAGGGCTTGGAATTAATGTGGTAGACCTTGGACTTTCTACTACGCCAACAGTAGAAGTTGCGGTGAAAATGGAAAAGGCAGACGGCGGAATTATCCTCACGGCCAGTCATAATCCGAAAGAATGGAATGCATTAAAGTTATTAAATGAGGAAGGTGAATTTATCTCTGCAGAAACGGGTGCAAATGTGCTGGAACTGGCAGCCAGGGAGGATTTTCTTTTTGCTTTTGTTGACAGACTTGGTACGGTAACCAAAGACGATAGTTATTTACAAAAACATATCGATGCTATTTTAAAGTATCCGCTGGTGAATGCAAAAGCAATCGCAAAACAGCACTTCAAAGTAGTAGTGGATGCTATCAATTCAACAGGAGCTATCTATGTGCCGGCCTTACTGAAAGCATTGGGAGTAACTGAGGTGATCGTTTTAAACGGAGAAGTGAATGGAAAATTTGCCCATAACCCCGAACCTTTGCCGGAACATCTTTCTCAATTGTGCAATGAGGTGGTGCAGCAGAAAGCACACCTGGGTATTGCTGTAGATCCGGATGTTGACAGGCTTTGTTTTGTGAATGAAGATGGTACTTTATTCGGAGAAGAATATACACTGGTAGCCGTGGCCGATTATGTGCTTGGCAAGCGAAAAGGCAATACGGTGAGCAATATGAGCAGTACCAAGGCGCTGAAAGAGATTACACAGAAGCATGGTGGAGAGTATTTCCCGTCAGCAGTAGGAGAGGTGAATGTGGTAAATAAGATGAAAGAAGTGAATGCTGTGATTGGCGGTGAGGGCAACGGCGGCATCATCGTTCCTGATTTTCATTATGGCCGAGATGCTTTGATTGGGATTGGTTTATTCCTGAGCCACCTGGCTGATCAAAAGAAGGGAATCAAATCTTTGCGCAGCCAGTACCCGGATTATTTTATCTCCAAGAATAAAATTGAATTGAACAACGGCATTGACGTAAAAGCCATTTTTGAGAAAATAAAGAAGAAGTACAAGAAGAATCCCATCAATACAGAAGACGGACTAAAGATAGAATTTGAAAATGACTGGGTGCATCTGCGTACTTCCAATACAGAACCTATCATCCGCATATATGCCGAAAGTGATTTTGAGACCAAGGCCAATAATATTGCGATGCAGCTGATGCGGGATATTAAAGAGTTCAGCCAGTAATTTCCCATCATCAACTAATCAGGTCTTCCGGCTTTATGGGTAACTTGTAAATTCGTTTACCTGTTGCATTGAATACCGCATTTGCTACTGCTGCAGCAAATCCCACTAATGCAATTTCACCTACACCTTTTGCACCTGTTGCGTTAATAACAGGGTCAGGTTTATTGGGAAACCAGGCATCAATATGCGGCACATCTGTATGCAGCGGCACATGGTAGCTGCCTAAATTGTCATTGATATATTTTCCTGTGCTGTGGTCAATAAGCACCTCTTCCGTCAATGCCATGCCGATACCTCCAACAGCACCACCAATCATTTGGCTTCGGGCTGTTTTTTCGCTGATGATTTTTCCGCCATCACCAGTGGCAATTACTTTTTTCAATTTAACAGTGCCTGATGAGGGATCAACATGCACTTTTACAAAGTGAGCAGAAAATGAATTCATAGCATATTTCTGTGCTTCAGCCGCGGCACGGCCGGATTCCTGGATAATTTCAACCTGTTCTTTGCCAGAAGAACTTACAAGTTCACTTAGTGAAATTCTTCTTGCATTATCCTTTTTAGAAATCAGTTGTTCATTTTTTATTTCAATATCATCAATTGAGGATCCTTTGAATGAAGCCACATTAGCAATGGCCAATTCTTTCAGGTGTTTTTTTAGCGCATCACAAACAAGGCTGACACCGTTTCCAAGTGTAGATGTAGTGGTGGATCCGCCTTGTGTCGGTCCCGGAGGGAAATCAGTGTCGCCCAGCATAAACCTGATCTTAGAAGCCGGCATTTGCATAGATGTTTCTGCAATTTTTACCATGGTAGTAGCAGTGCCGGGGCCCATATCACTTACTGCACTCTGTAAAATAAGGCTGCCATCTCTTTTCAGTATAGCTTTTACCGCAGCATTGCCTCTGCCTGCACCAAACACACCACCACCCATGCCATAACCTGCAAGCATGCCGTCTTCTTTCAATGAACGGGGTGTGGCCTGTCTTTTGTCCCAACCAATTTTTTCTCTGCCGGCATCATAACATTCTTTGAGGAATTTACTCGACCAGGGCAGTTTACTCACCGGGTGCAGTTCAGCATAGTTCTTAACCCTCAATTCAACCGGGTCCATATTTAACTTGTAAGCCAGTTCATCCAATGCACATTCCAGGGCAAAGGCACCGGTAGCTTCCCCGGGTCCCCGCATCCAGGTAGGTGTATTCAGATCGAGAGGCAGGATTTTATAACTGGTGTTTACATTCGGGCAGTCGTATAAAAACTGGGATGCATTTACAATACCTTCCCTGTAATCCTCGTACCGGGATGTATTACTGATGGCATGATGTGTGATGCCCACCAGCTTACCGTCTTTGTTGGCTCCAATGGCAATTTTCTGCCATGCCTGTGGCCGGTAGCCCACCATGGAAAACATTTGCCTGCGATTCAGTAAAACCTTTACAGGCCTTTTAACTTTTTTAGCAGCAATAACAGCAGCAGGTACATTGGGCCAGCTTCTCAGCGATGCACCGAAAGCGCCACCTACAAATTCAGTTATCACACGAACATTTTTTTCCTCCAGGCCAAAACACCGGGCCAGTTGTGACTGTGTGCCCTTTGGTCCCTGCGATTTATCGTAAACCGTCAGCTTATCATCTCCTTCCCAGATGGCGATGGTAGCATGCATCTCCATGGGATTATGTGTTTCTATTGGCGTAGAGAATTCAGCTTCTACAAATACATCGGCATTCTTATAGGCATCCGTTTCACCTCTTTTATATTCACTTATCTTTTTCAGTTTCGATTCATACTTTCTCAACTTTTCAAAATCAGTTTCGAATGGCTCTGTGAAGTATTCTGCTTTCACCAGTTTGGCCGCTTTTACTGCCTTCTCCCAGGTGTCGGCAACAACAAGGGCAATAGGCTGGCCATAATGATAAACAAGGTTATTACTGAACACTTTCAGGCCCTGCCATTCAAACCCTCTTTTATTAAGTTCTTTATCGTGAGGCCTGTAACCGGGAACCGGCGGGCAATTCTGGTAATAGATAATATCCAGCACACCGGGACTGTTTTTTGCCTCAGCGGTCAACAGGTTTTTTATCGCTCCCCTGGCGATGGTACTGGTAACAAAAACACCATAAGCTATATTTTCTATCCGCTGGTCAGCTGTGTATTTGGCACGGCCGGTAACTTTTTCAACACCGTCTACCCGGTCGTCATTGAAAAAAATAGTGTTATCCATAACAAGTATATTGGTATTGATAAATTCAATTCTTTTTAAACTTTTTGTCCGCTTTTTTTAACCTCCATGATAGCGTCAACAATATTGGGATAAGCCCCGCAACGGCAGATATTGCCACTCATGTATTCCCGTATCTCGTCAGGCGTATTTGCTTTTCCTTCCTTGATGCAGGCAACAGCCGACATAATTTGTCCGGGTGTGCAATAACCGCATTGAAAAGCATCGTGTTTGATAAATGCTTCCTGCATCGGGTGAAGCTGATCGCCTTGTCCTATCCCTTCGATCGTGGTGATTTTTTTCCCATTGTTTTCCACTGCCACCGACAAACAGGAGTTTACTCTTTGTCCGTCTACATGTACAATGCAAGCCCCGCAATGTCCCTGGTCGCATCCCTTTTTTGTTCCTGTTAGTCCCAGTTGCTCTCTCAGCATGTCAAGCAAACTCATGGAGGGGTCTACAGCGATGGAGTAGTCTTTGCCATTGATCTGTAATTTAATGGGCGCCTTCTCAAAGAAAGAAGCAATGGCTTCATTTTGCTCGCCTGCTTTAAGCAGGGCCTTGGGTGCAATGCTTAAAACAGTGATGGCAGTAGTTTTTTTCAGAAAGCTCCGGCGGCCTTCGCAGTTGCAGGGATGTTCAGGAAGTTTCATGATATAAGAATGTATTACAAATTAGTACGTTTCTTTCAGGGCAGAAAAAAATGTTAGTTCAGAATCAGATTTTAGTCCATCACCAGATCCTGTTTGCGCACAGGATATTATGCACCCGGTGTAATGCCTATATTTGCTGCCAATTTATTGACTTGCCCCGCTTATGGATCGTATTTACTTAGATAATGCCGCTACTACTGCGCTTGACAAAGAAGTGCTGGATGCCATGCTGCCATATATGACTTCGCATTTTGGTAACCCTTCCTCTATTTATTCCTATGGCAGGGAAAGCAGGCTGGCTATAGAAACAGCCCGTAAAACAGTGGCCAGGATCCTGAATGCCCATCCCGGCGAAATTTTCTTTACAAGCGGGGGAACGGAAAGTGATAACATGGCCATTTCTTCTGCGATCAACGATCTCGGTTGCCGTCATGTCATCACCTCACCAATAGAACACCATGCTGTATTACACGCCGTGGAGCATTTTGACCATGAAGATGTGGTGACCAGCAGTTTTGTAAAAATATTTCCTGACGGTCATGTCGATTTGAATGACCTGGAGGAACAACTGGCTTCCCGTTCCGAAAGATGTTTGGTCAGCCTGATGCATGCCAATAATGAGATAGGAAACCTGCTTGATATATATGCAGCAGGAGAAATATGTAAGAAATACAATGCCATCTTTCATTCCGATACGGTGCAAACAGTTGGACATTATAAGCTGGACCTCAGAAGTAAGCCCGTACATTTTGCTACCGGCGCAGGCCATAAGTTTCATGGACCAAAGGGCATAGGTATTCTTTACATCAATGATAATATTAAAGTAAACCCTATAATCTTTGGAGGTGGCCAGGAAAGAAATATGAGGGCCGGGACTGAAAATCTCTATGGAATTGTAGGCTTTGCAAAAGCCCTGGAAATGGCCGATGCCAATATGGAAAAAGACAGTGCTTACATTCAGTCGCTCAAAACCTATATGATCGAACAACTGCAAAAGCATATCAAAGGAGTGCAGTTCAATGGAGATTATGCAGGAAAAAGTTTATACACTGTCTTAAATGCCTCTTTCCCGAAAACGGAAAAATCAGAAATGATTCTTTTTAACCTGGATATGCAGGGTATTTGTGTTTCGGGCGGCAGTGCCTGCAGCAGCGGAGCAGATGTGGGCAGCCATGTAATCAGGGCTATCAGCAATAACCCGAACCTGGTACCTGTACGTTTCTCCTTCTGCAAGCATAATACAAAAGAAGAAATAGATACAGTTGTATCTAAGTTGAAAGACCTGATTTAAACCGGATCTTATCAGAGGTAATACCAGGGATTTCTTTTAGCCGCCCAGATGTATTTGCGGATATTTCTCCAAAAGGCAAGTATCATGTAGATAATGATAGGTGACCCCAGTGTCAGGATAGAGGCATACATAAAATACTGCCTGATCTTGCTGGTAGCAATACCCAGCCTGTTGCCAATGGCCGAACAAACGCCAAAGGCATTCCATTCTACGAAGCTTTTTAATTTGTTCATATTGCTAATTTAGAAATTTTGAACAAACCATCCAATTCGGGGTTATTCAGACAGGCTATTTCCGTAATTTTGCGGCACTCAAATATTTCATATTGAAGATTTAATATTTGCTCTTTCAGGCCTATTGTCAGGGTGTTTACCGCTTAATATTCAATCTTCAATCGAACATCATAAAACAGCTTATCATGGTATTTGACCTCGACCTCATTAAAAAGACTTATACTGAAATGCCGGCCAAAGTAGATGCCGCCCGCAAGGCTTTGGGACGTCCGTTAACATTGGCAGAGAAGATTTTGTATGCTCACTTGTGGAAAGGCGTAGCAATAAAGGATTTTAAAAGAGGTAAAGATTATGTCGATTTTGCCCCGGACAGGGTAGCCATGCAGGACGCCACTGCACAAATGGCCCTGCTGCAGTTTGATACCACCGGCCGTAAGAAAGTGGCTGTACCTTCAACAGTACATTGCGACCACCTGATCGTGGCTAAAAACGAAAGTAAAACTGACCTTGCTAAGGCCGTTACCGATAATGAAGAGGTTTATAATTTCCTTTCTTCGATTTCTAATAAATACGGAATAGGTTTCTGGAAACCCGGTGCCGGTATCATTCACCAGGTAGTGCTGGAAAATTATGCATTTCCCGGCGGAATGATGATCGGTACAGATTCCCACACGGTAAATGCGGGTGGTTTGGGCATGATTGCCATTGGTGTTGGCGGAGCTGATGCCTGTGATGTGATGGCGGGCCTGAGTTGGGAATTGCTGATGCCAAAATTGATCGGAGTGAAGCTTACAGGAAAATTAAACGGCTGGACTGCTCCAAAAGATGTAATCCTGAAAGTAGCAGGTATCCTTACCGTTAAGGGAGGAACCAATGCCATCGTTGAATATTTTGGAGAAGGTGCAACCAGCATGAGTTGTACCGGAAAAGGAACCATTTGTAATATGGGTGCGGAGATTGGCGCCACTACTTCTACTTTCGGATATGATGAAAGCATGAGCCGCTACCTGAAAGCAACCGGCCGTGCCGAAGTGGCTGAAGCAGCCGATAAGATAAAAGAATACCTGACAGGTGACGCTGAAGCCTATGCCAACCCTGAAAAATATTTTGACCAGGTTATAGAGATTAACCTTAGTGAACTGGAACCACACCTGAATGGTCCTTTCACCCCAGACCTGGCAACGCCAGTTTCTCAAATGAAAGAGGCTGCTGCCAAAAATGGCTGGCCTACCAAAGTAGAAGTAGGTCTGATTGGTAGCTGTACCAACTCTTCTTATGAAGATATCAGCCGTGCGGTTAGCCTGGCTAAACAGGTAAAAGAAAAAGGACTCAAACTAAAATCTGAATTCACCATTACCCCGGGAAGTGAACAGGTAAGGTATACCATTGAAAGAGACGGCTACCTTGATACGTTTGCCAATATCGGTGCTACCGTATTTGCCAATGCATGTGGTCCATGTATCGGTATGTGGGACAGGATGGGTGCAGAAAAGCAGGAGAAGAATACTATTGTACATTCTTTCAACAGGAATTTTGCGAAGAGAGCGGATGGTAATCCTAATACTATGGCCTTTGTTGCCAGTCCTGAATTGGTCACTGCCCTCGCCATTGCCGGGGACCTTACTTTTAACCCTATGACAGATACCTTAACCAACGATAAAGGTGAGCAGGTTAAGTTAGATCCACCATCAGGTGATGAATTACCGGTGAAAGGTTTTGCTGTAGAGGATGCCGGTTACCAGGCTCCGGCTGAAGATGGCAGCAGAGTGGTGGTAGATGTGAAACCCGACAGTAAGCGTCTTCAGTTACTTTATCCGTTTGCAGCATGGGAAGGCACCGATATCAAAGGATTGAAATTACTCATAAAGGCCAAAGGAAAATGTACAACTGACCATATCAGTATGGCCGGTCCCTGGCTGAAGTTCCGTGGTCACCTGGATAATATCAGCAATAACCTGCTGATTGGTGCTACCAACTTCTTCAATGAAAAGACAGATAGTGTGAAGAACCAGCTGACCGGTGAGTATGGTACTGTTCCTAATACGCAAAGAGCCTACAAAGCTGCTGGTATCGGAACTATCGTAGTTGGTGATGAAAACTATGGAGAAGGTTCCAGCAGGGAACATGCAGCCATGGAGCCCCGTCATTTAGGCGTAAGAGTGGTGTTGGTAAAATCGTTTGCCCGCATTCATGAAACTAACCTGAAAAAACAGGGAATGTTGGCTATCACTTTTGCGGATAAAGAAGATTATAACAAAATACAGGAGGATGATACGATCGATGTTATTGGTCTGACTTCATTCCAGCCGGGTAAGCAATTGCAATTAGTGCTGAATCACAATGACGGCAGCAGTGAAACCATTAATGTGAATCATAGTTATAATGAGCAGCAGATCGAGTGGTTCAAAGCAGGAGGGGCATTGAATGTTATCCGTGCAGAATTTGCAAAAGGTTAATCAGTTGAAATTTCTATAAAAGGCCGGTCATTAGCGACCGGCCTTTATTTTTTAGGGTCTTCCTGCAGAAGTTTTGCTGCCGGTTATAATGGAGGCCAGCAGTCTGCCATTTGGCAGTTCAGAAGAAGTATAATAAAGTTTCAAAACTGTATTATTTGCTTTTTTAAGACTGATGATATCTTTGACCTTACAGCTCATTCCTGATACAGGATTGTTTACATCTGCAAAACGAATTTCTTTCAGCACTTTTTCCTGGCCGTCTTTAATGGTCAGTACCCTTTTTTTGCCAACTCTTCCGCAATGGTGATACTTAATAGTGATTTCATCATTGGCAGAGGCATCGGATAATTGAATGCTCTGCGGACTGTTCAGCTGGTTGCCGAAGCGTTGCATGATCATTTTGTTGTTCAGGAAAACTTCAAACCCTTCTCCGCCAGGAGGGGTGGAGAAAGAAAATAAGGTGAATGCCAGCATCAGCAATAGAGCTGCTTTTGGAAATCTTGCTTTCATGGCTGATAATTTTAAGATTGAATAAATAATTTATCAGGTTAAAATTAGGGCTATGCCGGGAGGCATGCTGTTTACTTTGACATAAGGGTTGTTTCACCTGATAAAATGCAAAAAGGGAGTGAACAATCACTCCCTTTATAAGACTTAATGGCTACTGTTATTATTTACTCACCATCACTTTTACATTCAGTGGCTCATTAGTCCCTTTCATCCATACCCTCAGTGTATACATGCCAGAAGAAACATAGTTGATGTTGAGCTTATTAGTGGTAACATTGATCCATTCTTTTACCACCCGTCCGTTCATATCAATCAGCCTGATAGTAGCTCCACCTTCTATGTTGTCCAATACGATGTTCAGTTGACCGTCAGGAGACGGGTTAGGGAATACCACCACATTTCCGGTTTGTTCCAGTCCTTTTACCAGCCTGATATCGCTATAGCTGGCTTTGTTATCAAGGTCCACCTGGCGGATGCGGTATTGGCTTACCGCTTTAAGATTATTAAAATCTGTATAGTTGTAAAATAGGTTCTCATTACTGTTGCCATTAGCTGCCTGGCTGGCTATATATCCCATTACCTGCCACTCACCATTTCCTGATTTTCTTTCAATGTAAAATCCCTTGTTGTTCAATTCAGTTGCGGTTACCCATTTCAGCATTACGTTTTCCTTATTGCGCCATGCAGTGAATGAGGCGAATTGGACTGGTAATGGTGTACAAGAATTTGTAATCAGGGCATAGAATTCATTGGGTCTTGATGGTGTTGTTACCACAACCCACAAAGATCTGTCTGCCTCAGGCTTTTGATTGGAATATGGCAAATAGCCCTGAATACCGGACTGGTATTTGTAAGAGTTTGTTGCATCGAGTAAAGTTGTCCCGCTGTTAACAATTATGTTATCTGAAATTGCATTGTAGATTCCATCACCATTATCTATTGCTACTTTGTAATTGATGTTCATGTCTGTATTACTAATAGTATAAACCTCAAAAGCATACGTTCTTGGAGTTTGACAGAATAAGAATCCTCTCAGACCGGGATCGTTCACATAAAAAGGAATATTTGTACTAGAGCAACCTACTTTTTGAGATTGGTCAGCTTGACTTTCCCACGCATCCGCTGTCAGTGATTGAGGAATACTACATCCTTGTGGTAATGTTATTGTAAGTCCTCTTATGGTGTATCTGTCAGGTGTTCCAACAGTTTCAGTTATTGTATAGCTGCTTTGGAAGCCTGGCGTTGTAGGATCTGGTAAATATGTAAGCTGAGGCTCCAGTGCACTACCCTGGTGAAAGAAACCAAATGTTGTCAATGAGTTTATCAGGTATCCATTACCATTACCACTTGTTGAAAAGGTTGGTGGTTTGTCATAACTAAAATTTCCTGTATATAAACTTGTTGGCCAGATATGTACCCAAAAATACTTTCCACCGGGATTATGTTGAATGTCAAAATAGAAATCAAAAACTATAACACACCGTCCTAATTGATCTGAATATGTTGTTTTAACATCTATTCCAATATTGCCAAAATAACAAGGATCGGCTTTTACATTGTTAATTGAACCTCCCAACGCCACCATTGCGATTATGAGTATAATCTTTTTCATGACTGAGGATTTTAGGGTGACGAATCATTAGCTGATTCAAAATTTATTGACCTTTTTCAGGATAAAGGATTTCAATGTCCTTTGGTCATTGAGGAGAGGAAATATAGAATGTCAGCTAAATGGCCAGGATCTTATAGTAGAATTACTTCCATGGGTTGTGATCCTTTAAGAATGAACCTGGTTCTAAATTAATATCATCTACTTACCTGCTATTATGATTTATGAGAAAGTAAACAATGATATTCGTCATGTACCACAATCTTTTTTCCCTAAGTAAAATGTGATGAAATTGATTACTATTTTTACGATCTTATGCAGCGATTAAAACCGGGTGTAGATATAGTACTGGATATCCTAAATGCAGTTGCAGAAGCGCAGCCCCATTCTGAGTTTGCCCAAAGTATCCTGCGGCAGTACCAGGAAAGGGGTGGATTAAGTAAAAAACAACTGCAAGGTCTTTATGGGAAAGCTCAGAAACTACAATCCATACCACCGGGCAAACTGGCTACACTCGAAGCGATAATTCTAAAAAAGCATACCAAAGAACGTTCCGGGATACCCGCCACCAGTCCGCTTTATCAAAAAGATAGTATTACCGGTCAATTAATTGATTCGATCTTAAAGCAATTCCCTTCCCATAAAAGAGTGTTGTATCTCAAATCAAAATATGATAATAATGAGGTACTTAGCTCTGTTGAACTTTCTGAACTGAATAGATTCAGTAAACTTTTGAAATAAATAGTTACTTTATATCTGCTGGTGGCAACCAATTCATGCCTGAACCCGATTAATTGACCAAACAGTACACACAATTGCTATCTGCTGAGGAACTAACCTTTCATGTGGAGGCTTGCAGCCGAAACAGCAGGGAGAGCCAAAAGATCATTTATGGTTCTTTCTATGGCTATGCTATGGCAATTTGCGACCGATATACCAATAAACAGGAGGATGCTGTTGAAATACTGAATGATGGATTCCTGAAGGTCTTCAAGGACATTCATAATTTCAAGCCGGCATATGCCGATTTGATCAGTTCATTTAAGGGATGGCTCCGTAAGATCATGATCTATACGGCTATAGACCATTTCCGGAAACACCATAAACATCAGTTGGTCAGTAAACTGGATGATGTCACTTACCAGTTACCGCCTGTCTATGATGATGCGGTTGATAAATTATCCTACGAGGAGATCATAAGAGCGGTGCAGGAATTGTCGCCGGCTTACAGGGCCGTTTTCAATCTTTTTGTTATAGAAGGGCTTAGCCATGAAGAAATAGCTGAACACCTGGGCATTTCAACAGGTACATCAAAATCAAACCTGTTCAAAGCAAGGTTGCAGCTGCAAAAAATATTATTTAAGAACTATCATATACAAGTTGCCAAAAATGCAGTCTGAAGAATTTGATAAAAAGGTAAGAGAGGCAGCCAGCCATCACCATCCCGCCTACGATGAACAGGCATGGGATAAGATGCACAAACTGCTTGACAAGCATCTTCCAGAAGAGAAAGATGACCGCAGAAGGATAATATTCTACCTGTTATTTTTCCTTTTATTGGGTGGCGGCATATGGTTACTTTTGGGAAAACTGGGAGAACAACCACAAAAGCCCATTTCCACCCAGGCCAGGCAAAAAGACACCCATACAAGTTCCGGCGGCAATAATGTAACAGGTGAAATTGAAGGCAGAAATAATCAACCCCGGCAAACCACCACAGTTTCAGCTAAGGAAGTAACAATAGCAGGTACACCTGCCAATACAACAAAAACGACCAGTCAAAATCAGCATTCAAACTTTTTGTCAAATAAAAAGATGAATAATCCGGTACCTGTTACGGATAAGATTATTGCTGTGCTTTCAGGCAAAGAATCAAATAAGAATATAAATGCAGGTAAAGAAGTTCAAAAGAACAGCGATAAAGATGAGCTGTCGCCTGATCAGCAGCAAAAGGTCAAAGAAGAGTTGGCAAACAGGAAGGAAAGCATCTTACCCGGTGTAATCACAAATAAAAAAACAGAAAATCAGCCTTCAGCAAATGAAAAAGCGGATACAACTATTCTGAACAAATCCATAGTGCAGGATAGTGTTGCTGTTAATTCTGTGAATAAAACCGCTAAGAAGCAGGCGGACAAAAAGGACAAAGACAAAAAGACAAAGAATAAAAAAAGCAATTTCTTTTTTGTTTCACTTTCAGCAGGACCAGATGTGAGTTACACCACCGGGGGTCAGTTAGGCACTACAAAATTGACAGGGGGCATAGGGTTAGGATATACCTATAAGAACAGGATATCAGTCCGAACCGGGTTTTTCAGTGGCAGGAAAGTATATGCTGCTTCACCGGATGCCTATAACCCCCCGGCAATTTTTTGGAATTATTATCCTTACCTGGAAAAAGTTGATGCCAACTGTAAAGTGTATGAAATTCCTGTATTGGCCAGTTATCATTTTGGTAAACCGGGTAAGCAGCATTGGTTTGTTTCAGCGGGATTGTCTTCACTTATAATGAAACAGGAAGATTATCACTATGCATATAAGTATACACCCAACGGAGCCACACTTTACAGGGACTGGACAGTGAAAAATGAAAACAAACATTTCTTCTCTGTTGCTACTGTTTCCGGGGGTTACCAGAAAAGTATCGGTAAGTCAATTACATTTACGGCTGAGCCATATTTAAAACTTCCGCTAGGTGGCGTTGGTTATGGCAGAGTAAAACTCAACAGTACCGGAATTTTATTCAGTGTATCTGTAAAACCATTTCAGCAAAACAAGCAGACGGATAAAAAGCCATAAACAGAGTAGCAGGCAACCTTGTACAGTGTTGCAGCGATTCAAATAAAAAACTGTTTATGAAGAAACACTTTATTCTGCTGCAGTTGTTGTTTGTACTCACATCTGGAATTTTATTCAACAGTTCCTGTAGCAAAGGAGGTGGCAATACTCCTCCTCCGGCTAATCCCTGCACTGGCGTCACAGTAGTTGTCAATGGAACCGTAGTAAATCCAACTGCTCCCGGTGCCAGCGATGGAAGTATCATTGTAACAGCAACCGGTGGTTCGGGATTTACCTTCAGCTTAAATAACGGTGCATTTCAAAATTCAGCCACATTTTCCGGGCTAGCAGCAGGAGCTTATACGGTTACCGCAAAGAATAGCAATGGTTGTACCGGATCGGCCAATTTTACATTGACCGCCGCCAACCCCTGTTCAGGCGTTACAATTACTGTGAATGCCACAGTGAATAATCCTACAGCACCGGGAGCTACCAACGGAAGTATTGCCGCAACAGCCGGTGGTGGCGCTACACCATATACATACAGTTTAAACGGTGGGGCTTTTCAGTCATCCGGAACATTCAGCAACCTGGCAGCAGGAGCATATACCATTACTGCAAAAGATAACAATGGTTGCCAGGGTTCGGCCAACTTTACATTAACAGCTCCCAATCCTTGTAATGGAGTAACTATTACAGTTAACGGAACAGTCACAAACCCTTCATCAGCCGGGGCCAGCAATGGAAGTATTGTGGCCACTGCCAGTGGCGGAACTTCTCCTTACATGTTTAGTTTGAACGGAGGTACATTTCAATCATCCGGGACATTCGGTAATCTTGTTGCAGGATCTTATAGCATCACAGCAAGGGATAATAATAACTGTACTGGTTCGGCAAATTTTACATTGACAAATCCAAATCCCTGTGCTGGTGTTACGATCAGTGTTAGCAATACAGTAGTACAGGTTACTCCCTGTGTAAGCCCGGTTAACGGGTCTATCACCGCCACTGCCAGTGGTGGAACAGCACCCTACACATATAGCCTGAATGGCGGCGCTTTCCAGTCATCCAATGTTTTTTCCAATCTCAATACCGGGGTATATGCTGTGACGGCAAAAGATGTGAATGGCTGTACCGGCACATCTTCCAACAGTGTGGTAAGTTCATTGCCGGCAGGGCCTTTATTTTCAGCAGTAAAAAATGTGTTGCAGGCGAATTGCGTCACTTGTCATAATGCTTCTACGCCAAACGGGGGAATGGACTGGACGATTGACTGCAACATTGTAAACAACAGGGAAAGAATTAAAGCAAGAGCAGTAGACGCAAATCCTTCTGCCATGCCGCCTACAGGATTGCTTCCTGCATCAGAAAGACAAAAAATCACTGACTGGATCAATGCAGGTGGCCGGTATACAGATTAGAATGGTGGATAATAATGTGTGTAATGTAAAAGAGGCTCTCCAATGGGGGCCTCTTTATTTTCCCCAGCGGAAAGTTTTTATGTCAAGCCCAGCAAGGTCAATTACCCGGTCAACAACGGTGGCAGCAACATCTTCAATGGTTTGCGGGCGGCTGTAGAAGGATGGTGTGGCAGGACAAATAATGCCACCAGCCAATGTCACTGTTTCCATATTGCGAATATGAATGAGGTTATACGGAGTATCACGAACAACACAGATCAGTTTCCTTCTTTCCTTTAATACCACATCTGCAGCCCGGGTAATAAGATCATTTGAAACACCGGAGGCAATTCTTCCCAAAGTCCCCATGGAGCAGGGAACAATAATCATTGTATCATACTGCCCGGAGCCGGAAGCAAAAGGCGCCATAAAATCAGTGGTGCCGAAATAGCGAACCGGGTAGTGGAGGTAAACATCATTGTCCAGTTCTGTCTTCCAGACATCTTTTGCATTTTCTGTCATTACTACAGACAGTTCTGCCCATTGTTCTTTGATATGAACCAGCTTGTCCAATAAATTTTTTGCATATATCGAACCACTGGCTCCGGTGATGGCAACAACAATTTTTCTCATAGTTTGATAACCTGCTAAAGAAGCAAAAGTTGCCGGAAGTTAGAAGAATTTGTGCAAACGTTTGCAATGAAATTGTAGTAGAACGGCTACACGGTAAAAAATCGACAAACTACAAAATTTGCTGTTGTACCATTGAGTAAAATCAATATGTCCTTTTTTTTTTCTTTTTTGTCTAAAAAATGACAAACAAATATTTTGAGTTATTCTATTATTAACGATATTAGCAATGAATTTTCATAGGATAAGGTTTAATGGTTAATGGTTTTTGATTAGGGCCCCCGGTTTTCCAACCGGGGTTCTTTTTTTAATGAATCGCTGAAAGGCATGAACATAAAAAATCCCTTCTTACAAGAGAAGGGATTTTCCTTTATGAGTATTTAAGATCGTTCTTAAAATCCTTTGGGCTGCCTGGCCGGCTGGTTGGGTTTCTGTGTATTCTCGTTACCCATGTTTTCCAGTATCCAGTTGGTCATCTTGCTCCAGAGATGGAAAGTAGTATTGTCGGTCATGCCGCCGATACCATGGTTTTTATTGGGATAATAGGCACTCTCAAAATCAATATTGCTTTTCACCAGGGCAGTGATCATTTGCGTAGCATTCTGAAAATGTACATTGTCATCGGCTGTGCCGTGAACGATAAGGTATTTGCCTTTGATCTTATCTGTAAAGTTGATCGGTGAGTTATCATCATAGCCTTTTGGATTTTCCTGCGGCGTACGCATATATCTTTCCGTGTAGATATTATCATAGAAACGCCAATTGGTTACCGGCGCTACGGCTACAGCAGCACTGAACACTTCATTGCCTTTGGTAATGGCCAGCGAACTCATAAAACCGCCATAACTCCAGCCCCAGTGGCCAATATTGTTTTTGTCAACGAAGGACATGTTGCCCAGGTATTTTGCCGCATCGATCTGGTCTTCTATTTCAAACTTGCCAAGTTGCTGGTAGGTTTTCTTTTTGAATTCCTCGCCGCGGTAACCGGTACCTGTATTATCTACACTGACTACAATAAATCCTTTCTGTGCCAGCAGCTGGTGCCAGGAGCTTACAGCGCCAAAACGATTGGCAACCTGTTGTGATCCCGGGCCGCCGTAGTTGCAGAAAAGTACAGGATATTTTTTGGCAGGATCAAAATCGGCAGGCTTCAGCATCCAGCCGTTGAGTGTGTCGCCTTTGCTGTTGGGTATTTTAATAAACTCCGCTTTGCCATAACCATACTCTTCAAGCTTGCCTTTTAGTTTGGCATTTTCATTTACTGTTTTCAGCAGTTTGGCGCTGATACTCTTTTTCTTTTTATCCACTACAATCTCATAATGGCTTACCACCTGCGGAGTATTGATGTCAGAACGAAAATCGTAGAACTGGGTAAATGCATCATTAAACTCTACCCGGTGCCATCCTTCACCCTGTGTGAGCTGGTAAGTTTTTTTGCCGGCAAAGTCCGTAACAAATAAACTGCGGTCCATCGGGCTGGGATAAGCCATCGTGTAATAGATACGTTTGTTTACCTCATCCACAGCATTTACATCGGTTACTTCAAAATTGCCTTTGGTAAGCTGAGTTTTTGTTTTGCCATCCAGGCTATATAGATACAAGTGACGGTATCCGCTCATTTCGCTGGTGAACATAAAGTTCTTTCCGTCTTTCAGCCACCACCAGTCGTCGTTGATCTCTACAAAGTATTTATTGGTTTCCTGGTAAAGCAGGTTGCTGGTGCCTGTTTTAGCATCGGTAGCCAGCAGTTTCAGGTCATTCTGGTGACGGTTCATCCAGAATACCACCAGTGTATTATCATCCTTTGTCCATTTGATGCGGGGGATATAAATATCGCCCTGTTCGTACTGAGCTTTTACATCTTTGTTATTGGCTACATCGTAGATGTGAATCTCCACCTTTGAATTCTCTTCGCCGGCTTTTGGGTATTTGTAAGTGTATTGTTTGTTGTAAGCGTTGTCATATTGTGTGAACTGGTATTCTTTTACTTTGCTTTCATCAAAACGGTAATAAGCAATGTAGTTACCCTTGGGGCTCCAGTCGTAGGCACGGGTAAATTCAAATTCTTCTTCATACACCCAGTCGCAGTTGCCATTGATGATCTCGTTCCATTTGCCGTCAGTGGTGATGGCTCTTGCACTTTTGGTGGCGAGATCATACATCACCAGGTTATTGTTCTTTACATAAGCGATCTTGCTGCCATCGGGTGAAAAAGTGGGGTGGAGTACTTTCTCATTTTCCAGCTTCGTGAGTTTACCGGCTACTGCATCATATAAATAAACAAATGATTTGGAGGAACGTCGGTATATCTGTTCTACCGATTTTTTCAGCAAAACGATATTGGCATTTACCGGGTTGTAGATGATATCTTCGGGCTGGCCAAAGGGTTTGCCGTTTTCATCTTTCAGGTCGTCTGTTTTGATATCAGTTTCTTTGGCGGCATCGCCAAAATCGGCTCGGACAAACTCGCCACGAAAAGTACCTTTTTTATAAATGTCTTCTAATGTGATAGGTTTTTTTTGCGCTACCAGTGCTAAGGGCAGGATAAACAAGAACAGGAAAAGCTTACGCATAATCAGAGAATTTTTTGAGGGTATAAAAGTACAGCAAACAGGGCAAAGGGGGCTGCCGTACAAATAAAAGGGGCTTTTTTCCCAGAAAGAAGATTTCAAGCAAAGACGCTGAGATTTCCCACAAAGGCACAATGAACACAAAGATAATTTCCTGCAATGGCTTTAAGTCGCAAGAGGTTGCCTATGTGAAAAAGGGCACAAAGAAGGACGGCAGCTTTAACGCTGCCGTCAGGAAACAATTTATCTCACCCTTCGACAAGCTCAGGGTGACAGTGTCGTTATTTATTTTCTGCCATATCCGGGATGGCTTCTACACGGTATTCACCTGCATCCAGCTTTTTCTTGGTTTCGGAGAAAGCTTTTAATGTCTGCTCAATATCCTCATCAGTATGAACAGCGGAAGGAATGAGGCGGTAGATGATATGCCCTTTTGGAATTACGGGATATACTACGATGGAAGCGAAAACACCATAATTCTCCCGCAGGTCCATTACCATGGCGGTGGCTTCGGGTACATCACCTTTCATATAAACAGGTGTAACCACAGAATCTGTGTTGCCAATATCAAAACCTCTTGCTTTTAATCCTTCCTGCAGTTTGCGGGCATTGCTCCAGAGTTTTTCTTTATACTCCGGGTGGTTGCGCAGCAATTCGAGACGCTTCAGGTTTCCTACTACCAATGGCATAGGCAGGCTCTTGGCGAAGATCTGTGAACGGATATTGTAGCGGATATAATCTATGATCTTTCTGTCGCCGGCAATGAAAGCGCCGATAGATGCCATTGATTTGGCGAACGTAGAAAAGTAAAGATCTATCTGATCCTGGCAGCCCTGCTCTTCACCGGCTCCGGCACCTGTTTTACCCAGGGTACCAAATCCATGGGCATCATCCACCAGCAGGCGGAACTGGTATTTATCTTTCAGCGCTGCGATCTCTTTCAATTTACCCTGGTCGCCGGCCATGCCAAATACACCCTCGGTGATGACAAGTATGCCGCCGGCTTTTTGTTTTTCAATCAGCGCAGTAGCTCTTTGTAATTGCTTTTCGCAATCTTCCAGGTCGTTATGCTTGAATACATAGCGGTGACCGGGATGCAGCCTTACCCCATCGATGATGCAGGCATGGCTTTCGGCATCGTAAACGATCACATCATGACGGCTGCACAGCACATCGATAATGCTGACCATGCCCTGGTAACCGTAGTTGAGCAGGGCGGCGTCTTCTTTATGTACAAAGGCAGCGAGTTCGCTTTCGAGTTGTTCGTGCAGGTTACTGTTACCACTCATCATGCGGGCACCCATGGGGTAGGCCAGGCCGTAGTTTTTTGCGCCTTCGGCGTCGGCTTTACGTACTTCGGGGTGGTTGGCCAGGCCGAGGTAGTTATTAAGGCTCCATACGATCACTTCCTTGCCACGGAATTTCATGCGGCTGCCGATATCACCTTCCAGTTTGGGAAATGCAAAATATCCATGTGCCCTTTCACGGTGCTGGCCGATAGGGCCGTAATGCTTCAGTAAACGATCAAAAATATCTGCCATACGATTTGAATTTCGGATTTACGATTTCAGGTTGCAGATTTGGCTGAAAGACAGGTACATGAGCTGCAACCCTGTAAGATTTAGCGGTGCAAAAATAAGGTTTTGAGGGTTTTGGCGGCGGGTGAAGTTTATCAGGGGTGATGATGGCCTTTCAGGATTGATACATCTTCCGGGTCAAAAGTTGGGATGAAGGAGTGTGTATTTACATTGTCGAAGACCAGTTTTACAGGGCGGAGCAATGTGTTTTACAATGGCGGAGACGGGTTTTACAAGGAGGGATATCTCTTTTACTTTGGCGGCAGCCATTTTTACAATGCTGACAGGCGGCTCTTACAAGAGCGGAGGCGGGTTTTACATTGGCGGAGGTGAATTTAACAGTGGCGGAGATAGAGTTTACAAGGGCGGAGATGAATTTTACATTGGCGGATGCCGCATTTACATTGACGGAGGGGAGGGTAAGCTACCGGGAAAGACAGGTTTGCATTATCTGAACCCGGATTGGGGAAGATTTGATTGATTTTTTAGACAATTCTTGTTGACGGCAGTGTAACCTATGAATTAAATTATTTCAATTCTTATTATTAAACATTATCAATCGGCTCTGCCTTAAATAAGCCTTTCTTCATTTTAAACTTTATCCAAAAAACTGCATAGAGCGCCGTCAGTCCCACGATTATAAATACGTTGAGGTAAACATCTTTTGTCATTTCAGGAGTTGGAGAGTTATTGACTATTAAGTATAGCAAACTGATGATTCCCAAAATTTGCGGCAGCGGATAAAACGGAGACCGGTAAGGCCGGGTATATCGGGGATATCTTTTTCGCAGTACGATCAGGTTGATATGTGCCACCAGGTACACCAGCAGCCACACAGTAGCTGCTGAAATCATCATGAGTATAACGGCATCCTGTGAACTTTTAAAAACCACATACATTACAATAGCACAAGCACAGGGAAAAAGCAGGCCAAACCAGGGTGTTTTGAATTTCGGATGAACGGCACCAAAAATTCGGGGTAGCTGGTTGTTTTTTGCCATACCATATAACATTCGGGATATTGCGGCCATACCGGTACTGAAAGAGCTACCGGCTGCAGTAACAGCCAGTATGGCCATCAATAGCTTTGTATTTTCCCCTAAAACTGATTGAATCAATATCCAATGCGGAATGGAGTTATTAACCAGTTCCGTACCGGGCACCTTATGATACCCGGCTAAGGCAACCAATCCATAAACCACCAATAAAACGAAAGCCGATACCATCATAGCCCTTGGTAAATTTTTTTCAGGATTTTTTGTTTCTTCCACCATTGGACATACGAATTCCATCCCCATAAAAGCCCACAGTGCTAAAACGGTTAACGAAAGAACATTTCCATGCAGGGAACCGAAACCGGATACTAAGTTACTATAGGGTATGTCACTGGCTTCAGAACTGCTCACCCCAACACATCCAATGAGCAACAACAAAGCCAGCATGGTAAATGCAAGTATATTTTGTACTGACGCAAACACATCAACACCGAAGAAATTGAAAATAATAATGATAACATAAATCCATAGACCGATGTTGCTAAAGGTGCCCGGGTAGAGTACATCAAATACATAATTTAAGAGGAAAATGTCTGCCGCGCCGGCAAAAATGGCCAGGCCCAAATAACCCCCGATGGTTATTACAATGGCAGGGAGGTGTCCAATCGCCACTTCGGTATAGCTGCTTATACCACCAGCCTTCGGCATCATCAGCGACAACTCCGTAAATGTAAAAATGTAGGTAAGCGCCAACGCAAAAGCAAAAAGCATAGCTATAAAGAAGGCTGAGGCATTTATCCCTACACCCTGCAGTATAGTTACCAATGCACCCTGGCCAATTACCATGCCCACACCAACGGCAATCAGAGAAAACAAGCCCAGTGTTCGTTTGAGCGGGGTATTTACAATTTTCAAATCATTCATAAACTAAGTCATCATCATACATCGCCGCTAACGG
>DEHX01000042.1 GCA_002352145.1 Chitinophagaceae bacterium UBA2789
CAGGCTTACACCCTGCATCCAGCCGGGAATTTTTTCGCCAGCTATATCCAGTATTGTAGGGGCATAATCTATGTTTTGAACCATTGTATTGATGGTAGTGCCTGTCTTGATCTGACCAGGCCATTTCATCAGCAACGGAACCTGCATAGAAACATCATAGGCGAAACGTTTATCAAACCAGCCATTTTCTCCAAGAAAAAAGCCCTGATCACTGGTGTACATCACTGCTGTATTCGATGCCAGCTTTTCTTTATCCAGGTAGTCCAGAATGCGCCCTACACTTTCATCTATAGAGGCAACACAGGCCAGGAAGTCCTGCATGTACCATTGGTATTTATATTTCAGCAGTTCATTGCCTTTTGGTCTTAATTCCCTGAGTAATTTTCCTCTTTCAGCATAAATTTCTTTGTACCGTTTTCTTTGTTCCTCCGGCACCCGGTTCATGATGGCTTTGTAATAAGCGATTTGTGCTGAGTCTGGCTTATACTCAGGAATATCTATTAGAAATGCAGGATCCACTTTCAGGTCGCTGCATAATTCCATATCCCGGAGAATACTCATGGTTTGCATGCGCCATGCACTTCCCCGGTTAAATGTGTCGACATAAAGTGTAGAAGGTTCGGGAAATATTTTATTGTGATATGCTTCCAGGTGCTTCAGGTTAGGAAAGAAATAGCGATGAGGGGCTTTATGGTGAAGTAATAAAAGGAAAGGTTTTGATTTATCTCTTCTTTCCAGCCATTTTATTGTTTCATCTGTAATTACATCCGTTGCATAACCCTGTTGCGTAATGGTATCGCCGCTCATTTCAATCAGTCTCGGGTTTACATAGAGACCCTGTCCCGGCAATATTTTCCAGTAATCAAAACCTGTTGGATAGGAGTGAAGGTGCCATTTGCCAATGATAGCTGTTTGGTAGCCTGCGGCCTGTAACAACTTTGGCATTGATGCCCGGGATGAGTCAAATCTCTTTCTGTTATCGGTTACTCCATTTTTATGCGAATGTTGTCCTGTGAGCAGGGTGGCCCTGGCCGGTCCGCAGATAGAATTACCTACAAAAGCATGAGTGAATTTCGCCCCTTCTTTTGCCAGCCGGTCAATATTCGGTGTCTGAATCAACGTTTTATTATAGGCACTGATGGCATCCGCATCATGGTCATCGCTCATGATGTAAATGATGTTGGGTCTTTGTTGTGCCACCAGGCTACCCGAAGCCAGAAGCAATAAAGACAGAAGCTTTTGCATGTCTTATTTTTTTTAAGTTAATGCAATTTTATTAAAGCGAGGGGAACAATGTTGTATCAATTTTTGCAATAACAGTTTCATTATCTTCTTTTCTTGTCCTGATTGTATTTACAGGCCATGCTTCAAGTTCTGAATCAGGAAATTCAAAGTCAAGTATCTTTTTCATTTCATTATCGTCCAGATTTGCATCCAGCCATTTTTTTGCAAGTTCATTAGTTAAGACTAATGGCATACGATGACTGTTGGGTCCGGCATTGTGAATTTTTGTCAACATCGCATTAGCAGGCCTGGTAATAATGGCGAATGTGCCAATTACCTCTCCTGTTTCAGCATCAGGAAGTGGGGAATAATTATAGAAACCCGCAAAGCAAAATAGTTTTTCGTCTTTTACTTTGATAAAGTAGGGAAGTTTCTTTTTAGCCTTTATATCCCGGTGCTCAAAAAAACCAGTTGTAAATACCAGGCATCTCTGGTGCCTGATGCGATGCCAGACTGAACGTTTATCTTCCAGCACTTTTTCACTTCTGGCATTAGCCATACTGCTGCGGTATTCCTTTATTTTCTCCGGAGTGTTCATATAATCCGCTATTACACCCCATTCAAATAATTTGATTTTATATCCGTCTTCATTTATTACTACCGGCCATTTGCCAAATGCCTGTGCCACCTGGTGATAAGTAGGTGTAAAAGAAATGCTATCTGATGCTGGGATTTGCAGGTAATCACTTATCAGCCTGATGTTGCTGAAAAAACTCATGTCATAGCACATACACTGAAGATTTCGATGTCATCCAAAAGTACTTCAGTTTGCTGGCCTCTCCACAAAAGGGAGATGAATAATTGGCCGTATCGTTCTTTAAGGGTCACTTTCAGTTTATCGGAAGGTGAATAATTCCACCAAGGGAGCTTGAATCTTACATACTGGCTGATTTTCATTTTTAAACTATCACTGGCTTTCCATTTAGCCGGCATCAGGTTGATAAATATCCTGAAACCTTCTGGTTGCGATGCTGCCATGGTTAACTTTTCTATATGTTCCGGGTTGATGCTGTCATATAAAAACCTGTAGGGGTCTCTTAATAATAAACGCATATGTCTCTCTGCTCTTTCCCTGTCNNACAAAATACATCGGTTGTTTCAGCATTGCATTCAATATCTCAGGTGTCAATATGGAGTAGGGGTTATTCATCTCACATTATTTCATATAATTCATCCCATCTTGTCGTATAGCGTTTGCTGCGCATTTCCTGCCGCATTTTCCAGTTTCGTTTCAGACCGGAGGCAAGATATTTAACCATATCATCCCGGTGGCTGAAGTTGATATTATCTACTGCATCCATCAGGTACCGTTTTTTATGATCCACATCCCGGGTAAAGAGACTGGACTGAATTGAGCTGTCAGGCACAAGGCCACTGAGAATAACGCCTGCTTTCAGGTATTTGAGTCCGGGCTGGTAAAGCTTTTCGGCCAGCGGCAATGCATACCGGATCAGTTCACCTGTATCAGCAGTAGCTTTTGGGAAAGTAGTATACTGGTATCGTGACTGCGGGCTGTATTCATACTTTTCATTCCGGCTGCCATTCGTTACCACAAATACCTGCAGCATCGTAGCAGCAGAAAACTGCCGTCGTAGTTTTTCAGCTGCTCTTGCTGTATATGTTGCCACAGCTTCTTTTATTTCGGTTACTTCAAAAACCGGTTTGCCAAACATTCTTGTGGTGGCGATCATTTTTTTTGTTTCCAGCGGATCTTTCATAGGTATACAGGCGATGCTGTTTAGTTCTTTTATCAGTCTTACCCCGACGACGCCTCCCAGGTTCTTCCGGGCCCATTCTTCGGGCATTTTACTCAATTGCCATCCATTATCAATTCCTGTTTGGTGCAGTTTCATAGCGTATCGGCGGCCTACCCCCCATATATCATCAACCAGTGTCATTTCCAGCGCCTGCTTTATTGCGGAAGTATCATTCAGTACCATTACGCCTTTGGTGCCTCTTTTATCTTTTTTCGAAAGACGGTTGGCAACTTTTGATAAAACTTTCGTAGGTGCTACACCAACCGATACGGCAATGCCTGTCCATTCTTCTACGGTTTTTTTAATACGGACGGCGGCAGCTTGTAATTGATCAGGTGGTATTGTGTCCAGGCTCAGAAAAGCTTCATCAACTGAGTATACTTCTACATTTTCCTCTCCCACCAGCCAGCGTAATGTATCCATTACTCTCCTGCTGAGATCGCCATAGAGGTGATAATTACTCGAAAAAACAGCCACATCATTTTTTTCAATTATGTCTTTGTTCTGATAGTAAGGCGCCGCCATTCCTACGCCGAGTTTTTTTGCTTCATCGGTTCGGGAAATGATGCAGCCATCGTTGTTGCTGAGCACCACAACGGGTTTATCTTTCAGCTCCGGTTTAAATAACCGTTCGCAGGAACAATAGAAACTGTTACAATCGACAATGGCTTTCATACTGTATGAATAACATACGTCACCATTCCCCATACCTGGAAATTGCTGAACTCTGCCAGGTTGATGTTTTTGTACCTTTCGTTTTCAGCAATCAGGAAGGCGAATGAAAAGTTTTTATGAAACCGGCGTACCAGCAGTTCCCCGTTGAGTATGGCTACTATTATTTTCCCGTTTACCAGTTTGAGTGAGCGGTCTACTATTAATATATCGCCATCAAAGATGCCGGCGTTTTTCATAGCATCGCCTTTCATGCGGAAAAAAAATGTAGCAGGTTTGTTTCGTATCAGCTGTTCATTCAGGTCGATGCCCCGTTCGGCATAATCGTCTGCTGCGGCGCCAAAGCCGGTGGCATTGGCTGTCTTAACCTCCTGTTGTGTGAATTGTTTTGAGCCTTTATAGGCGGCCCCAAAAAATAAATCTTCTCCATCCATAGCTAGTCGTTTTACCCTTGCCGGCAGGTACCGGTAAGGAAATGATCAATAATATTTCAAAAATTTAATGGGGTTATTTTTTGTAAAGCTAAATAATTTAGTAAATTAGTACTAAGAAAATGGGTAAGTATTTTTTGGTTTTTTAAATGGATGGATGATGGAAACAATTATCAACAGCATCCCGGGTTACCGGGTGTATGAGTATTTACTGGTACTCAGTCCGCATGAAGAGTTGCGGAGCAGGATCATAAAAGTGAGGGAGGAATTTGCGGAAAAGTATAAGACTGATAATGCAGGGAGGAGTAATCCCTATATTACTTTGGTTAATTTTTCACAGTATGCCATGATGGAGGAACGAATTATCAGCCGGCTGCACACTATAACTATGGGTTTTCCTCCATTCAAAGTAGAGTTAAAAGATTACGGCAGTTTTCCTTCTCATACTATTTATATCAACGTAACCAGCAAACTGCCGGTACAGAACCTGGTAAAGCGTATTCGAACAGAAAGTCAGCGGCTGATGAAGCTCAATGATGATAATAAGCCGCATTTTATCATGGAGCCACATATGACCATTGGCCGCAAACTAAAACCCTGGCAATATGAGAAGGGATGGCTTGAGTACAGCCACAAACATTTTACCGGCCGGTTCATTGCGAATGAGATGACATTGCTAAAAAGACTGGCGATTGAATCAACCGATGGCTACCGGATGAAGTACCAGGTGGCGGCAACATTTCAGTTTCAAAACCTGCCGGTGGTAACGAAGCAGGGAGAATTGTTTGGATAATAATCATTCCGTTTACAGTAACAAAACAGTGTGATGGATTAGTGGGTAAGGAGAATAAGGAGTAAGAAATGTGTGTATGATTATGAGAGAAAACTCTTTATTCTCCTTTTTTATTTAGAAAACGCAAACCAACCATGTGTATGCCTGAAAAATTAAAGCAAGACCACTTTAAGGTGGCAGTGAAAAAACAAGAGGGATTAACTTATTTGACCGGCAGGGGTGCCCAGTTCAATACCAGCAATCGTTTCTTAAAAAATGAAACGACCAAAGAGCATATAGAGGGGATTGACGACTGGGAAGAGAGTAATGTGCCAACCCTATATATAGAGCAGGAAAGCAAGACCATTGTCAATAAAGTGGAGAGCCCGGATGTAGGTATGAGTTACAGTATGAATCCCTATGCCGGTTGTGAACATGGCTGTATCTATTGCTATGCGAGAAATGTGCATGAATACTGGGGCTATAGCGCCGGGCTGGATTTTGAACGGAAAATTGTTGTAAAAAAGAATGCACCAGAACTACTGCGAAAATTCCTGATGAACAAAAAGTGGGATGCCACACCTATCATGCTCAGCGGTAATACCGATTGCTATCAGCCTGCTGAGCAAAAGTACCGGCTGACCAGGGGTTTGCTTGAAGTATGCAATGAATTCAACCAGCCGGTTGGTATACTTACCAAAAATTCCTGGATACTAAAAGATAAAGATGTGCTACAGGAAATGGCGAAGAAAAGAATTGTTTCAGCGATGGTTTCCATCACTTCACTTAACGAAGACCTTCGAAGAGTAATGGAACCAAGAACTACGACAGCCCAACAAAAGCTGAAAGTAATTAATGAACTCAGCAGCGCAGGTGTGCGGATGGGCATCATGATGGGACCGATGATACCCGGACTGAATGAACATGAGATTCAACGTATCATGAAAGAAGCAAGAGATAACGGAGCTACTTTTACGGCTTATACCTTTATCAGGCTAAACGGGGCAATCAAACTCCTGTTTCATGACTGGTTATATAAGAATTTTCCCGACAGGGCAGATAAAGTATGGCACATGGTGGAACAAAGTCATAATGGTAAAGTGAACGATAGTCGCTGGGGTGTGCGGATGCGGGGCGAGGGCAGCATTGCCCAGCTAGTGGCGCAGCAATATAAAAAGTACGGCAAGCTTTATGGCATGAATGCAGAGGAGTGGAGCCTGAACCGAAAACTTTTCAGAAGACCCGGAGAACAAGGAAAGTTATTCTGACTGAAACTCCAGCAGTACTTCATTGTCCCTCAGCATTAATAATGTGTTGTCTTTTATTTCAAAACGGTTTATTTTATTTAGTTGCTGAAAGAATTTGTCTTCAACCTGCTGTACTCCTTCGCAATACATTTTAGTGGAGAAAATATCCTTAAAGCTGATCTTATCACCGCTGATGGTAATGCTGCTGCCAAATGTATTGCAACTGCCATTGCCTCCGGCACTTTGCTTTTGCTGGTTGAATTTAATAAATGCTTTTGTGTTTACTTCTTCTGTGCCCTGCTTTGTATGTATCTTCTTTAAAGACCATTTGGTTTCATAAAGAGACTGTTGCTGACCATTGTCCTTCTTCATGATAAATGCGGATAAAAGCATAAAAAGTCCTGTACTCATATAAGTTATCAGTTTCATGTGGTTATTTTTTAGGTCGCCCCATCGGGGCTTATTTATTTGTCACCTGTTATGCCTTCTTAAACATTCCCTGGTGATTTGCAGCTTTTGTTCATAGGCATTTCATTGTATTATGTTTTGAACAGCATAATGATGCCGCCAGTTTGGTTCTTACACGGCTGAAAAATAATTTATGCAATTCTTTAACATTTCGCATCCTGCTGGTAAATCACTGCTATATGCGTACATTTTTCCTACTGCTGTCAGGGCTTATTGCCTTCCTGCCTGGTTTTTCACAAAATGATGGCCGCATGCTCGACTGGCCGATGAAACTGAATTACCTGTCTGTTAAAGTGAATGCAGATGCATTTACGGCCACCACTTTTATAGAAATGGAATTTTGTAACCCTAACGATAAAGAAATAGAAGGGCTTTACCTGTTTCAACTTGAGCCGGGACAGGCCATTACGGCTTTCCAGTTAGAACTGAACGGCAAATACCGTGACGGGTCCATTGAAGAGAAATGGAAAGCAAGAAATGCCTATAATACCATTGTTGGAAAACGGGTAGACCCGGCACTGGTGCAAATGGATTATGCCAATCATTACAGGCTTAATATTTATCCTATACCAGCGAAAGGATGTCGAAGGGTAACGATGACAATTCAACAACAGTTAAAACCAGTTAACGGCAAATTGGTGTATCAGCTTCCACTGAATTTCAAGGATACTGTAAAGCAGATTCAAATAACCCTGAGAACAGCAAACATCAAAGCATTGCCAGCTATTGACAAGGGTTTACTCAAAGGACAAAGTTTTACTATTAACAATAATACTTACGATTTGAACTGGACTGGTACTAACAAACGGGTTGATATACCGCTTTCATTTTCACTACCCCTTTTACTTGACAAGCCAGCCTTGTGTATAAAACAGGTAAAGGAAAAAACATTCTTTGCCCTTCGCTTCATACCCCGTATCAACAGGGCTTATGCATTCAATGCAGATAATGTATTAGTGTTTTGGGATATTTCCGCCAGCGGACGGTTGAGGGACATACGAAAGGAAATCAATTTTCTGAAACAGTATGTATCAAAACATGCTGTATCCCGTATGACTATCATTACATTCAACCAACAGGTGCAAGATACAGCCATTTTTTTCCTGAACAACAATTATCAGCGATGGGTGGGCTACCTGGAAGCGCTACAATATGAAGGCGCCGTGCAATACGGCAGTCTTGATTTCTCTGCTGTAAAAGCCGATGCCATACTCCTGTTCAGCCACGGAAGGAATTCTTTTGGCGCAGATATGCCTGTGCCGGGACAGGTGCATACCTGGTGTATCAACTCAGCAACTGACAAAAATCAGAACCATCTTGAAAATATTATCGGCTTTACTGGTGGTCAGTATATTGATCTTGCCAGCAGGAATATTGAAGATGCTGTGGCTTTAACTACTTCTACAGAAAATATATTGCTGAGGGTTAAAGCAGGTGAAACGACTATTGACCTTAATGAAAAAATAAGTGTCATCAAAAATGATACAGTACTACTGACGGGTACCCTGCCTGCCGGAACTTCATCTCTTACGCTGCAATATGGAAATAACAGCAAAGCAAGGGAAGAGGAAATAATAGAAATAGCAACTCAAGGCCATTGTGACATATCGGCCATTGACAGGCTGGAAATGCTTAACCGTTTTGAGAAGTATTACGGTAATAATTATTATTGGTACGACGTATTAAATTTTGGCAAAGCAGAAAAAGTGGTCACTTCCAGCACTTCTTACATTGTATTAGAGCGAATAGAAGATTATATCAAGTTCAATATACTGCCACCCGCAGATCTTCAGCCGGAATGTGACATGAGCATTTTTGTGAAAGCTGATGAAGAAAGAAGAAGACAATTTAACATATCAAATGAATTTGATGTGCTGAAATCTGTTGTATCAGCCTATAATGAAAGAATTGGCCGGGCTGATAAACACGGACATTCGATAATACTTACTGATGAAAAAACAAACCAGATAGCGGGAGCGAACAATAACCAACATTTAAATACCCCGGCGGTTGCCAACGGCTTAACAGGAAGGGTTGCAGGGCTGGCGATAACAAGTGGAGGAGAAAATGCCGTAGCCATGAGCGAAGTAGTAGTAACTGCGATGGGAGTAACCCGTCAATCCAAAGAAGTAGGCTATTCCGTTACGAGAATTCATGCCAGTGAGTTAACACAAGCCAAACCGGTAAACCTGCAACAGGGATTAACCGGGAAGGTTTCCGGGCTAAATGTGCAAACCGTCAACAATGGTGTATTCGGCGATACCCGAATAACGCTGCGGGGAATACGATCACTCACCGGTAATAATCAGCCCATGCTGATCCTTGATGGATCACCAGTTTCGCTGAGTTTATTAAATGCCATTAATCCCAATGATGTGAACAATGTAACCGTTTTGAAATCTGCTGCGGCCACTGCCATTTACGGGCCAGATGGTGTTAACGGTGCCGTGGTGGTAAGTACCAAAAAAGGCAGCCGGAGCAATTATAATTACTACTGGAGAAACTATCGTCTCAAGGATATGGCTGATGTAGATTACCTGCAGGAACTAAAACAGGTTTCGGTGAAAAACCTGGCTGCCCGTTATGAGGAGTTGCGTATGGAATATGGCCGGGAAACTGCCTTTTATTTTGATGCGGCACAGGTGTTCTATAAAGCAGGACTGCAAAAGGATGCAATCAATATACTTTATTCTGCTTCTGCTGTTACTAATGGCAATGTGCAGGTGCAGGAAGCGATCGCCTACTTCCTGGAATCATGGCAACAGTATGATGAAGCCATCAAGGTATATAATTGTTTATTGAACACTAATCCCAAAGAACTGCTTTATTACAGGGGCCTTGCTCTTACTCATTATCAAAGGAAGGATTATACCAATGCGGTGAAGCAATATTATGCCGGTATTACCCTGAATACAGGTGAATATGAGTTCTATTACAAAGAATATAAAGCCATGTTGTTGCAGGAAATGAATGCTGTAATAGCTGCGCACCGGGACTCAACGGATATAAAAGGAATAAATCCACAACTGATACGCCCCTTACACTATGATCTGCGCATCACAGTTGATTGCAATAACCGAAACCTGGGGGGAAGTATATCCGTAACAGAGCCGGGTGGAAAAACGGCTGCTTATTATGGTGAACAAAAAGCGGATGGAAAACTAAGCGGCAAATATTATCGTTCAATATTTGATAGTGGCACTGAGGAATACCAGTTAAAAAAAGCAAAACCGGGTAAATACAGGGTTAATGTCAATTTTTATGGCTATTACAATAATTCAATACCTTCTGTGATCAGGGTGCTTACATTCCGAAATACGGCTAACGGGCCTGTTATTGAAATTGAGAATGCAATGATGGATAACCAGTATGGCAATGTGGAGATTGCCGAAGTGAGATGGTGATCACACTTTCACATATATCTTCTTTTTATCCATCCAGTAACAGATGGCCCACATGAAAGTGATGACACATATTGCATACAGCAATGATCCATTTTCTTTGGCACCGGGAGTATGAATAAGTACTTTTTTATACAACCAGTTCCATGGATTGGTGCCATCGCCGAGTTTGATGAGTGAAAGGGTTTTAGGTAAAAAAGCGCTGAGTGCAAATACAAACAACGGGTTCTTGCCAAAAACATCAAAGAAACGGGCCAGGCCGCCACGGATACCTTTTATTTCTATCATGTAAATCATAGTGGCGATGGTGAGCATGGCGAGACCGGTGGTGTACACTACGTATGAACTGGTCCATATTTTTTTGTTGATGGGGAACACTGTATCCCAGCAGAAGCCAGCTACCAATAAAGCCACTGCCATTACAAAAAGTCCTGTGAGCATTGGATACAAACCGCTTGCAGTTGTTGGCTCCGTTTGTTTAAGTTCGGGTGTTTTGCTTTTATTACGGATATAATCTCCCACCAGGTAACCGAAAATAACCTGCACAATCGCCGGGAGGGTACTCATCAGTCCTTCGGGATCGAAAGTGATGCCTTCTCCTTTGTACATATGGGATGAGCCCAATATACTTTTGTCTATTGCAGTGCCAAACCAGCCTTTCAGGCTGTAAGGATCTGCGGGATTACCAGTATAGCAAAGCAACCAATACAGCAGCAGCATTACAGTGCCAAGAAAGAAAGCTATGCGTTGTTTACCATAATATACAATAACTGTGGCAAAGAAGTAACAAAGGGCTATTCGCTGCAGTACACCAAGTATCCGAACACCTTTTACGGTTTCAACAATATTGCCAGCTTTGTCTTTGGTATAATCAAGCCAGGTAAATCCTTTGAAGATGGTGACCCGTTTGAAATCAGTGGTCCCCTCTACCAGCCTGTTAACTTCTGTTACAAACGGCAGCCAGTTGAGAAAAAGACCGATGGCAAAAATGAGCAGCGTACGTTTTACGACTTTTCTCCAGAAAGCGGCATCACCACCGGCTTCTAATCTCGGCATTACAAAGGCCATGGCATTGCCAACAGCAAACAGGAAGAATGGAAACACAAGGTCGGTGGGGGTTAGGCCATGCCAGGGGGCATGTTCCAGCGGATCATAAATAGCGCCCCAGGAGCCGGGATTGTTTACCAATATCATGAGGCACACTGTGGCACCACGGAATACATCTAGAGAGTAGAAACGCTGGTTCAATTTGAAAGGTTTTGGTGGTTTGAAGGTAGTTATTTGGTTGAGAAGTTGAGAGGATGAGAAGTTTAGGTTCAGGTTGATTGTTGGTTCTGCCTGTTTGTTATGTTAGCAGATAGGGAACAGAATAATGTATTCACTACGGCTTTACTATGGAGTCAGTACGGCTTTGATATGAAGTCACCATGATTTCACCATTTAGAAAGAGCGAATGCCAGACTCCGGCAAAGGGCTAGGTTCATAGCTTCTTTAAAAGGTACCCACCGGGCTTCGATAAGTTACTAAGCCAGTATAGTAATATTACCTGAAAGTTATTAACCGGTGGGGGTAAATCACTCAAAATCTGTGCATTTTATTCTTTTCTCAGTCACAGGTTCGCCTATATTTGCAGGCATTAAACACTATTCAGGCCTTTTTGGCGCTAAGTGTTTACTAATAGCCTGTAAACCAGTCATGTAAAAAAATAATGATGTGACTGAGATGGCGAAGCTGTGCAATGAAAAATAATGGCACTGTGAAAAAATGGCTGGCGGTTTATACCCGACCCCGCTGGGAGAAGAAAGTGAACCAACTCCTGACGGAGAAAGGAATCGAGAGCTATTGCCCGTTAAATAAGATACGCCGTAAGTGGAGTGACCGGTATAAGATCATTGAGGAGCCTTTATTCAAGTCGTATGTATTTGTAAAAGTGAGTGAGGATGAACGCAAGGATGTACGACTCACCAATGGAGCTATCAATTTTGTGTACTGGAATGGCAAGCCTGCTGTTATCAAAGAGAAAGAGATAGCTGCAATTCGCCGTTTTTTGGATGAGTATGACCATGTAGAAGCAAGACAGGTAGAAATAAAAGTAAGCCAGCGGGTACGCATAACCAATGGTACATTGATGGACCAACAGGGTACTGTGCTGGATATAAGAAAGAAAACAGTAAAGGTGGCGATCGACAGCCTGGGATATATTTTGATCGCCTATATTGATAAAACTAAATTAACTTCGGCGCAAGCCTGATCATCAAAACCTATTATCCAACCCCGCTTTAAAAAAACGGAGTAACCGATGCGATTTTCCCGCCTGTTTTTATTGATCGTTGTTCCTTTGTACCTGATTTCGTGTAAACCTGTACAGCAATTGCCCTATTACCTTGAAAAAGTGAATGACAGTACGGGTAAGGGAGAAGTGAAAGTGCCGGAGTTACGGATTCAAAAGAACGATTTGCTCTCTATCCAGATTTCCAGTTTAAGTACCAAACCCGAACTTTCTGATGCTATATATAACCAGGTTTCAGCAGCTGGATCAACCAGTGCCGGGTACCTGGTGGATGCACAAGGTAATATTGAACATCACCGTTTGGGTGTGATACATGCTGAGGGGCTTACCAAGCAGGAACTGGCTGCTGAGATCAAAAAACGCTTAACAGTGCCGGTAGAGCTGCTGAAGGATCCGACAGTAATTATCCGGTTCATGAATTTCAAAGTGACGGTGCTGGGACAGGTAGGCCAGCAAGGGCCGGTAACAGTGCCGGGTGAACGACTGACGGTGCTTGAAGCGATAGGTCTTGCCGGGGGTATCACCGATTATGGCAAGAAAGACAAAGTGAAAGTGGTGCGGGAAATAAACGGACAAAGAGAAACAGGAATCATTGATCTTTCTTCCAAAGATATTTTTGATTCTCCTTATTATAACCTGGTGCAAAATGACCTGCTCATCGTGGGAGAAACCAATGAGAAGATGAAGGATGCGCAACAGGCCAAGGTTATGCAGCGTATTTCTTTTGCGTTTACTATTGTTACCGTTGCAGCCACCCTTACCAACATTTTTATCAGAAACTAACCTGATCAATACATCGAGTAAATAACCTGATGCAAGAAACTGTCAATACAAATACCAATCCTTCAAATAACAACCAGGCCCATAGCGAGTTGTGGAACCTAACGATACGGGATCTTTTCTTTAAGTATATTCGGTTTCTGCCGCTCTTTGTATTATGTGTAGCTTTAGCATTATTTGGCGCATATGCTTACCTGCGATATGCCACCCCAATCTACAGCACCAATGCTACAATGGTCATTTCGTCTGACCAGGCTCCGGGTGCGAGAAATGACAAGTTCGAAGAGATTTTTGGAGAAGGTAAAAAGGTGAACATTCAAAGTGAGATTGAAGTTTTGAAATCAAAAGCCCTGATGGCGAGAGTGGTTCAGAAACAAGATCTGCAGTTCAGCTATGCCGTAAAGGGTAAAATCAAGACAATAAATATTTACAAATATGGACCTTTTCTCATCGAAACTGATCAGTTAAGAGACTCTAATTCATCATTCATTCTAAAAATTAGAGTACTTAATGAAGAGCAGTTCAGGGTTAATGATGAAACTACCCCGATCCGGTTTAATGAAACATTTAAAAATGCACTTGGTACTTTCCGGCTGGTAAGGAGGCCCGGCACTACTCTTTCAAAAGATTACACCGTCAGTTATCAACCACTAGCTGCTGCTGCTGCAGAGTTTTCCCGTGCCATCATGGTGGCGCCAAAAGTAGCCGGTACCGGTATTCTTTCCATCAGTATGCAAAATACCAACCCAAATCTTGCCGCTGATGTTGTCAATCAACTGATGGTTGAGTATGGTGATTATACCAAAGAACTGAAAAATCAGACATCTGATCAAACCATTGCATTTATTGACAGCAGAATGGAAGTACTGGGACGGGAACTTGACAGTGTACAAAATAATCTCTTAAGATATGCGCAGGATAATAACCTGATTGATGCTGAAGCCCAGACATCGGCCTATTTTGATAATCTTAGTTCATCTGACAAAGCTATTAATGAACAGCAGCTTCAACTGAATACTGCTGAGTATATTGAAATATACCTTCGGGACAAGAAAAACAGCTACGGGCCTGTTATTGTTCCCTCTTCACTTGGCCTTAATGACCCCACCCTGAATGAGTTAGTGAATGCTTACAACACGATGCAAATAGAGCGACAGCAGTTGCTGGACGGTAATGTGCCCGCCGAAAACCCGGCAGTAAAAGAAGCCAGTGAACAAATAGAGAAACTGCGTATCAGCCTGCTCGAAAATCTTTCGAATATTAAAAATTCCATGCGGAAAACCATTGCTTCTCTTCGTCAAAGCGGGGGATTAGCAGAGGGGCAGTTAAAGGCCATGCCTTATAAGCTCAAGGGTTATCTTGAACTGAAAAAGCAAGTAGATAATAAACAAGCTTTATACAATATCCTGCAGGAAAAAAGAGAACAAACAGCTATTTCCCGTGCAGCCAATGTGGCAAATTCCCAGGTAGTGGAAAATGCCTACGTTTCTTTCAAGCCTATAAAACCTAACAGGAGATCCATTCAATTAATGGCTATCCTGATAGGACTTGCCATACCTGCCCTGTTTGTATTTGTCAGTGAAATGCTGAATGATAAGGTGACTACCCGTTATGATGTAGAAAAAATAACATCTGCACCGATATTGGGAGAGATAGGTCATTCCTATTCAGAAACAGTTTTGCTGGTTGGCAAAACCAACCGAAGCATGGTAGCTGAACAATTCCGGATTATCCGGTCGAATCTGCAATATGTAATAGGTAAAGCTGAAAAATTTGTTCTCCTGATCACCTCTTCTTATAGCGGAGAAGGTAAATCTTTTATTAGTACCAATGTTGGCGGGGTAATGGCACTTGCGGGAAGAAAGACTATTATTCTTGAGTTTGATATCCGTAAACCCAAATTGATTTCAGGACTAAATATGCCGAAAGGCCCGGGCATTACCAATTTTCTCATTGGCAACTCTGCATTACCAGACCTTATTAAGCCTGTACCCGGACATGAAAATCTTTTTGTATTGCCTTGCGGCCCCATTCCACCTAATCCATCAGAATTGTTGCTTGGTGATAAGACAGATGAATTGTTTGACTGGTTAAGGAAAGAGTTTGATGTAGTGATAATAGATACAGCACCTGTGGGTATGGTGAGTGATGCCCAAACGCTGAGTAAGTATGCAGATGCCACACTGTATATTGTAAGGCAGGGCCATACTTTCAAAAAGCAAATAACACTAATAGAAGAATTTTATCAATTCAAAAAGCTGCCCAAAGTAAGTGTTGTGATCAATGATGTAAAAATGAAGGCCGGTTATGGTTATTATGGTTATGGCCGTTACGGTTATGGATATGGTTACGGGCAGGATAGCAGTTATTATGAGGAAGAAACTGCCCCTGATAATTTTTTTGAACGATTACTGCATAAACTCAGTAAACTGAATCCCTTCAGAAAGTAGAAGGCGAAATAAATTTTCCTGATGCATATTTTGGTGACCGGCGGCGCCGGTTTTATTGGTTCCAACCTGGCAGAAGCCTTACTGGCTGATGACCGGGTTTCTTTTGTAACAGTACTGGATAACCTGGCAACGGGGTCATTAGATAATGTTGTTACTTTTAACGGTCATCCTAATTTTCGTTTCATTGAAGGTGATATCCGAAATTATACGGATTGCTTAAACGCCTGTGAGGGGGTTGATTTGATCAGTCACCAGGCAGCACTGGGATCTGTACCCCGCTCCATTAATGATCCGCTAACGACTAATGAAGTAAATATCACCGGCACACTGAACATTTTTACGGCTGCAAAAGAAAAGGGGATAAAACGGATTGTCTATGCAGCCAGTTCTTCTACCTACGGGGATCATCCTGGTTTGCCCAAACAGGAAGATGTAATTGGTAAACCACTTTCTCCTTATGCAGTGACCAAGTATGTGAATGAACTGTATGCAAGGGTGTATGCTGACCTGTATGGAATGGAGTTCATCGGGCTCAGGTACTTTAATATTTTCGGGCCAAGGCAAAATCCAAAAGGGCCTTATGCGGCCGTGATACCTTTATTTGCAGAAGCAATTTTGAAAGGGGTTCCACCAACTATTAATGGTGATGGTACGCATAGCCGTGACTTTACTTATGTGTCAAACGCCGTGCAGGCGAATATACTTTCACTGTTCACTGATAATGCTGCTGCCATCAACCAGGTTTATAATATTGCCTGCGGGNNAAGCATAGTTTGGCGGACATTGCCAAGGCAGAGAAATTATTGGGATACAAAGTGATTGTTTCGGTAGAGGAGGGGTTGAGCAGAACGTTTAAATGGTATAGGCAAGTTGAGGAGTTGAGGAGTTGAGAGGTTGATGGGTTGAGAAATCAACAATTTTTTTCAATGTATACTTATCCATTTGAAAAGCTTGATGTTTGGCAATTGGCCAAGCAACTTGTTGTTAAGATTTATTCACTAACAAAGGGATTTCCTTCAGATGAAAAATTTGGGATTGTAAACCAGATGTGCAGAGCTGCAGTATCTGTAAGTTCAAATATTGCGGAGGGAAGCAGCAGAAACAGTAAAAAAGACCAGGCGAATTTTTACGGAATGGCCTATAGCAGCCTTATGGAGCTGTTGAATCAGCTTATTATCAGTAATGAATTAAGTTGGATTAGCAGTGAAGAACTATCAATAATAAGGAAAGATATTGAGGTAGTTTCCTTTAAAATTAATGCCTTGCGAAAATCAATACTTAAGAATACGAACTGATATGACAAACCTTTCAACTTCTCAACTAAAAACCATAATTATTACTGGCGGGGCAGGGTTTATTGGTTCACATGTGGTGCGGAGGATGGTGACGAATTATCCTTCGTATACAATCGTCAACCTTGATGCGTTGACTTATGCAGGTAACCTGGAAAACTTGCGGGATATAGAGAGTGCTCCTAATTACCGTTTTGAGANNAAAGCTGATATTTTAGATACTGCAGCACTTGAACGAATATTTAACCAATACCAACCAGACGGCGTAATACATTTGGCGGCTGAAAGCCATGTAGACCGTTCCATTTTATCACCGCTGGATTTTGTTTATACGAATGTGATCGGTACGGTAAACCTGCTTAACGCTGCGAAGAAACTATGGAATGGGAATTACACCGGCAAACGTTTTCATCATGTTTCCACCGATGAGGTGTTTGGTGCATTAGGTGATACGGGATTCTTTACAGAAGAAACTAAGTATGACCCGCACTCACCTTACAGCGCCTCTAAAGCCAGCAGCGATCATTTTGTTCGGGCCTACGGAGATACCTTCGGTTTACCCTATGTTATCACCAATTGTTCCAATAATTATGGTCCCAACCATTTTCCTGAAAAACTGATCCCTCTTTTTATCAACAATATCATTATTAAAAAACCGCTGCCGGTGTATGGGGATGGTTTATATACAAGAGATTGGCTGTACGTCATTGATCATGCATCAGCCATTGACCTTGTATTTCATGAAGGAAAAAACCATGACAGCTATAATGTGGGCGGGTTTAATGAGTGGACCAATATTGCCCTGGTGAAACTGCTGTGTAAACTGATGGATGAGAAATTAGGAAGGGCTACAGGAGAAAGTGAGCAAGTGATCACTTATGTAAAAGACCGGCCGGGACATGACCGGAGATATGCGATTGATGCGACCAAGATCAATAAAGAATTGGGATGGAAGCCTTCGGTGACGTTTGAAGAAGGCCTGTCTATTACTATTGACTGGTATCTTTCGAACACCGAATGGTTAAGTCATGTTACATCGGGTGCTTACCAACAGTATTATGCTAAGCAATATTCGCAGATATAATTTCATCTGGTAACCGTTGAACCACGGAGGCACCAAGACACTACGTAGCACGGAGCCGGTGGTTTTCAAAAAATTATTGAATTATGAAAGGGATTGTTTTAGCCGGCGGCAGCGGCACAAGGCTATACCCCATTACAAAGGCGATCAGCAAGCAACTGATGCCGATTTATGATAAGCCGATGATCTATTACCCATTGTCTATCCTGATGATGGCGGGGATCAAAGATGTACTGATTATTACTACACCGGAAGATAACCCGCAGTTTAAACGGTTGCTCGGAGATGGCAGCCAGGTGGGTTGCAATTTTCAATATGCCATTCAAGAGGTACCGAACGGACTGGCGCAGGCATTTGTGATTGGGGCTGAGTTTATCGGGAATGATAAAGTGGCTTTGGTTTTAGGTGATAATATTTTCTATGGTACGGGGCTGGATAAACAGCTTCAATCGCTGCGGGAGGTGGAAGGCGGTTATGTGTTTGCCTACCAGGTGAGTGATCCTGAGCGATATGGTGTAGTGGAGTTTGATGCAGCAATGAACGCAGTGAGTATTGAAGAGAAACCGATACAGCCGAAATCAAACTACGCTGTACCGGGTTTATATTTTTATGACAACGAAGTTGTGAAGATTGCAAAGGAACTTAAACCTTCTGCGAGGGGTGAATACGAGATAACTGATGTAAATAAAACATATTTGCTGCAGGGTAAACTTAAAGTGGCTGTACTGGATAAAGGAACTGCCTGGTTAGATACGGGTACTTTTGATTCTTTGAGTGATGCCAGCGAATATGTAAGAGTTATAGAGAAAAGGCAGGGAACGAATATTGGCTGTATAGAGGAGATTGCTTACCGCAACGGGTTTATTTCAAAGGCACAGTTACTGCAACTGGCGGATGACCTGAAAAAGAGTGGTTATGGGGAGTATTTGAGGAGGGTGGTGGAGGGGGGATGAGTATGAGGTTGAGATTAAGGTTAGTAACGGGCCTATTAAGAAGAAGCTAAGCTTATTACCTTGTATAACGATTTAAAAATACAGACCCGGTATGAACTACTACGCCCATCCTACTGCTGTGATTGATGAAGGGTGCATTATCGGCAATGGCACCAAGATCTGGCATTTCAGTCATATCATGCCGGGATGTGAGATCGGCGAGAATTGCAATATCGGGCAGAACGTGGTGGTATTTCCCAACGTGAAGCTGGGTAAAAATGTACGGGTGCAGAATAATGTATCTATTTACGAGGGAGTGATCTGTGAGGATGATGTATTTCTGGGCCCATCCATGGTATTTACCAATGTCATTAA
>DEHX01000051.1:0-15647 GCA_002352145.1 Chitinophagaceae bacterium UBA2789
AAGTACACCACCAAGCAAATGAAAGAAAAGACAGGCAACCCTGATTTTGTTTACGAGATTTCCTGCGACCAGATGTGCGGAAAGGGTCACTGGAGTATGAGAGGAACAATTATAGTGGAAACACAGGAAGAGTTTGACGCATGGCTGGCCGGTAAAAAACCACAATACCTGGTGGCAAATCCCGACAAAGACCCGGCCGCAAAGAAAGATACTGCAACAGCCAAAGCACCTGCTGCAGCTTCTGTAACCAATATCAAAACAAGAAACTAAATAAAGCAAACAGCATCTGCTGAAAAATAAAAGACTATGAGTGAAGTAACGAATGCACAGTCCGGAGCCGTTATCGCACCTGCGATACACCACGATGAACATGGTGTTCATCATCACAAGGAATCATTTGTTTCGAAGTACATCTTCAGCATGGACCATAAAACCATCGGTAAACAGTTTTTGATTACCGGCATAGTATGGGCCATCATCGGTGGTTTGTTTTCGGTACTGTTCCGTTTGCAGCTCGGTTATCCCGACCAGACCTTCCCGATCCTGGAAACCGTTTTCGGTAACTGGGCAAAAGGCGGGCAGATTCAGCCGGAGTTTTACTACGGGCTCGTAACCATTCACGGTACGGTGCTGGTGTTCTTTGTATTGACAGCCGGATTGAGCGGTACATTCGCCAACCTGCTTATTCCCCTGCAAATTGGTGCAAGGGATATGGCTTCTCCGTTCCTGAACATGCTTTCCTACTGGTTCTTCTTCCTCGCCAGTGTGGTTATGTTATCTTCCATATTTGTACATACAGGTCCTGCTTCAGGCGGATGGACCATGTACCCGCCGCTTAGTGCTTTGCGCCAGGCTGGTGAAGGTCAGAAGATCGGTACAGACCTGTGGCTCATCAGCATGGCATTGTTTATTGTATCATCATTGCTGGGTGGTCTGAATTATATCTCTACTATTTTGAACATGCGGACAAAGGGTATGAGCATGACAAGGATGCCGCTCACTATGTGGGCGATGTTCTTCACCGCTGTATTGGGTGTGTTGTCATTCCCGGTACTGCTCTCAGGTGCCATCCTGCTGCTGTTCGACCGTAACCTGGGTACCAGTTTCTACCTGAGTGATATAGTGATTAATGGTGAAATATTGCCGAATGAAGGAGGTAGCGCCATCTTGTACCAGCACCTGTTCTGGTTCCTCGGTCACCCCGAAGTATATATCATATTATTACCTGCCATGGGAATGGTGTCAGAGATACTCTCGGTGAACTCAAGAAAACCCATCTTCGGCTACATGGCCATGCTGGGCTCTTTGTTCGCTATCTGTATCCTCGCCTTCCTGGTATGGGCACACCACATGTTTGTAACCGGCTTGAATCCTTTCCTCGGTTCCGTATTCGTGTTGCTAACACTGTTGATTGCGGTACCATCCGCCATCAAAGTATTTAACTGGCTTACCACATTGTGGAGAGGTAATATCCGCTTCACACCGGCTACTTTGTTTGCGATCGGTTTTGTGAGCTTGTTTATCTCCGGTGGTTTGACAGGTATCTTCCTCGGTAACTCAACAATTGATATTCACCTGCACGATACCATGTTTGTAGTGGCACACTTCCACATTGTAATGGGTGTGGCATCTTTCTTTGGCATGTTTGCCGGTGTGTATCACTGGTTCCCGAAAATGTTTGGCCGCTACCTGAACAATACATTAGGTTATATCCATTTCTGGGTAACCATGATCGGTGCTTACCTGATCTTCTGGCCGATGCACTACCAGGGCCTGGCAGGTATTCCCCGCCGTTACCTCGATAAGAAAGGATGGGTTTCTTTCAACCAGTTTGGTGAATTGGATAAAATGATCACCGTTGTTTCTATCATCGTATTTGCTGTTCAGCTGATGTTTGTGTTCAACTTCTTCTATTCTATTTTCAAAGGAAGAAAAGTGACCAAACAAAACCCATGGGGCGCCAATACGCTGGAGTGGACAACACCGATCAAACCGGGTCACGGCAACTGGGAAGGAGAGATTCCGGAAGTACACCGCTGGCCATACGATTATGGTAAAGACGGAAGAGAATTCATCCCCCAGACTGAACCGATCGGGGAAAATGAGAGCAAGGGTCATTAATTACCGGTAAGGTAATTAGTGCTGGTGCGTTAGAGTTAGAAAGAAGTTTTTTTGAAAATATAGCGAAGGCGAAATGAAGAAGGTCAAAGATTATTTGTTGCTCATAAAACCTTCGCTGAGTATCATGGTGGTGTTCAGCAGTGTGATGAGTTTTGCACTGACGAAAGGATCGGAGAGTTATGTGAGTTTCTGGAAAATGATACTGTTGCTCTTTGCAGGTGGGTTGCTGGTTACTGGCAGTGCCAATGCCATCAACCAGGTAGTAGAGAAAGACACGGATGCACAGATGAAACGGACGGCAAAACGTCCCATTGCTTCCGGCCGCTTATCGGTAAATGAAGGATGGGCCTTTGCCATCATCACCGGTGCGTTGGGTGTATTTATCCTCGGTAACTGGTTCAACTGGTTATCAGCAGGGCTGGCTGCATTCAGTTTGTTTCTCTATGCATTCATCTATACGCCGTTGAAGAAAGTAAATTCAATTGCGGTGTTGATGGGTGCGGTCCCCGGTGCTTTGCCCTGTTTGATAGGCTGGGCAGCCGGAGATAATAACCTGGGTATTGGCGGCTGGGTCTTGTTTGCTTTCCAGTTCTTTTGGCAGTTCCCCCATTTCTGGGCTATTGCGTGGGTGGCACACAAAGACTATTCATCAGTAGGCTTTAAGTTATTACCGGCTGATGAAGGGCCAACAAAGTTTACGGCATTGCAAACGATCATTTACTCGTTGCTCCTGGTGCCTGTTTCACTGGCGCCGTTCTATACGGGTATGTGCAGTTACAATGATCTCGTAGGCAAGATCAGCCTGGCATTGATCACATTGTCCAACCTGTTTATGATCGGAAGATGTGTGACGTTGTATAGGAAAATGGATGTGGGGTCAGCAAGGCAAGTGATGTTTGGCAGTTATATGTATTTGCCGGTAGTAATGTTAGCAATGCTATTGAGTAAGAGTTAGCAGTAATGTTCTTTTAAATTGAAATGTATGTCGTAAGCCGCCTTCTACATCCTTCGACAAGCTCAGGATGACAAAGGCTGACTGTTTTCTGTCATGTTGAGCTTGTCGAAACATAGACAGAAAACGGATTTCAGAAAAAAAGTTGAAATTCTTCGGCATAGCAATAAAAATATATAAAAAGAGAGATGGATATTGTGAGTACACAACAACGAAAAAAATTACATCCGCACAAGTTTACCTTGTGGGTGGCTTTAGGCAGTATCATTATGATGTTTGCCGGTCTGACCAGTGCTTATATCGTAAAAAGCAACCAGACCAACTGGAAACCGGTTTCTGTTCCGCAGATATTCTGGATTTCCACCGTAGTGATGGTGCTGAGCAGTTTGACACTGCAAATGGCATTACGTTCTTTTAAACAAAGGGAGATGAACAAATACCGCTTACTGATCGGTGTCACCCTGCTGCTGGGCATTGCCTTCGTGGTTTGCCAGTGGCTGGGTTTCCAGCAGCTGTGGCGGCAACAAATCACTTTCAAAGGAGCCGGCGCAGGCCAGTTCCTCTATGTGATCTTCGGCTTGCATGCCATTCATGTGATAGGCGGGGTGGTAGTACTGCTGGTAATGTTCATCAAAGCCTTTTTGGGAAGAGTAAAATTGTACAGCGCTGTTCCGGTGGAAGTAGCAGCAACCTACTGGCATTTTGTAGACCTCTTGTGGATCTACCTGCTGGTATTCTTTCTTTTCATCGGAAGCAAATAGAGAATAAAGTAAATAATTGAATCAAGTAAAATCAGACAACTGACATGGCGACACAAGCAACAGCACATCAGACCAAGTGGTGGAGCGGCGGTAAAAGCCCCTTCAACCTCGAGTATGGTAAACTGATGATGTGGTACTTCCTCATGAGCGACGCATTTACGTTCGGCGCTTTCCTGATATCCTACGGGACTATCCGTTTCAGCCAGAACTTCTGGCCCGATCCGAACGTAGTGTTCAATGCGTTTCCGGGAGCCGGTCATGCTAACCTGCCGCTGGCCTTTGTGAGTGTAATGACCTTTATCCTGATCATCAGCTCGGTGACCATGGTACTGGCCGTACATGCAGGGCATAAAGGCGATAAACAAGGTGTGATCAAATGGCTGGCATGGACCATCGTGGGCGGTATTGCGTTCCTTGGTTGCCAGGCATGGGAATGGCACCACCTTATCACCGGCGAACATGCAGTGCTGGTTGATGGTAAAATTGAAATGTGGGGACAGAATATGCGTCACAATCCCTGGGGCCCGATAGCAGAAGGGATCACACATAATGGGCATCATGTAAGAACACCAGGACCTGTTGCCTTCGGCGGCTACTTCTTTGGTATTACCGGTTTCCATGGCTTCCACGTATTTTCCGGTGTGGTTATTAATATCATCATGCTGATCATGACGCAGAAGAATGTATTCCAGAACAGGGGCCATTACCTGATGATCGAAAAAGCTGGTTTGTACTGGCACTTTGTAGACCTGGTATGGGTATTCGTATTCCTTTGCTTCTATTTGATATAGTGACTCAAATAGTTTTAAAGTTTTTGAATTTGATATTTGTATTTTGAAATTTAAATAATTATGCAACATCCGGCATTTGAAGAAGTAACCTACCATCATCACGCAGATGATGCCACATTTAAAAAGAAGGTAAGGAAGACAACTATCCTGCTTTCTGTGATCACAATAATAGAACTGGCTATCGGTTTGATGATCTATAACATTCATAAGGGAGAAAACCCGAATGAACTGCTCATCCTGATGTTCAAGGGAGCGGTTTGTATCCTTACTTTAGCCAAAGCTTATTATATCGTATCTATTTTCATGCACCTCGGTGATGAGATCAGGAATATGATCATGACGATCGTTGTACCGCTGCTGCTCTTTATCTGGTTCATTGCTGCGTTTCTTTGGGATGGAAATTCGTACAAGAACCTGCGGAATAAGTATGATCCTCATTTCAAAGAAAAAACCATGCCTGCCAAACATAATAAAGCAGACGACAAGACCCATGAGGTGAAACCGGCAGAGAAAAGCGGAAAAGAGTAACAGATATACTTTAGTATACCAAAACCATTAAACCGGCTGCCTGTTATTAACGGACGGTTTAATGGTTTTTAATTTTAAAAAGACAAAGTGAATAAAACGGCCCTATACGGAATACTGCTGGCCCTGCTGCTGCCGCTGGTGGCTTACTTTATTGTAAAGCAAAAAAGCGAACGGGATGTAAAGATGCCCCGGCATTATCTGCCCGACTCCATTGTGACGGTAACGAAAAAAGGCAAACGGATGGAAGATACTGTGTGGCACAAAGTAAAGAACCTTACACTTATCAACCAGGAAGGAAAGACCGTAAACTTCGACAGCCTGAAAGGAAAGATAATCATCGCTGATTTCTTTTTTACCCGCTGCCCTACTATCTGCCCCGCTATGACGATGAACATGAAACGAATGGCCGAGTCAATTCATAATGGTAAGAGAGTGGGCGATAAGACCAACAAACTGGTCCATTTTGTTTCGCTGAGTGTGGATTCGGAAAGGGATTCTGTACCACAACTGAAAAAATGGGCCGACCGTTTCCAGGTAAACCCGGAAACATGGTGGCTGCTTACCGGTGATAAGAAAGAGATCTATGACTTTGCACTGAATGAAGTGAAGCTGGGACTGATTGATGGTGAAGGAGTGGACACCAATTTTGTACACAGTGATAAGTTTGTACTGATAGACAGTAACCGCCATGTGCGGGGTTATTATGATGGTCTCGATTCTGTTTCGCTTTCTCATTTGTCGGCCGATCTGGTGATGCTCACGATGGAGAAAGACCCCAATAAAAAAAGTTTCTTTGCCGGCAAACTTCAGCTTATTGCGGTTGTTTTCCTGCTGGCTATATTCGGAGTAGGGCTATTACTGTTCCTGCTTCGCCAAAAAAATAAATGATGCTGAACGCTGCCTGGAAAAAGAACGACAAAAAAGCCAAATGGCTCATCTTTACCTTTTCTGCTATTGTATTTGCGGCGGTAGTGGCCCTTGGCCGGGTGAAGCTGGATGTACAAGTTGGTTTTGATGTACACATTTTTGCGGCCATTAATGCGGTGATCAATTCCATGGTGGCAGTGTTGTTGCTGGCAGCACTGGTAGCGGTGAAGAGCCGGAAGTACCAGCTGCATAAACAACTGATGCTCGCAGCGATGGTGCTCTCCATTCTTTTTTTAGTGAGCTATATCTGTCATCACCTGCTGGCCGGTGAAACAAGGTTTGGCGATGTGAACCATGATGGGCTGGTGGATGAAATGGAGAAAGCAGCCGTAAGCGGCAGCCGGATGATCTACTATATTATTCTCGGTACCCATATCCCTTTGGCGGGTATCATCCTTCCGTTTATTTTATTTTCTGCCTACCGGGCATTGACCGGTGAATTTGACAAACACAAAAAACTGGTACGCATTACCTGGCCGGTATGGTTTTATGTAGCCGTAACAGGGGTGGTGGTGTATGTAATGATCAGTCCGTACTATCATTAAGCGGCTGCTTACACTAATTTTTTGTCATCACATACTTTGAAGGTTGGGTAGAGTTTTATGCATAGTGGATAAGAACAACGAATGCAGGTAGATATTTTATTTCAATGCCGCCATCACATCTTCTTTTCTCCGCCGGCTTACTTCTACACGGCTGCCATCCTTTAAAACAACAAACCCGTCATGATCAATGAAGGAAATATATTTCCGGTTCACCAGGTGGCTTTTATGCGTCCGGATAAAATGATAGGGAGTAAGCAGGGTATCATATTCCCCGAGTGTTCTCGAGATTAGGTAAGAGCGGTTATGGGTAACAAAGAATTTGGTGTAATTCCCCAATGATTCACAGCGTATGATTTCCGGTGGGGTCAGGAAGTGTACACCTTCCCGGGTAGGCAAGGCCAGCCTGAACTCATCGGCCGATGGCGCCTGAATATTGTGCATGATGTTTTTCAGCAATTCAAACTGCTGCCGGTAGTCATCATTGCTTTGTAAAAAACGCTGAACGGAAGCCTGAAGTTCTTCAATATCCACCGGCTTCAGCAAGTAATCAAAAGCGCTGAAGCGTATCGCCTGTATGGCGTACTCATTATACGCAGTGGTAAAGATGATCTTGAAATTTTTATTGGGCATTTTTTCCAGTACCTCGAAGCCATTCAGGTGTGGCATTTGTATATCCAGGAAAACCAGGCCGGGCTGAAAAGCATGTATCATATCCGATGCCTTGCGGGAATCGTTGCAGACCATCACCTGCCCCGCTTCGGGGATGGTCTTTTCGATCATCAGCCGCAACGAATCAGTCGCTCTTTCTTCATCATCGATCAATAATACTTTAAGCATATAAATCAGTTTTGTATGGGAAAACATATTTCAACCCGGGTACCGGCCGGCTCTCCCGTTTCTTTTTTCATATCTGTGATATGCAGTGACCCTGTATGGCCGTTCTCTCCGTGTAATGTTTTTAACCGTTCCAGCGATACGGCTATTCCTTTACTGGTATGACTTTTTCCCTTTCCTGAAACGATCCCGGTTTCCCGGGCCTTATCCCGGCCAATTCCATTGTCTTCAATAACGCAGAAAAGGTTATCATCTTTTTCCGAAAACAGGATATGCAGTTCCCGCTGACCTTCTTTGTGCATCAGCCCGTGCCAGATAGCATTTTCCACAAAAGGCTGTATCAGCAGTGTCGGCACCTTCACTTCATCAAGGTCAATCTCTTCATTACATTCAATCGTATACCTGAATGAATCTTTAAAACGAATGGCTTCCAGTTCTACATACAGGTTTAATATTTCAAGCTCATCCTTGAGTGTAACCATTTCCTTATCACTGTGCACCAGGATGGTACGGAGTAATTTGGAAAACCGGGACAAGTACCGGGTAGCCACCATCTCTTCATTCGCCAGTATCATTTGTTGAATGGAGTTAAGCGCATTAAAAAGAAAATGAGGATTCATTTGCAGGCGCAGGCTTTGCAACCGGCTTTCCATGGCCTTTCGTTTATTTTCCAGCAGTTCGAGAGAAGCCTTCTGCATCTCTTCTTCTGCTTTGATACTCTGAAGCTGGTTGGCACAAAGCACTGATACAGCCGATAATATCTGTAACTGCCGGGCAGTGAAAAAATTCTTTCTGGAATGCTCGCTGTCGATCACACCCGCCACCATGCCGTCAATAATGATCGGCACTGCCAGTTCGGAAAATCTTCTTTCATCATCTACTATATAACGGCTGTCCTTTTCCGTGTCATTCACCAGTTCAGGTTTGCCTGTTTGGGCCACAGTGCCCACTATTCCCTTGCCGACCGGGATTTCAATTGGCTGGTGAATGGTCAGGTCAACAGGACTCTTCGGTCCATAAGCAGCTTTCTGAACCAGCACATCATTTCTTTCATCCTTCAGGTAGATCACACAATCTTCAAAATGCAAACGGCTGATACAATTCTTCGTCACATCCCATAGCAGTTCATCAACATGCTTATGCCGGTTGATCTGCGAGGCAAACTGGGTAATGACCAGCTCTGTTTCCAGCTCTGTTCTTTTTTGCAGTTGCCTCCTGCGATAAAAGCTGATAACAAATAGAAGGATGGCAATGGCTGATAGGGCACCCAGTATCCTGAACCACCAGGTTTGATAATACGGTGTTGCAATCCGGATAGTGATTGCATTGCCCGATTCGGTCCAGTTCTTATTATCGTTGCTGGCCCTTACCCTGAACGTATATTCACCGGGCGATAGTGAGCTGTAACGCACAAAGTTCTGGTTGATCACTTTTATCCACTTATCATCCAGCCCCTCCAGCTTGTATTCATAAAAAGTACGAAGCTGGGTTAGGTATTCAATCGTACTGAAATAAAAACTAACATAATTGTCCGAAGCCTTCAGGTCGAATGTATGGCTTTGGGTGAGGTTGCTCATCACATTCCTTGTTTCGATCCGGTCAATATTCACTTTCAGCTCGGCCTTATATTGATAGAGTTCATCCGGGAAAAAATACTGCAGACCCCGCTCCGTTCCCCAGATCTGTTCATCTTCGGAAGTGCGGCAATACGCAGCTATACGAAAGCCCTGGATACTCAAACCATACGTTTCATCAAAATACTTAAGGCTTGAGTCGGCTATATTAAAACAGGCGATCCCGACATCATTGCCGATCCACATCCTGTTCTTATTATCCCTTATAAGGGCTTCCACCCTGCTGTTCATCAGGCCGTCTTTCTGGGTCACCTGTTTTACCCTTCCGTTCCGGAGAAAAATATGAAGTCCTTTATCCGTGCCGGCATAAATGTTTCCTTCTTTATCGCTGTTGATGCTGAAGGCAACATTGCTGATGAATCCATTCTTCTCTGTAAAATTCCGCAGCGAATCTGTGGAGAAATTGTAATGCCATAATCCTTTACCGTTGGTAGCGATCCAGAGATTGTTCTTGTCTGCAAAGAACAATTCATAGCAGTAAATATTCTTCAACTCTTTCAAAGCGGTTGCCTGCAGGTAATCGATTGTAAAATTCTGAGGGTTCACCCTGCAAACACCCCGTCGGGTAGCCAACCACATATACCCGTCTGGACCTTTTAGTATCTGTGGCGTCACGGCAGCAATAAGACTATTGGGCTTGCTGGTATCATATTGAAACTGGTGAACGGTCTGGTCGTTTTTGTTCAGGACAAAAACACCGTTTTGACCTGTATTGAACCACAGCCTGCCATAGGCATCAAACTCGAGTGAACTCGTATGATCCTTATACATCATTTGCTCACCGTTCATTTTGGTATAATCAACAAAGCTGCTGCTGTTGGTGCTTCTTCTCCACTTCAATAGATTGTTTCCGGTGGCTATATAAAAAACATCATTATCCAGTGTGGTGATCTTGCTGATATGCCCGTCGTAACTATTGCCTTTATTATCCTGGAAAACCGTTTGCTGGCCAATGGCCGCATTGTATTTGAAATAACTGATACCGTTGGGAGGAGCGCCAATAAAAACCCACCCGTTTATTCCCGGGGTGATCACGGTAGGCCAGTCATTCACAATTGTTGTCGGGTCTGCAGCGCTGTGCCGGCAACGGATAAGTGATCTCGTCCGGGTATTAAAAAGATACATACCGTCCATAGCTGTCGTTAGTGCCAGCAACTCTTCATTCAGCATTTTGGCATCAACGATCTTTGCGGTGAAAGCATGGCCATACTGATCCTTTACTCCCCGCAGGGGCCAGCTGGTTTGCCGGCTGTCCAGGTGAATAGATTGCAGCTCGGGATTCTTCTTGTCAAAGGCAAGCAATTCACCGGGCTGCCACTGCAGGAGAATATACAGGCCGGGCAGCTCATATTTTTTTTCCACCCTCTTTTCCCTGAAATTGATCTTATATAAACCCTCGTCCCTGCTTAGTATATAATTGTTTTCATCAAACGGCTCGATCTGTGAAAAGGGTAATGCCTGGAGTGAATCAAAGCCTCGGATAGTTACAAACGAAAAATCATTCCTTGTCAGCGAATCTTTGTGGCTGCTGTTTATAGCAGGTGAAAGAAAGAAAAAACCTTTGCGGGTAAAAAGTACAATACCCTGCTCTTTGGTTTTCAGCATCCATCGGGCAGTGATTCTTCCGCTGCTGTCGTTCAAACTTATTTTATGAAACTGCCTGTTCTCATCGATCATTGTCACCAGGCCACCCTGCGCCATCACCCATATCCTGTTTTTATCATCACACAACAACTGCCGCATATAATCGCTTTGCAGTTGCGGGTATTCGCTTTTAAAAAATTTGGTTACCGTTTTACCATTGAACATATTCAGCCCTTCACCCGATGCAATCCACAGGTTACCGTTTTTATCCATACACATATCATAGATATAATTGTCAGATAATCCGTGTGCCGTATTCAGCTGGTAAAAATGGATATTGGCCCGGTGGGGACGGGATTGAGATAGCAGGGCTGCGGGCAAAAGCACCAGGCTGATCCAGAGAAAAGCAGATCCCGGTCCTATGTTTTTTAGCCATCGCATACCTTCTTAAAAATAACTTATTTGCCCTAAAAGACAGCTTGCCGCTGGCCTGGTACTACTGAACGGTAGCTGCCGCTGATTGAACGGCATATCATTATTAATATTAACTGCATGGAAGAATTAGGTTGCACACTTGCCCGGCAGTATTGAAAGCCGTTGGTTAATACCAGATAAGCACAAGACCGTTGCCGCCTATCCCTCCGTATGTGGCTCCGTTATAACCACCGCCGCCACCTGCTCCAAAACCGGATGCCTGCATGCTGCTGATCTGGCTTATTGTCTGTAAAGTGGTAGTATTATATGTCAAAACTCCTCCTTTGCCACGGCCAAAATTCAGGTAGGCGGCATCACCGCCATCACCATAACGGGTTACTCTTGCAAAAGCAGTTGTACTTATCTGGTAATAGCTGTCAATACTTGGCTCACCATGATTTCCGTTTACCCGGAACGTATTTACGCTGTTGCTGGGAAATAATATAGCACCCGATCCGGGCTGATTGGTACTTGCCCCATCTCCGCCCTGCGCAATATAGGTATTGGGTGTACCGGCATAGGTATAAGAGATGCTGGTATTACCCCCGTTGACACCACTCGAATTGCTGGTGGCAGCCCCGTTACCACCAATACCGATCGAAATGGTTAAAGCAGAGCCCGCAGTTAAACTTGAATTTTTTACTCTTAAGTAAGATCCGCTGCCTCCACCGCCTGCAACAGAACCGCCGCCGCCACCGCCCCAGGCTTCAATCACAAAACTAGTAACACCTGCGGGCACTATCCACACTCCGTTCTCGTAAAAGGAAACTACTCTTTTATACTCAGCTCCTGCATTTTCCCAAACCGTTTGACCAGCTTCATTGGTCTTCAGTACCTGGCCGCTTTGCCCCGCCACCCCGTTTACTTTTAAATTGCCCTGCAGGTTGATATTGCCGTTTACATGCAGTTTTTCAGAAGGAGCAGCAGTGCCGATACCCACATTTTGTGACAGAGCACCCAGGCCGGCACAAATAATAACAAAGAATAAGGCTGTCTTTTTCATATCAATTAATTTGATACCAAATCTATTTTCTGTGGGGAAGGAACTTGCTGAAATACTACTCAATGGTCGTTGCTGCCGATTTACCGGGAAGAGATAACAGGAAAAATAAAATCCGCTTCGCCGGGCCAGCCATTAACTAACGGAAAACAACCTTCTGCTAAGAGACAAAGGGCATAGCTGTACCTCCGTATTAAATTGCATGCAGAAATTACAACAGCATCACTTTGTAAAGCAAAACCATGAAAGCAAGAAGAAAAATAAATATAGAGAAAGACAATATTATTGACCTGCTGATGGTGGTGAGTGTAGCAATAGCCATTACGCTGCTGGTCATCATATTCTGACTTTTAAAAAATTGAATAAGGGACGGTTCAATAAAGCCACCGCATCATTGCCGGGGCTTTTCTTTTTGAAGCCGGCCACAATATTAAATAAATATAAACGTACTGTTATTGCCAATCATTTTTTCTCTTTCGGTTTTACCAGCCGCAGGTTCCAGGTAATGGTGGTCTTTCCGTCGGGCATTGTTTTGGAGCCTGATAATACATCCCGGTTTTTCGGATCCGTCTTGCCGCTGACATCAAAACCGGATGCATCCATTTTTTGCTCAGGAAAGCTTTGCGCATTATTGGTGGGAGGTTTCTCCGGGCTGCAGCCGGTTTCTTTTCTTGCAGTTTCAATCTTGGTGAGCAGTGTGCCGGAAGGCGTTTTTACTGAGATCTTGTAATTACCTTCATTATCAACCGAAACAGAAACCGGCAGGTTATCGGCTCCACCGCCTAGTTGTGTGGTGATTTCCGAATAGGTTAAAAAATAACTCTTCATCTGTGGATTCTTTCCCGGTTCACGGCACCATATTTCGCCGGTTGTTTCCTGTCTTTTTTCAGCAATGATCTTTGAACGCATCCACACTCTTGCCATGGTACTGCCGTCACTAACATTCCCGCCTGCCTGCGGCGGCAGCAGAGTAGCAGTTATGGTATTGGTGGCCGAGTAGGTATCAGTTTTGGTTCGTTTTGTATTTCGGGTGCTGGCATGTGCCGCACCTTCATCATGGGTGAGTTTGGTTTCATTCCAGGCAAACACATATTTCACTTCGCCGAGCCAGTGGGGTTTGCAGTTGTCAGAAAGGCCGGAGCCTAACTGCTTCACTATACTTTCAGCAATCTGCTTTGCATCGGTGCCGGTCTGCCGGGCAATGGTTTGTCCTGTTTTTGGGTCCATAACAACCGCCGTGTAAACAGTGCCACCGGCATTGCCGGGTATAGCGGAAACACTCATCACATAACTGGCTCCCACCAGGTTGCCGATCTGGGTAAGCACTGCCTGGGGATCGCTGCCCTCGAGCAATTCTTTTTGCCTTTCGCTTTCTATGATGTTGCGGATATCATCGTCGTCCATAATGTCCACGCAGGGTTTTTCCCGGTTGAAGGCAGATTCAATTTCGCTGCGGAGGCCGGCAGTGGCATTGGCTCCGCCGTTGGCAGCCGTGGTATTATCGTGGATGACGAGGGAAGAACCTTTTTGCGATAATGCGGGCAGGGAGATTAAAAAAAGAAGGGTTAGTATTAATATTCCGGGTAAGAGGGGCAGTGTGCGGCGGGCTCTTTGCTTTACAACCCGGAACAGGATAGTTGCGGTTGTCATGTTCATCTTGTTTAGGGGTACTTGCCTGTTGTAAAGCTATCGCATGCAGGGTAGCCCGGCTATGAGCGGAATCATGTTGTTTTGGTTGAAAGCTGTTACGTTGTTCTTCTTCCACTTTTTTCTTGATAAAAAAGTGGAGCAAAAAATCAAGTCCCGGCGATAGCTCCGCCGCCGGGACGGCCAACGCACCCGTGGCAAGTGGGGCAGCGGAGTTTTGTTTGGGAATGGTGGATGAGTGAAGCGATTGATGCAAGACTCCGCTGCGTGATATTTGAGGACACTGGAGGCGCTATGTTCCGCCTTGGTTTTCTTAAAGTAGTAGTGTTTTAAAAAATGGCGGAACAAGGCGCTGGAGGATTTCTGTTATATGAGGTGTAGCCCCGAAGGGGCGGAATTGTTTTAGAAAATAAATGCATCTATGATGGTTAAGCTCCGAAGGAGCGATATATGATTAACAATTCACCTGCGGTGAATGGTAGTGGGCCACAGATGAACACGGATTAACACAGATTATGGTTCGTGAGGACACGAACCTGGGCGTAAGAGGCATGATATCAGCATACTATTTTCCCGCAGCACCCACAAAGGCAAAAAATGTCTCCATTTTTTAAAGGGGTTTGTTGGGGTCTTGTTTGCTTTTTTTTGATTTCACCCAAATAACAATGGCGACTACTACAACAAGTATAATTCCATAAATACCACGTACACCAATTCCTTCACTTGTGTCACCTGTTCCTGCAAATGAAATTTCAGGAATTGCCGCTAACAGAATTGCAGCAATTGATAGCAAAGCTTTGTTGATCATAAAATAAAAATTTTTTGCCTGTTTTTTTAATAGGCAGTTTTCGGCTTCCCTGCTTTGGTTTGTCAGAATAATGGAAGGCATGCAGATCATTTTGTTCTGTTCATCTCATAGGGTTACTTGCCTGTTGTAAAGCTATCTCATGCAGGTTATCCCGGCTATGAGTGGAATCATGTTGTTTTGATGAGTGCCGGGAACGTTTGTCACTTTCTTTGTCTTGAAACAAAGAAAGTAACCAAACCTGCCTGCCGGCAGGCAGNNAAAAAGTGGAGCAAAAAATCAAGACAAAAACAAATGCTCCGCTGTTTTTGTCTGGCCAGCGCACCTGTGGCAAGTGATGCGGCGGAGTTTTGTTTTGGCAAGGTAGATGAGTGAAGCGATTGATGCGAGACTCCGCTGCGTGATATGCGAGGACTCTGGAGGCGCCTGCCTGCCGGCAGGCAGGCTGTGTTCCGCCCTGGTGTTCTTAAAGTAACAGGTGGTTTAAAGAATGGCGGAATCCGCCAGAGGTCGGACAGGCATGGCGCTGTAAAAGCTTTTGATTACGAGTGTTGTCGTTTCGTTTCTGATCTGGATTTTTTTTACACTTCACTGTTAGCTGCTGAATGATTGCAGATGCGCTCTGAACGACTGCAAGATGTCTTTGAACGATTGCAGCCTGACATTGAAGTAGTGTAACCTGACATTGAATCAGTGCAGGACGGCTCTGAACGATTGCGGCTATTCTCTGAATGACTGCGAGATGGCTTTGAACGACTGCAGCCTGACATTGAAGCAGTGTAACCTGACATTGAATCAGTGTAAGATGGCTCTGAACGACTGCGAGATGGCTCTGAATGACTGCAAGCAGGCTCTGAATTAACTGAAAGTGATTTAGTTGGACTGTAAACCGCTGTTATTCTGCCGTAATGATTCTTTGCGTTGCTGTTCGAGCTTACAGATGAGGGCATCCAGAATGCCGGATGTGTGTACCTGGCCTTCGATGATTTTCCAATCCGGCTTGCGGAGTATCCTAAAGGCTATGAGCCGGAATCTTTTTCTTTT
>DEHX01000051.1:15679-19051 GCA_002352145.1 Chitinophagaceae bacterium UBA2789
CAGCCCGGTACAAATGCCCAATTAAAATATGTTGTTGAAGTTAAGAACTAAAGCTGAACATTGAACGTCGAGCCCGAACCAATGCTGATGCTTGCAAATGGTTGATGTTACATTGTCCAGCCCTGCTTTTGCAAATACTTTTGTTAGCGGCAGTATTTCTATTTGTCGAACTCACTTTTTGAAGAGTAAAAATGTGTCAAAAATTTTTGAAAAGTACTTTTTTGTCCTGCGTCCATTTTCATGACATCATATATTGCTCTGTGAATTGCCTTGCCAAGTAAATAATTAATGAGGTCAGCTTGCCCCTCCTGTATGTTATTACGAGATATGTCTGGAATAAATTTTCTTGAAGAAATATTTACAATGAGTGAATTAATTTCAAAAATAGATGCTGTAACTCTTATGTCATAATGAAAATCTTTTAAAAGAACATTTCTGATATACAATTCTCTTTTGTCTTTTGTTCTGGGATAATAATAAAAATTGTAAGTCTTGTCTTTCTCTTCAAAGGGTAAATACAGTTTGTTACATTCCCCTTCGAATAGATTTATTTTTTTTAAAAATGCCTTTGTTGAACAAGAGACAGAATGTCCAATGTCACACAGCATATTAAAATCGAATTGTTCACAAATTGTATCGCCAGGTTCAATAGTTGTCTCAACGAGCATTTTAGCAAAGTCTTTCCTAAAAAGTACTGATACCCAAGTTAAGTCCCTATCCATTTTTCGTATTACCTCCTCTACATCATCATCTGTAAATTTTAATCCATTCAAATAATCTTCTTCATATGCGTCATCAACAATAGGTATTGATAAATATGTTAACTCTTTATCGTCCAAATAATCGTCAATTTGGAGAGATGAAAAGTCTTCAATTTCTTCAATACCTCCCAATTCAGTATAAACATAAACTCGTTCATCAAAATTTAGATCTGAAAAATGCTTTACGAATGGAATTTTGGGTTTTAAAATTACATAGCCTTCGATTTCATTTAGATATTTTCCCAAATCAATTTTAATACATCCTTTTTCCAGTTCTTGATTATTACGTAGTGGGTTGCTAATTTCCACTTTCCATTGTTTCGATTTATCAATTACCTCAAAATCGATTTCGTCGGTCAAAAAATAGGAGTTAAGGAAATCAATAATATTTTTAATATCGTCTTTAAAGATTTTTATGAAACTTGTATAAGCTAATTGCACTTCCGTTCCATCAAATGAAACATCTTCAAGTTCAGTTAAAGATGTGTACTCATTTCCTTGCTCAAGTTCGATTATATATTTATACTTAGAGTTAAAATAGCGAGTAATAACTTTTACTTCGTTACTTAACATAAAGCAAGAAAGAAACCCTATGCCGAAATTGCCTATTGGTTTATAATTATAATCTTTAAGGAGAAAAGTCGGTGAGTTGTAAAAAGATAGACCGATATTTAGGAAATGCTTTTTAATAATATCTAGTGACATTCCTGTTCCGTTATCTTTAATGATAACTTGATTTTTTTCTTCATCAAGGATGATTTTTATCTTCCCTTTATATGGTTCCTGCCCAAATTCATATTTAGCTTTTTCAATTTCTTGCCGTACTCTACATGAATCCATTGAATTTTGAACCAGTTCTCGAAGCCCAAGGGTTTTACTCCCATAGATTTTTTCACCCATAAGTAAAGAACTTATTGCTTTAAAATCGAGAGTCATTTTGTAATCAGAAAAGGTGTAGCCTTCAGTTTGAATATTAATCTCCGGATGATTATCAAAGAACAACCTGTATTGAGGTAGCATGTTATTTGAAATAGCTGTTCCATTAATAAGTTCATTCTCGACCCAACCAATGTAGGTTAACAGTTTTCTATGAATACTTGGGTTTGTCGCTTTCCCATGAAAAACTATTTTCTTTTGTTGAGTTTTTTCATTTAGAAGTATTTTTTCATTATTTGATATAATAAAATGCTGCTTCCATTCTGTATCACTAAATCCCATTGGAGCAATTATTTTGTACAAATTGTACGGCGTTCTATTACTGTCAATATCGAGAATGTCTGCTAACCGAAGGACAATTGCGATAAACTGGGGATTAAAATAAAAATCACCTCTAACTTCATAGGTTGTTAAATTTCGTTTAATCCAGTCGTAATTTTCTGTATGACTTTTACAAATATTTGCTAACTCTTTTGAAAAACTGAGAGTGTTTAATTTTGGGATTGTGAATTGTTCTTTATGATTTGCTAAAATGTATTTTGCTGAAAGTGTTGCATGTATCCTCCTGACATATTCTTGTAGAGCTAAATTTTCATTACCAGAAGTAAATTTTAGCATTGCTGAAAACTTAATGTCTGAATGGGGGTATGCATCTGTCTTAATCAGTTCTAAATCTTCCTCACTTACTGCCATTCCAATGTCATGTAGTAAAGCTGAATAGATTAATATGGTAACTTCCAAATCATTAAGAGCAGTAATGTCGCCAACAATTTTACTCATGTACTCCATAATCCTAAAGGAATGGTCAACATTGTGCAGTGTGTAATTTTGGAATATATGAGGAATCCGTGTATTCAGGATGTCTTTCACAGCATTGTACACTTTTGCTATGTCGTCTAGAAAAATGCTGTTTCTTCCCTTAAGATGTTTAATGAGGGTTATGTCGTCCAAACGATTGTCGTTGTCAATTATTTTTTCCATTGCTGAGTTTATATTGCCGCTAACACTTAAATATACGACACTAAAAAGGTAAAATAAATAGTATAGATCATGAATTTCAAACTTTTGTAATTCGCAATTTGTATTGCAATGACGGCAATACCAATAATCAACATCCGTTTATAGTCGTTTATAAACGTTTATACACGGATAAATTAATTGCTGATTTACCTAAATTTTACATCATGTAAGTACCGGAATACTCCATGGTAACTCCATAGCAACTCCCGCCTAGCTACCACCCAAAGCCGTGGTAACTCCATCAGTCTGTTCCCGACCAGTACCATTCCCTGGTTTTGTAGATTAAGCCCGGGGCCGGCTCATTGTGTAAACGCTTTCAAAATTCTTCCCCGGATATCAGTAACCCTGCTATGACCTGGCTGGTCGCCGGAAAGTATCTTGTCGCCTTTCTGGTTCCGGCCCACAAAAATTGTTGTTAGCTAACCGGGGCTTACGGATGAGTTCCCCTTTTCACTATTTCAAAACATCAATAGAATAATGTTGCGTAAACTTTTGCCAATGACTGCCATTCATCACTATCCCGCATACGCCACATAACTGCCCCTGCCAAAAAAACAATAAACACAACAAGGAAGGGTTTATAATTTTTCTTTTTGTAAAGATCATTTCCCAGCAGGCAACCGACAATGGCCAGGTTAACCAAATCCAAAGTTTT
>DEHX01000097.1:0-48988 GCA_002352145.1 Chitinophagaceae bacterium UBA2789
TGAATAAGCAAAACAGTATCACCCGGGTTAAAATTAGTATCATCTTCAACTGTAAGCTTATTTTCACAAGGGTAAAGAGACAATACCGGAGTATAACTGTTAATTATACCACCTGTGGATTGGTTAACAAAACAAGAATCTATAAAAAAAGTGCAACTAGTATTTGTAGTGTTTAATACAGCATTGCCAAACTGAATACCATTATAGTTTGGGTTTCCTTGTTTATTTAAAAGATTATCGAATCGGTAATATGCAACAAGACCTGATTGTGTTGCCGGGTTAGGGAGACTGGTGTTCAGGTAATTTTGTATTTGAGACTGTGTCCTCGCAATATTCCATATTCTAACTTCATTAATAAAACCTGTAAATGGAAAAATGGTTGGCGCACCTTCAGGCACATTCTGCCCAATTGTAGTAATCAGATTGTTTGTAATAAGATTACCTGATGCCGCAGTTTGACTGTGTAAAAAACCATTGCGATAAAATTTGAGCGTAGTGCCATCATATACCATGGCTACATGGTATGTTTTATTAAGTTGTATCGAACAACTTTCAAAAATCAGGTGGTGTCCGCTACCGGTAGTGGTAATAGCACAACCATTTGGCCAGAGAGCATAATTGGTATTTGCAGGACCTGTATGTTTAGAAACAAGGAACCCGTATCCACCTGCCGGATTCTCCGGTGCTGTTCTGTTAAAATTGACTTCAACTGTAATGTGTGTGCCAGCGATATCCAGATCCCCTATTCTGATATATGAAGGCTCTGATGGAGTATTAAGCCAATTATTGCAAGGGAGTTGTGCAAAAATTGATGTGGAATAAAGAAAAAAGATCAATAACGGATTTGCCTTCTTCGTAAAATTCTGCATGTTTTAGCTATTACTTGAAATAGACAACACCAGTATAGTTGTGCGGACTTATTTTCTTAAGCTCCCTCTTTATTTCATCTTTTATTTTGAGTTTATCTATGAACTGGTGAATGGCTTTTTTATCAATCTTATTATTTCCCCTTGTCAGATCCTTTAAGGCTTCATATGGGTTAGGATAATTTTCTCTTCGTAGTATTGTTTGTATGGCTTCTGCTACAACCGCCCAATTATTTTCGAGGTCTTCATAAATCTTTGTGTCATTAATAACCAATTTGCCTAATCCTTTTTCAATTGACCTGAAAGCGATTAATGTATGTGCAAATGGTACGCCGATATTTCTCAAAACAGTTGAATCTGTAAGGTCCCGTTGCAGGCGGGAAACAGGTAGTTTGGCAGAGAGGAACTCAAATAATGAATTGGCAATTCCCAGATTGCCTTCTGCATTTTCGAAATCAATCGGGTTTACTTTGTGAGGCATGGCAGAGGAGCCTACTTCTCCCTTTTTTGTCTTTTGACGGAAATATTCCATTGATACATAACTCCATGTATCCCGGCAAAAATCAGTAAGGATATTGTTGATCCTTTTCATACAATCAAAATGAGCTGCCAGGTTATCATAATGCTCGATCTGTGTTGTAAACTGCTGCCGGGTGAGGCCTAAATGCCTTACAAAATCATTTCCAAATTTTATCCAGTCTGTTTTTGGAAATGCAACATGATGAGCATTAAAGTTACCTGTCGCCCCCCCAAACTTACCGGTAAAAGGAATTCCGATAAATTGCTCAATCTGGTTTTGTATCCGCTCCACGAATACCATTATTTCTTTGCCCAGCCTGGTGGGACTGGCAGGTTGTCCGTGTGTATGTGCCAACATAGGAATGTCTTTCCATTCTTCTGCCAGCAATTTCAATTCTGTATTAAGGTTAAGCAAGGCGGGTAGGTACTCATATTCAATGGCATGCTTCCATGAAAGCGGAATAGCAGTGTTATTTATGTCCTGTGAGGTAAGCCCGAAATGTACCCATTCTTTGGCTGCCTGTCCCCCGCATTTTTCCAGCTCATTTTTAAGAAAATATTCAACTGCCTTAACATCATGATTGGTAGTAAATTCAATTTGTTTAATTTCCTGGGCATCTTCCGGGCCAAAATCTTCCAGCAGTTTTTGAAGGTGTTTAGTGGTTTTGCCCGGAAGTTTAAAGATTTTTTTCTTTTCCAGGAATAACAGGTACTCCACCTCCACCATTACCCGGTATTTCATTAAGCCGTATTCTGAGAAGTATTCATCCAAATGCTGTACTTGTTTGCGATAACGGCCGTCAACGGCTGAAATAGCGGTTAGATTCGTAAGTTCCATGATATTTTTATTAAAGAAGGCTGACCCTTTACCTTTGCAGCCACAAAAGTAATTTAATTGGAGAAGATTCGTGTTGGCATAGTTAACTACCTTAATACAAAGCCATTAATCTATGGGTTAGATAAACCCCCGGTTGCCAACCTTATTGAACTTGTAGGTGATTATCCCTCCAGGGTTGCAGAGTTGCTAATAAAAGGAGAAGTGGATATTGGTCTGATACCGGTTGCGGTAATACCCCAGCTTCCGACAGCCCATGTGGTAGGTAATTATTGTATCGGAACCGAAGGCGAAATTGCTTCTGTTGCGCTTTTCAGTGAGGTACCAATGTACGAAATAAAAAAGGTTTATCTCGATTACCAAAGCCGTACTTCAGTGGCCCTGCTAAAATATCTAATGAAAGAATACTGGGGTATCAATCCTGAAATCGTCGAGGCGGTAGATGAAGATTATAGAAAGGAAATTAAAGGCACTACTGCCGGGTTGGTTATAGGTGACAGGGCACTTGAACAGCGAAAGATTTCTACTTTTATTTACGATCTGGGCTCTGAATGGAGGAAAATAACAGGGTTGCCTTTTGTTTTTGCAGCGTGGGTTAGTTTAAAGCCATTACCGCAGGATTTCATTACCCTGTTTGACAAGGCTAATGCTGAAGGGCTTCTGCATATTGATGAAATCGTGTTGAATACTCCTTATGAGTTATATGACCTGAAAAAATATTACCAATTGCATTTAAGCTATGATCTGGACGATGCAAAACAGAGAGGAATGAATCATTTTCTCAGCGTAATTAAGGAGATAGAATAGGAATTAATTTAAACTACTTGCTGTTTCCTGAAGCAGAAAATATTTAATTGTATCTGATAGGGGATTGCCGGGTCTTTTACTTTGGAAAATGGATGTTCGTAAATGGCCTGTGCTTCCTTAATATAATAATTGAAACCAGCCCTGGTCAGTATCTGGAAAATCTGAGTCAGTTCTTCCTGTTGATCGTAGAGGCCATGGTATTCAATAAACATATTATTTATAACGTTCAGTTTTTCTTCGATGTCGCTCAATACTTTGAATTCGGCTCCTTCAATATCGATTTTGAGAAAGTCAACTTTATCTGTCAGCAGGTCTTTTAATCTTATTGCTTTCACTTTTCTTACGCCAGTTACTCCGGATTCTTCAATTCGGCTTGACATTGACGCATCTTCCGAGAACTCAATTTCAGTGTTGGCAATCCATATAGCCTCTTTTCTTAATTCAATGTTTTTATAACTCCTTGCAGCAACGTTTTTTGATAATAGCTCAAAATTTTTTTCGTCGGGCTCAAATGCGGTTATCCGGGCATCCGGGTATAGTTCTTTCAGATAAATTACACTCAGGCCAATATTTGCCCCGCAATCCAGCACCCGGGCGTCAGATGGGAGTTGTTGCTTATATATTTCATCAACAAAGATCTCTTTTATGCCGTGCAGGAACTCCTGGGGATTGTAAAAGTAGGTGCTTGCTCCATAAAGAATATGAGAATTTAATTTTCCCGGGGGCAGATGTTTTAGATATTTTACTTTAAAATAGTTAAGGTTTGCTTTTTGGTACGGATTTTTTAAAGATTTATTGATTCTGTGACGAATCCCGGTTTTTATATTTTTAAAGAATGATCCTTTATTCATGATTTCCGGTTTTACCGATTTTACAAGTATATTAGCCCTTTTAATTCGATGATATCTATAATAATTTGTTCAATTAGCCCTGAATTTCTTGGGCAAGTAAAGGAAAATATTTCAGATACCATCGGGCTGGAATATGAATTACTTGTTTGGGATAACCGGCAGGCAAATATCGGGCTTTGCGAAGTATATAACCGGATGGCTGGGCAGGCAAAATTCGAGTTCATTTGTTTTCTCCATGAGGATATTTATTTTGAGCGAACTGGATGGGGCATTGACTTAATTTCCTTATTCAACAGCAGAAATGAGTTAGGGGTAATAGGTGTTGCAGGAAGTAAATATAAATCTGCAGCTTACTCCGGATGGTACACAGGCATTGGGGATTTTGATTGTGCGGATTTAGTTCATATTGAAAGAGGGAAGGTAAGGCATATCTATCTTAAGCCAGATATAGATCATAATACACACTATGAAGATGTAGTTTGTATTGATGGGGTATTTATTTGTTGTCGAAAGGAAATTTGGCAGAAAATAAGATTTAATGATAATGACCTCAAAGGATTTCATTACTACGATTTAGATTTCAGTCTGAGGGCATCTCAAATTTGTAGTGTCAGTGTATTATATAATCTTAAACTTGTTCATGTTACTAATGGCGGGGATTTTGGCGATAAGTGGGTTGTCACAACATTTCATTTTCATAAATATTTTTTGAACAGGCTCCCGGTAATTTTGCCTGACATTAAAGTGTCAGAAAAAGCAGAATTCAAGATCAAGAAAATATGGCTTGATGTACTGAAAAGCCAGCATATTTCTTTTAAAAACAAGCTAAGATGGATTTTCAATGAAAATCTGTATTCTAATTTTAAGTTGCTTTATTCAATATTCAAGTTCTTATTTTACAAACCATTAGGTTTGCGTTATATTCATAAAAGAGGAACATAAGTGGACAGGCCATTCATCTCAATTTGTATTCCTGCCTATAAGAATGAGGAATTTCTTAGCAGGTTGCTTGACTCAATCCGAATCCAGGATTACAGGGATTTCGAGGTGATTATATCGGATGACAGCCCGGACTTTAGATTAAAAGAGCTGGTCGAAACTTATAGAAAGTATTTTACAATCTTTTATATAAAAAATGAAAAACCATTAGGCTCGCCGGTAAATTGGAATAATGCCATTTCACATGCAAAAGGTAAATGGATAAAGCTGATGCATGATGATGACTGGTTTGTTGACAGCAGTAGTCTCCATAAGTTTGCTTATCAGGCTATCAATGGACAATCATCTTTTATTTTTAGTGGCTTTTATAACGTAAAAGCCAGTGATAAGTCAATGAGTAAACAACAGATTGGTTTTGTTGATAGAATATTATTGAAGAAAAACCCGATTTATTTATTGCGTAAGAATTTTGTCGGTCATCCAAGTACGACAATAATAAAAAATGAAAATATCAAATGGTACGATGAAAGATATAAGTGGGTAGTGGATATCGAGTTTTATATCCGGAGTTTTAGAAGAGATAACCGTTATACCATTATTAAAACCCCATTGGTAAATCTGGGTATCAGCGACCAGCAAATTACCTCAGCTGTATTCAGAAGACCAGAAGTAGAGATTCCGGAGAATATTAGTTTGTTGAATGATATTTCGCCAGGCTCTTTAAAAAATATTTTCGCTTATGATTATTACTGGCGTTTTATAAGAAATTTATCCATACGAAGTACAGAGGGAATTCATAAGTATTATGATAGTATTGCAGTTCCACCCATACTTAAATTCATGATAAAGCAACAGGCAAGAATACCATTTAATCTAACCCGTATTGGCATGGTGTCAAAAATAACAATGTTATTTACCTATTTGTGGAATAGATTTAAAGGGAGAATAAAATGAAAATTGCCGTAAATACCAGATTACTCCGTAAAGGGAAATTGGACGGCATAGGCTGGTTTGCCTTTAACACTTTGCAATATATAACAAGGAAAAATCCGGAAGTTGAATTTCATTTTTTCTTTGATTCAGGAATTGAAAAAGAATTTCTATTTGGCCACAATGTTATTCCTCATAATCTTTTTCCGCCCGCAAAACATGCTGCACTAAATATTCTATGGTCTGAGGTAAGTGTAAAGGCCAAACTTAATTCAATCAAACCAGATTTATATTTTTCACCGGATGGTATGCTGTGCCTTGGATGGCAAGGGAGGCAATATGCAGTTATTCATGATATAAACTTTATGCACTATCCAGAGTTTCTTAAATATTCGAACCGGAAATATTACCGGTATTATTTTCCAAAATTTGCAAAAAAAGCCAGTAGAATAGCTACCGTTTCTTCTTACAGCAAAGAAGATATTGTAAAGACATTTGGTATTGAAGAGGACAAAATAGATGTAGTTTACTGCGGAATAAATTCATTTTTTAAGCCATTGAGTATTGATGAAATTTCTGCTATTCGGAATAAATATACTTCTGGAGAACTCTATTTTCTTTTTGTTGGTGCTTTAAGCCCAAGAAAAAATGTGAAAGGGCTACTTCAGGCTTTTGAATTTTTTAAAAAGGAAACTGCTTCCAGGTTCAAATTAGTAATAGCAGGGAGTGAAATGTATCGATCAGGAGAGTTGATTGACTATAAAAATACTATGACGTTTGGCCAGGATGTTATTTTCACAGGAAGAGTAAATGACCAGACGCTTAATGATATCTATGGCGCAGCACATGCATTTGTATTTGTTCCTTTTTTTGAAGGATTTGGAATCCCTTTAATTGAAGCAATGCAATGTCATGTGCCTGTAATTGCTTCAAATGTAACATCTTTACCTGAAGTTGCTGGTGAAGCAGCTATATTGGTAGATCCTGCAAACATTAATGAAATTAAAAACGCAATGATCAGGATTTATAATAATGATGATTTGCGCAATGATCTGATTAAAAGGGGTGATATACAAAAAAAGCTGTTTTCATGGGAGAGAACTGCTGATCTTTTATGGGAAGGCATAAATAAGTGCCTTTACTGATAGGTGATTACTAATTTTGGATGCTTGCCCGTATTCGAATATTTACTTGAACAAAATATCCTGGAGTTATAAGGTGTTTCATTTTGCAGGCCGATTATGAAGCCATGATTTCCTGTAGCAACCATAGCTGCTACCTGGTTTTTAACATCTATATTCGTCAGGTCAAGAAATGAGGCCGAAGTATGTGGTATTAACACCTGGTCCGAAACAGAAGAGGCTGGTTGGTTATTCCAGGTAATTGTAGAAGCAGTCCAGTTGGACAACAGCCTGCGTATATACATTGCATTATTTGTCCCAAAATTAGCATCAACATGGTTTCCGTTTAAAGGAGTTGGGTTAGAATAAAGTGTAAGACTGGCAGTTAAAATGGTTGCTGAAGCCGGTATTGAGCTTAAATCAAATTTTAAAGCACCTCTGAAATCATAAGGTGCACCTCCGGAGGTCCACGATGCAGCCACTAGTTCCGGAGCTGTAGGATCTGTTTGTGACACTCCTCCCAAAACAGCAAAATGAACTTCATTTGTATTATTCGCTGGCTGTAAAGAAAGTGTTTGTATAGGGGCCTGTGAACAAATGATTTTGGTTGTATCCACTCCAGTCAATCCGGCATTATCTACTACCATTAATTGAAAAATGTAAGTACCGGCAATAACTCCTGTTATGGTTGTAGTGGGTGAACCCGGTGAGGTCACTACAGGAACATTTGGACCTGAAACAAGACTCCACAAATAAGCAGTAATGGTTCCGTTCGTTGTAGTGCCTGAGCCGGTAAGGGTTATGGAAGCTTGTGGTAGTTGAACTGTTTGATTAGGTCCTGCATTTGCTGTAGGTGGTGATTGTAACAGCTGCTCATCAGTTTCTTTTTGACAACTCCAGAATAATATACCGCTTAAAACAGCTGCCAGGGTACTTTTTAGATAAGGCTTCATTAGTTTGTTGTAAATATTGAACAGTAAGTTACTTTTTTTTACTCTAATTATAGACTGAGCTTCAATTTTTTTATGATCTGATCCCAATTATAGAGTGAATAAAACTCCGCTGGTGTGGCTTCTTTTGTTTCTGTATACATGATCCGGTTTACAAATGTCTCCCAATCATTGTCGTCTACAATGGTAAGTTTCTTACCACAAACCGACTTTTCTATTCCGGCTGCCCCGGTTTTTGTGGCTATGACAGTAGCACCAAAAGCAATAGCTTCAACCATTTTGGTCTTTACACCACCGCCACTTTGTACCGGGTTGAGCATAATGTCTGCCGCTTTAAAATAAATAGTGATGTCATCTACAAAGCCCGCATAGATGATATTTTTATCTGCATAGGATTTGAGGTTATTCATTTCATCCGGCAAGCCTTTGCCACAGATGACAATCTTGTATTTGAAACCTTCTTTTTTTATCAGAAGTGGGTTTATGTTTTCAAGGATAACTTTTAGCGCATCCCTATTGGGTTTATAATTTAATAAACCATTAAACAAAAGTATTTTTTCTTCAACGGGAATATTATGTTTTCCAGCTATTTGATTCCGGTATTGCAATCTGTTTTCAGGATATTTCTCTATTTCAACACCGAAAGGAACATCGAAGCACCTTGTGGGTTCAATTTTCCAGGTATTAATGGCGAACGATTTGTCTTCGGGAGTAATAAAAAAAATTCCATCTGCTTTTTTCAAACAGCTTTTTTCATACCATTTTAGAATGGGCCACCACCAGCGGCCTGTACTTTTGAAACGCTGGTATTCGATATTATGCGTATGAATCAAGGTTTTTATCCCGGTTCTTTTTCTGACCCGGTAAGCAAGCCAGGCATAATAAGGATGCTCCCATATTACCGTATCGAAACCACCTTCACTTACTATTGCCGCGATTTTTTTAATAAGGCTCCTGTCATAATAGCGGGAAAATGATCTTTTTAAAAGCGGAATCGTTTTATAGGAAGTAGCCAGCGAAAAATCATTTCCCTCCGTAGAAATAACGGTGAGGTCGGTTTCTTTTCCCAGGTTGTGATAAAACTGCGCAATGAACTTTTGGCCCCCTGAAAAGTAAGGAAGATAAGGATAAGGGGCTATGGCAAGAACCTTTTTCATGGATCTGTTCAGCTGGATTTCCGGCTTTGTCTCCACGCCATAAACAATCCTCCTACTAAACTCACCAGGATCACTATTGAAGCCATAAACATGATCGAAGTGCCCTTCTTTACTGATTCAGGTTCAAACGAAAATTTAATAGTGTGTTTTCCTGTTGGAATAGAAAGCCCACGAAGAATATAGTTTACGTTGCAATAGTCCACTTTCTTTCCATCGAGATAAGCATTCCAGCCTTTGGGATAATAGATTTCGCTGAAAACTGCAAACTGCGAACCATTACAATTAGCCTCGTATTCTACTGCATCGTTATCAAATTTTGTCATTTTGATTGTGGATGTGGAATCGGGTTGGGGTTGCGTAACCAGGTTACTGAATGATTTTTCAACAATTGCTGTGTCTTTTAAGTTAGTAGTTCCAATGGCTTTAAAGGCGGCTACTCTGTCTTCGGTAACTCTAACATTCTTTACCAGCCAGCAATTGCCATATGCATCCGGATTTGGAATGACAATTTCCTGTTTTAGCTGAGGATCCCGGTAGACGATGTACTTTGTATTCAGCATATTCAATACCTGCTGGTTGGTGTTGCCGCTCATGTATTTTTCAATTACATCCTGGTATATCCTCAACTTAGCCGGATGGTAACCGCCTACAGATTTATGATAATATGACGTTCTGGACTCACTGAATGTGCCGCCACTACTGGTTCCTGCCATATTCAATACACGATAATTAGGATCGGTATCTTTTAAAATCTGTTCGTCGATAGCCGTTTTAGCAAAGTTGGTATTAGTGTAATCATCAGCAGGTACAAACAATTGATCCTGCCTGTTTTCATAAGGGCCTTTGTCATTACTAAAATATAAGTGGCTGGCAAATGTGATTTCAATGGTGCTTACAATCAATAATACAATGGCTGCAATTTTTGCATTAATTGTATTTTTGAAATAAAGATAGAACACACTCAACGCAACTATCATCAGGCCTAGAGTTCTTAGTAGTTGTCCCCCAAACAGCGCTTTTCTGTCAGCTTTCAATCCATTTACGACAGCCTGCCCAATTGCTTCGTTTTGTGCCTGCTGCGAGATACTTTGTGCTATCTCCGGATCATATGGTGATGAATAATTTGCGGAGAAGTAAAAAATACCTAACAGGGCAAATAAACCTCCTGCCGTATATAGTATTTTTTTAAAATCTGCTTTTTGTAACTGGCCTCCAAAAAGTAATTGTTGCAGTGTAAGTACTGCGGCAATTCCCATTGTGAACTGGGGGATCACTTGTGCAAAAGCAGGAGAACGGAATTTGTTGTATAAAGGAAGATGTTCGAATAAGAAAGTATTAAAACCCGGAAGATATTTGCCCCATGTCATTAAAATACCCAAAACAGTAGCTGCCAGCAAGCCCCATCGCATCGGCGTTTTTAATAAAACAAAACCAATCAGTCCGAGCAAGCAAATTATAACTCCGAGGTAAGCCGGGCCGGATGTGTACAATTTTCCCCAGTAAACAGGCATGCCTTGTGCTACCTGCACAGCATTGTTTTCCGGTACACCCAAATCAGTTAATTTCTTTACTACATTCGATTCTTCACCGGCATAACGACCGCTATAACCCCCGTAGGCGTTCGGCATAATCAATGACACCGTTTCTCCTTTACCAAGGCTGTATTCAAAAGCATAAGTTGTATCAAGCCCTTTTGTTTTGATGGCTTTTACTGTGTCGCTTGTAATGTCAAGATCTTTACCTCCCCGCATTGTGAATTTGCTATATTCTGAAGTGGTCATCAGTATAAGAGCATTACCTGCAATACCTATCAATCCAGATAGAATTGTTATGGCTCCGGCTATAGCAATATGTTCCCAGTCCTTTTCTTTTATCCATTTTACGAGGTAAGCCAGGGTGAGTATTACTGCAATTAAAAAGAAATAATAAGTTACCTGCAAGTGGTTAACGCCTATTTGCTGGTAGGCAGCAAATGTGGTGAGTGCAAAACCAAGCCAATACTTTTTTTCATAAATATTGATAATACCGGCCAGTACCAAAGGCATAAAAGCTGTTGCCAGCATTTGTGTATCATGCCCCGCTGCAACGATTACAGGATTATAAGTTGAAAAGGCATAGGCTAGTGACCCTAGCATACCCACAATCGGGTTTATCCGTAATGTCAGGCATAGTATATAAAAGCAGATACAGGCCAGGAAAAAGAAGTTGATTGGTTTAGGCGTCCATAGAGACAATATGCTGATCATATCCGGCATTACACTTTTACCTTCCATCGCCACCTGGTAGTTTGGCATTCCACTGAACAAATTGGGATTCCAGAGAGGGTAGTGGCCATTTTTTTCTTTGTATTCAAAAGCGTTTTGAGCCATCCCTTTCCAGCCCACATTATCATGTTGGTTCAATACATTTCCTTCCAGAACAGGTTTACAAAACAGGGCGGAAATGACCAGGAAAACAACAACAGCTATAACATGCGGTAAAATCTTTTTCAGCAGCAGATTGTTCATATTATTTCACAATTAGGCTGACAAAATAATGCTATTTTAGACTAAAATCCCGATGCGCTGGCTTTTATTTTTGTCACGACTGGCTTTCATTTGCGGCTTGTTTTTCTTGCTCACTTTATCCTTATTGGTGAAAGAATGGATCAAAGACGAGACCCTTGTCTCAACAATCATCACAATCGGTTTTTTCATGGGGATGATTATAGTTCCGGTAACGCTGTTTTGTTATCTGCTGCTCTGGATTTTTGGCAAAAAACCCGGAATATATGTGCCTAAATGGCTTATAGTGGCTAACATATTTGTGATGCTAATTTTGCTCAGCTATATTGTATATATAAACTACCTGTACGCACAGGCAACAGCATGATAAAAACCATCATTCAAAGTAAACCTACCAAGCTTTTTATAATCCTGGCTGGTATTTTCATTGCCAATGCCCTGATTGCAGAAATTATCGGGGTGAAGATTTTTTCTTTGGAGAAAACACTGGGTCTTGAGCCCATGCATATAAGATTATTGGGTAATGATCTTTCTGTAAACCTGACTGCCGGGGTCTTACTATGGCCGGTAGTTTTCATTATGACTGATATTATTAATGAGTACTATGGAATGAAAGGGGTACGATTCCTGTCTTATCTTACCGCTGCGCTGATTGCGTTTGCCTTTTTGATATTTTATGGAGCAATGAAACTGGTTCCTGCTGATTTTTTCATTACCAGTAAACAAGGTAGTGGAGTGCCGGATATGGAAAAAGCATACAACAGCGTACTCGGGCAGGGCGGTTTTATTATTATCGGTTCTTTAACGGCGTTTATACTTGGACAGTTGATTGATGTTTTTGTCTTTCACAAAATAAAAAGGGCGACAGGTGAAAAGCGTATCTGGTTAAGAGCTACTGGTTCTACACTGATCTCCCAGTTTATTGATAGTTTTGTTGTGTTGTTTATTGCATTTTATGTGGGAACAAGAGTCAATGCTTCCGGTAATGACTTTGTCTGGCCTTTTGGATTGTTTATAGCAGTTGGTGTAGTTAATTACATTTACAAATTTATTGTTGCTATTCTTTTGACCCCTGTAATTTATCTTGTGCACGGTGTTATTGAAAAATACCTGGGGCATGAGCAGGCTGCTGCCATGAAAAAGGCGGCTATGGGTGATGATTAAGTTTTTCTTTCACCATTGTGGCAACAATCTTATCAATAGGGAGTGTAACAGATTCTGCTGAGAAATTGTCCCAATTAATAAAGCGAAAGGTTTCTGTTTCTCTTTTTTCTTCATAAACTTTCAGCTGCTTCTCATCAAAGTCAAACGGTATGTTGCGTAGAGGAGCTTTGATTGGCTCAAGTGCTTTGGCAAAATAGTAAATGGATATTATCTGGTGCTCAGGATTAAAAGCGGAGATCTGGAAATAGTCAGTAGTGTAAATGTGCTCACCAATTTCAACTTTCAGGTTCATTTCCTCAAGAAACTCTCTTCTCAGACAGTCACGGGTGCCTTCACCAAACTCCAGCCCGCCGCCAGGAAATTTGGTAATGTAACTTCCCCGGATCAGTTCATCACTTACCAATACCTGTCGCTCACTATTTATTAAAATGCCATAAACCCTGAGATTAAACATGCTTTTAGAATATTTTCTTTCTGAAAAAGAACCATCCAATAGCTACTGAAATTCCCAATGAAAGGAAGGCAACGATATAAAATGCATAAGGGGAATGTTCAAAACCACTTGGAACATTCATGCCGAACAAACTGGCAATCAGTACAGGGAAGGTGAGCACTATTGTAATAATGGCCAATCTCTTTAATACCTGGTTCTGGTTATTGGCAATGATACTGGCAAAAGCGTCAAGTGTACTACTTAGGATATTGGTATAAATATTGGCCATCTCAAGGGCCTGTGAATTATCGACAATAAGGTCATTTAAGATTTCTTTTTCTTCTTCTGTCAAACCCAGGAAATTGGTTCTTTCCAGTTTCATCATCAGCATTTCATTGGATCGGAGTGCAGTAACAAAATATACAAGGCTTTTCTGTATCCTCATCAGTTCAAGCAGATGTTCATTTCGGCTGGCATCATATAATTTTTGTTCATAAGTATTACGCCGCATATTGATCTCCTTAAGTTGCTCCATGAAATTCTGAACAATCTTTTCAAAAACTTTAAGCACCATCATATTTCTTTTATCAGGATGCCTGTTTTGAAAAGTATTCAGGAATTTTTTGATGGCAGGGTTTTCAAACGAATTGACGGTAACGATCTGGTTATGGGTAAGAATAATACAGATAGGTATTGTTATGAAATAAGCATCGCTGTCATTAAATGAGTTGTTCTCTGTAGGCGTTTTAATAACTATCAGTTTGACATTATCTTCTTCTTCGAATCGGCTTCTTTCATCAATGTCAAGTGAGTCGGTCAGAAAGTCAATAGGAATATCCAAGGATGAAGACAGTTCAGAAAACTCCTCTTGTTTAAGTGGTGGCAATACATTCACCCAGGCACCATTTTCTGGCTTGTCAATAGCTACAGTTTGCTGATTGATATTTTTGAAATACTGGATCATAGCCGGTGCCCGAAAGATTGTTGAGTCCGGGCAGGCAAAGGTAAGGGGCAAAAAACGGAAAGAGCGAAGTGATTGTGGTGCTGTTTAAATTATATTTCTACATCTCCCTGAAATACTTTTTCTGCCGGGCCGCACAACCATATATTCTCAAAGCGGTCTTCATCTACCCGGTCAAATTCTACAGACAGGTGTCCGCCAAGAGTCTGAACCTCCACATCATTGAACCCATTTTCATTGTGATAACAAACAAGGGCGGCGGCTGTAACTCCGGTGCCGCAGGAATAGGTTTCATCTTCTACGCCTCTTTCAAAGGTCCTGACTATAATTTTATCCGGTTCTTCCAGTTGCTCTACGAAATTTACATTAATTCCCTCATCTTCAAATTCCTTGCTATGCCGAATCTCGTAACCCTTTTTATAAACATCGAGCTCCATTACATGATTTACCATTTTGATATAATGAGGGGAGCCGGTATTTAAAATATAGTCACCGTGAAATTTCTTAATCATGGTGACATCTTTCATTTTCAATGAAACTATTCCGTCAATGTCAATTTCTGCTTCATGCACACCATCGGATGCCAGGAACCGGTATAACTCCCGGTGGATGCCCAGGTGGTAGGCGAATTTTACCATGCACCGGCCACCATTGCCACACATACTGCCCTCTTTACCATCGGCATTGTAATACTTCATTTCAAAATCAAACCCTTCTTTATTTTGAAGCAGCATCAGCCCGTCAGCGCCAATGCCAAAGCGCCGGTTGCAAAGCCTATGGATATTTTGTTGTGTTAAACCTAACTCGTTTTGGCGATTATCAACCAAAATGAAATCATTCCCTGTTCCCTGGTATTTATAAAAATGAAATTGCATCAGATGTTTTCGCTGAATATGCCAATAAATTTTTTGATAAGGTTTTCTACAGCAGCCTGTCCATCTTTGGAGAACTCCTTTTTCACCCTGTTGGCAACGATTGCGTTGATAGCCAGGCAATGATGCCCAAGCAGTTTACCAAGTCCATAAATGGCTGAAGTTTCCATTTCGAAATTAGTTATCCGGTGCTGGCCGAAACGAAAATCCGTAAGGCGATTTATCAGTTCAGGATTGCGGATACCCAGGCGCAGTATCCTTCCCTGCGGGCCATAAAAGCCGGGGCAAGTGACCGTTATTCCCTGGTGAAAATCTAGTACAAAATGTTTGATCAGCGAAGCAGAACAACTGGTGATATAAGGATTCCCGATCTGTCCATGTATTTGGGTGTGGGTGATGAAAGAATGGAGCAGTTCTTTTTCCTGTTCATTCTGTTCATGCCGGTAGAAATTCAGCAAGTTGTCTACGCCAAGCCCATGAGTGGAGGCTACAAAACTGTCAACTGGTATATCTTCCTGTAAAGAGCCCGAAGTGCCAATACGGATTATATTCAAAGAAGTGAGATCTCTTTTGATTTCCCGGGTGTTAAAATCAATATTGGCCAGTGCATCCAGTTCGTTGATCACAATATCAATATTATCTGGGCCTATTCCGGAGGACAAAACGGTTAACCTTTTTTTCCCAACATAACCTGTATGAGAAATAAATTCCCGGTGTTGTCTTTTAACTTCGATTTTGTCAAAATATTTGCTTACTTCTTTTACCCGGTCAGGGTCACCTACGGTAATGACAGTACCGGCAATTTCTTCTGGCCTTAAGTCCAAATGATACACAGCACCCCTTGCATTAATGATCAGTTCCGATTCCGCAATTCTGCTCATGTTCTTTTATTATTTGTTAGCGAATTAGTCAAAAAATGTATATTTGCAACCGTTTCGGATTTCAAATCTAAAGTCTTAATTCTACAATCTGAAATAATTGAAATGGTCCTGTGGCCGAGTGGCTAGGCAGAGCTCTGCAAAAGCTCCTACACCAGTTCGAATCTGGTCGGGACCTCTAAAAAGTCATCGTAAGATGGCTTTTTTTATTGTGCAATGTAAACCCGTTTTCCGTTCAGCCGGCTTAAAGAATCTAAAACACGGCTGGTATCGGCAGGCGATACTGGTAAAAGAATGTAAAGTGTAAACAAACTGGAGTCCCTTGTTTCCATCTCAACCTGCCACTGAAATGTTTTTAACCGGTTATACCTGTACAAAGCTCTTTCCTTCGGTGAAACTTCTAGAATGAATTTTTTAGTACCTGCCGGCATTATTGGAGGTTGAATTGATGTAACAGTTGTATCTTTTTTTTGAATAGTAGTGTCGGGAGATTTGCTTATTGTACTTTGATTCCGGTTTGTCTCATTTTTATCAGAGCTCACTACTGTTTCTTCCTTTTCACTTCTTTCAGTTCTTTTCTTATAAACTGTATATCCTCCCCAAATAGCAAGACCAAAGCCCAGCAGAATCAGACCTATGGCCGCAGGCTTCTTCCAGGCAGATTTTGTGTGTTTATTATAAAATACACTTTTATAATCGCCAACCGGCTCTTCGCTTATTGTTTCCTTTCCGTATTCCCTTAGAACGGCTGAATCCATTCGATCCGGGATTACCTGTCCGGGGGTAAAACTGAATTCGCCGGTTTGGGTTTTCACAAGGCTGCCAATTCCTTCGAAAAGAAAAGGTTTACCAATATTCAGAAACTGGCTGGCCAGTTCAAGATGAGAATAAAGGTCTGCTGAAGCAAGAGCTTTTATTTTACCACTATGTTCCGAAATAAACGCAATAAGATCAGGATCTTCTTTAACAGTCCGGTCATGCAGAAATGAAACGCCTTCTAGTGCAGATGTTTTGTTGTGTTTATCTTTTTCCAGAGCCGGCACTATATCATTATCAAGGGTAAATATACCAATACCGGGCAGGTAAAGCTGCTTTTTGGTATAGAGATATTGCGCCAGCAGGGTGGTGATTTTCAAAGTCATGGAGTTAAGAAGCACAAGATATATATTTTGTTCCGGCAATGCAAGGGTGAAAGTCCTTTGTGATTTACCTTTGCCCATTCTAAGATTGTGAAAGAATAGGAGAATAAATGTATGTTAACAAAAGAGGAAGCTGACTTCATCGTTTACTGGGAACAAAACCGGATGAAAAAGAAAAAGGTACTACGGCAATTGTATGTTGGTTTGCCGCTGGCTGTAGTAATGGTGATAGCAATTTTTGCAAATTTTTTCTCAGGGTGGTATAAAAGGGCAGAAATGGTGATGAGAAGAGAGCAGTCATCGCTGATTCTTGTTTTGATGATTGCAGCCATTCTGATCGTTATATTCGTTGTTATTTTTTCCGCCCGCCACCGGTGGGATATCAACGAACAACGTTACAGGGAACTACTGTTCAGGAAAGACAACACTAATTTTGAAATAACTGAAAAAGAATAAATATGATTAAGAATCTACAGTTAACTGCCGTTTTTGTAACGATGATGGTCACATTCTCTGGTTGTTTGAAAGACAATAGTTGTGACCCCAAAAGTGTAGAAAGTGAGGAAGCGGCGATACAAGCCTATGCTGCCGCTAATTCGATTAATGCGGTGAAGCATTCGAGCGGCCTGTATTATCAGATTATAAATCCCGGTAGCGGACCTACGCCAACTGTCAATTCAGTAGTATCTGCCCGGTATGTTGGCAAGCTGACAGACGGAACTATTTTCGATTCACAAACGGTGAACCCTGTTTCTTTTCCGTTGGGTAATACCATTTTGGGCTGGCAGTTGGGTATTCCGCTGGTTCAGAAGGGCGGCACTATTAAGCTGATAATTCCATCAGCTTTAGCATATGGTTGCACTGGGCAGGGCCCAATTCCGGGTAATTCAATTTTATTTTTTGAAGTAAACGTAGTAGACGTTCAATAAGCAGCAGATTAAGTAACCGATTGTTATTTATACTTACCTAAATTTTTCACCTTGCCACACGAAGCCATCTCCGTTTTTGACATTTTTAAAATAGGCGTTGGTCCTTCAAGTTCTCATACGCTGGGGCCCTGGCGGGCGGCACAGCGGTTTGTGAAAGCTATCAGGGAAAGTAACAGGCTTTATGAAGTGAAATCTGTCAGGGTGTTACTTTATGGCTCCCTGGCCAAAACCGGCAAGGGACATGGAACTGATGTAGCTGTACAGTTGGGTTTATGCGGTGATGACCCGGTAACATTTGCTGTAGAACAAATCGCATCAAAGATCAGTGACATTGCAACTATGAAGAAAATCCTCCTGCTGGGTCTGCATGAGGTTGATTTTAATCCTGCAGAAGATATTGAGTTTCTGATTACAGAAAACCTGCCTTATCATCCCAATGCAGTTACTTTTCTTGCCGATATGGTTTCTGGTGAATCAATTGCAGAAACTTTTTATTCTATTGGCGGCGGGTTTGTGGTTAAGGAAAATGAGGAGGTTTCAGGCGCACAGGACGAACAACTTCCTTTTCCTATTAATACAGCCGATGACCTGTTGCACTGGTGTATAAAAACAGGCATGTCGATAAGTGAGATTGTACTGGAAAACGAACATATCTGGAGAAGTGAAGATGAAACCAGGGCAGGTTTGTTGAATATATGGCGGGTCATGAAAGAATGTATATACCGCGGTTGTCACTCACCTGGTATGCTTCCCGGAGGATTGAATGTAAAAAGGAGAGGGGCAGAATTAAACAAGAAACTATTAGCCGGAAAATCATACAATGATTACGAATCATGGTTGAAAGCAATCCGTTCCGGAGGAAATGATTTTAAATACACACTGGACTGGGTTAGTTGTTTTGCCCTGGCAGTTAATGAAGAGAATGCTTCGTTTGGCAGAGTAGTCACAGCGCCTACCAATGGGGCAGCAGGAGTGATTCCAGCTGTACTTCAGTATTATATTGCTTTTTGCGATGGGAATAGTGAAGAAAAAATAGTTCATTTTCTTTTGACTGCGGCAGAGATTGGCAGCATTTTTAAAAAGGGTGCTACACTTTCAGCAGCAATGGGTGGGTGCCAGGCGGAGATCGGCGTTTCTTCAGCTATGGCAGCTGCAGGTCTCACAGAATGTATGGGAGGTACACAAAAACAAGTAATGATGGCCTCTGAAATTGCGATGGAACATCATTTGGGCCTTACTTGTGATCCGATTGCAGGGCTGGTCCAGGTACCTTGTATTGAGCGAAATACGATGGGAGCTATCAAGGCCATTACTGCATCGCAGTTGGCTTTGCAAAGCACTCCTGATTTTGCCAAAGTTTCATTGGATGCAGTGATTAAAACCATGTGGGATACTGCAAAAGACATGGATTTTAAATATAAAGAAACGGCTGACGGAGGTCTGGCTGTTAATGTACCGCTCAGCTTACCCGAATGCTGATTTACTAGTAACTTCCATTAAATATCCCTTACCATGCGGAGACTTTTACTTGCCTGTATCTTTTCATCAATTACTTTAATCACTTTTTCTCAACAGTTCGGAGGAAACCCTCCCTCACTTAAGTGGAAACAAATTAGTACAGATACAGTAAGGGTAATTTATCCTGCCGGACTTGACAGCCATGCACAAAGGGTGGCTTCAGTTGTTCACTACCTTGCTGCCAACAAGCCATTTTCCCTGGGTGATCAATTGAAGAAAGTAGATATCGTATTGCAAAACCAGACAACCATCGCTAATGGCTATGTTCAGCTTGGACCTTTTAGAAGTGAGTTCTTTTTAACTCCTGAACCTGTTAATTTTAACCAGGGAAGTTTAAGCTGGACAGATCAATTGGCATTGCATGAATACAGGCATGTGCAGCAATTCAACAATTTTAATAACGGATTGAGTAAGTTGATGAAAGTGCTTTTTGGAGAAGATGGTTATACCCTTGCCATTAATGCTTCCATACCCGACTGGTTTTATGAAGGCGATGCTGTGTACCAGGAGACTGCAGTAAGTAAGCAGGGAAGGGGAAGGCTGCCACTTTTTATGAATGCTTATCCTTCTCTCTGGCAGGCCGGGAAAAAGTACTCCTGGATGAAACTGCGAAACGGTTCTTTAAAAGATTATGTACCCAACCATTACAACCTTGGCTATTTACTGGTCAATTATGGGTACCAGAAATACGGAATTGATTTTTGGAAAAAAGTAACCCGGGATGCCAGTGCATATAAAGGTCTATTCTATCCTTTCCAGTCTGCAATAAAAAGACATGCGGGAATTGATTACAAAACCTTCACTAAGCAGGCTTTTGATTTTTATAAATTACAAACAGACACAGTAGTAAAGTTTGAAAATTTTTTAATACCTGTTAAGAAGAGTTATGTTACCAGTTATTATTTCCCTTACAATGCCGGGTCGGATTCGCTTATTTATCTGAAATCCAGTTACCGGCAGCGACCTGTATTTTACATAAAAGATAAGGAGGGTGAACATCGTCTGAAAACAAGGGATATTTCAATTGATGAACAATTCTCCTACAGTAACGGAAAGATTGTTTATTCGGCTTATGAAACAGATGTACGCTGGGGCTGGAGAGATTACGGTGTTATTAAATTATTAGATGTAAAAACGGGGAAACAGCAAACGCTGACAAAAAAATCAAAATACTTTACCCCCGATATTTCTTCCGATGGTTCAAAAGTGGTGGCTGTTCAAAATCACAATGATGGTAGCAGTGAATTGCATGTGCTTAATACCAGTGATGGAAAGGTTTTGAGGCGTATTCATTCATCTGAGATAGCAGTATTTACGGATCCCAAATTTATTGATCAGGATAATCTTGTCACACCAGTAAGACTAAGAGACGGTAAAATGTGCCTGGCAACTGCTGAGATATCCACCGGGAACATTATCCGCCTTACTCCGCCAACTTTTAATGTGGTTGGTTATCCATGTGTAAATAATGGAGTCATTTATTTTACGGCCAACTATGAAGGGAATGATGATGTTTTTGCTCTGCGGCTAAGCGATAAGAAAATATTTAGAATCAGCAACGGCCCCCTTGGCAATTATTATGTGAATGCAGGAAATGGAAAAATTACCTGGTCAGCTTTTACTGCTGAAGGATATCAATTGAAACAAGTACTGGAAAGTGAAATTGTATGGAATGAAGTTGGTAATGCAGTAATTGAATCATTGAATGAAAAATACCCGGTAAGTCATGCTGCTGTGCCTGGTGATATTTTGCTATCCAAAGTGCCTCAGCGGTTTTTTTCCAATGAAAAGTACAAAAAATCAACACGGTTACTGAATTTTCATAGCTGGAGACCTTATTACTCCGATCCGATCTTTACTTTCTCGTTGTATGGTGAGAATGTACTGAATACGTTACAAACTGAATTGTATTATCTCTATAATGAAAACGAAAGAACCAGTGCCGCAGGCTTGAGCATGACATATGGAGCTTTTTTCCCTTTTATCAGTGTGGGAACAGAATACACATTTAACCGGCAGGATGTAATTAATAACCATGTTCGCCAATGGGATCAGCTGGATACAAGAGTAGGGTTAAATATACCGTTGAATTATGCAAGCGGCCAGACTTTTAAGAGCTTTAATGCAGGCAGTAATTATGTGTTAAGAAATGAGTTTAACAAAGGCCAGTTTGCAAACTTATTGGGTAATACTTCTTTTAGCTATCTCCTGCACACCATTTCATGGACGCAACAGATACAGAGAGCGGTACAGCATATTTTCCCCCGATTTGCTTATACGGTTTCTGCCAGTCATCGCCATGCAATTACCAGTGTAACCGGTTATCAATTCATTGCTAACGGGTCGTTATATGTTCCGGGATTACTTAGTAATCAAAATCTTGTATTCACAGGTTCTTTCCAGCAACGGGATACTTTATCGCAAGTAGTATTCTCCAATCGCTTTGGTTATTCAAGAGGCTATGAAGGACGTTACTTTTCCCGTATGTGGCGGTTGTCGGCCAATTATCATTTCCCTTTGTGGCATACAGACTGGGGATTTGGAAATATTTTGTATCTCCAGCGTATCAGGGCCAATGCATTTTATGATTTTACTAAAGTCTATTCAAGAGATAAAAGGGTGACTGCCGACCAGAGAAGTGTAGGGGGTGAAATATTCATAGATACCAAATGGTGGAACCAATACCCGTTAACCTTTGGTTTCCGGATTAGCCATATGCTTGACCGTGACCAGTTTGACGGTTTCAAAGGAACCGTATTTGAATTTGTACTGCCCGTAAGTATTATCCCGAGATAAGCTATGCTTTAAAGAGTTTGAAGACTTTCTTCAATCACTTTAATCTTGGCTTCCGCATCTGCCTTTTTCTTTCGTTCGATCTCAATGACTTCGGGTTTGGCATTTTGTACAAATCTTTCATTGCTTAATTTCTTATCTACTGATGCCAGGAATCCTTTCAGATAATCAAGATCTTTTTGCAATTGTAGCTTCTGCGAACTGGTATCAAGTAGTGTTGTTGTTTCAATGAAAAATTTATCTTTTTGGACTACTACTGTAATGCTATTAGCTATACTACTGTCAGTATAATTAATTGAGGATGCATTAATCTGTTTACACAAAACAGTTTCAAGCTTTTTATACGCAGCTGTATTCTCAGACTGTATGTGTAATTTAATCGTTTCTTTTGGCTTCAATTGGTTCTTATTTCTGGCATCCCTTATGCCGGAGATTACTTCTTTCAGTAAGGAACCATCTGCAAGAATAGCGGTGTCAGCTAATTTTACCGGGTTTAACTGCTTTACTGTAAGATCATCGGCTTGAGCTTTTAGCTGATGGTATATTTCTTCTGTTACAAATGGCATGAAAGGATGCAGTAATTGCATAAGCTGCTCAAAGAATTCCACTGTTTTTTTATAAACAGCTTTATTGATTGGTTGTTCAAATCCCGGCTTTACCCATTCCAGGTACCAACTGCAGAAATCATCCCAAATAAGTGAGTAAACCGTTTTCAATGCTTCGCTGAGCCTGAAGTCTTTGAACTGGTTATCCAATTCTGTTCTTGCCTGGTTAAGGCGGTGTTCAAACCATTCTACTGCAAAGCTGTTTTCAGCATCTTTTAATTGCCCATCTGTCTGCCGCCCTTCCCACATTTTCACCAGCTTCAGGGCATTCCACATTTTGTTGATGAAAAATCTACCCTGTTCATTGCCTGCTTCATCCCACATCAGGTCATTACCGGCAGGAGATGATATCATTATGCCAAAACGAACGGCATCGGCGCCATCTTTCTCAATCATTTCAAGCAAATCGGGTGAATTACCCAACTGCTTACTCATTTTTCTGCCGATTTTGTCTCTTACAATACCGGTAAAATAGACTTCGTTAAAAGGTTTCAGGCCCTTGTATTCATAACCAGCCATGATCATCCTGGCTACCCAGAAAAAGATGATCTCAGGGGCTGTTACCAGTGTATTAGTAGGGTAATAATAGTTAACGTCTTTGTTGCCCGGATTACTATATCCTTTGAATACCTCAAAGGTCCAAAGCCAGCTGGAGAACCAGGTATCAAGGCAGTCCTCATCCTGCTTAATTGTGGCATTGTCTATTCCATATAGTTTTTTGAAAAGTTCCCTTGCTTCTTTTTCCGTGGCAGCAACTACATATCTGCCTTCGGCATCGTACCAGGCCGGTATACGATGTCCCCACCAGAGTTGCCGGGAGATACACCAGTCTTTGATATTCTCCATCCAGTGTCGGTACAGGTTCTTGAACTTGGAAGGATAAAACTTAATTTCGTCATCCATTACGGCATTTAAAGCCGGTCCGGAAATTTTCTTCATGTCAACCCACCATTGCAAAGAAAGACGGGGTTCCACCACTACATCTGTTCTTTCGCTATAACCCACCTCGCTGGTATAGTCCTCAATCTTTATAATGTGCCCTTTTTCTTCCAGTTCTTTTGCAATCTTCTTGCGGGCTTCAAAACGGTCTTCACCTATGAATATTTCAGCTTGTTCATTAAGCGTTCCGTCTTCGTTTAGAATGTCAACAACTTCAAGGTTATGCTTTTGTCCAAGCTGGTTGTCATTCATGTCATGAGCAGGTGTCACTTTCAAAGCTCCTGTTCCAAATTCCATTGTTACATATTCATCAGTAATAATGGGAATACGTCGGTTGATTAGTGGAACAAAGGCAAATTTGCCATGCAGGTTTTTGTATCTTTCATCTTCAGGATGCACACAAATGGCAGTATCACCCATGATGGTTTCAGGTCTCACTGTAGCAATTACGATGAATTCGTCACCCGGCACATCTAATTTGTATCTTAAATGATATAGCTTTTGCTGTGTTTGTTTACGGATCACCTCTTCATCACTCAAGGCTGTTTTTGCCTTTGGGTCCCAGTTGATCATCCTTTTGCCACGGTAAATGAAACCTTTGTTGTATAAATCAATAAAAACATTAATTACAGACTGGTAATAATCAGGATCCATGGTAAAAGTGGTACGGTCCCAATCAAGACTGCATCCAAGTTTTTTTAATTGCTGCAGGATGATGCCCCCGTATTTTTCTTTCCACTCCCAGGCATATTTTAAAAACTCCTCTCTGCTTAAGGATGATTTGGCAATACCCCTGTCCCGGAGCATATGTACCACTTTGGCTTCGGTCGCAATAGAGGCATGGTCTGTACCGGGTACCCAGCAAGCATTTTTTCCCTGCATGCGGGCACGACGAATCAATATGTCCTGAATAGTATTATTCAGGCAGTGTCCCATGTGCAGGACACCGGTTACATTAGGTGGTGGGATAACAACTGTATAAGGTTCACGATCGTCAGGTTCACTATGAAAATATTTTTTGTCCAGCCAATGCTGGTACCATTTCTGTTCAGCGGCACTGTGGTCAAAATTCTTGCTCAATTCCATGCTTCTCTCTTGAGATTAAATAATGTAATGAAAGCCAGTCGAATGGACTAACGTGTAAGGCCGCAAAAATACCGGGTTTTAAGAAGATGGCGAAACGAAGGATTGTACAGTTCTTTATTCCGGCTGAATCATCCGGGACCTGATTTCTTCACAGATATAAGTATCTCCTTCAAACACCCGGATTATTCCTTCATATATCTCTGTAAGCGGGGAGGTTTTAGTTAAGTAACCTCTTGCACCAAAACTTATCATTTTTACAGCATAATGAAGTCTGTTACTGACAGAAATACCTATGACTTTTACACCAGGAAACTGCTGAACAATTTTTTCTGCTATTATCAGGCCATCAGCCGGCGAATGTGTAAGATCCAGTAATAGTATATCGGGCTGAAGTTCATTGAACAATTGTTGGGCAACCAGCCCATCGTTACAATCAGCAAGAATTTTGAACCGGGGATTACTCTCTAATATTTTTCTCCAGGACTTACGGATGGCTGTATGTTCGTCAGCCAGTATGATACGGATCTCAGGGTTACTACTTTCCATTCCTTAACATTTCAAAATGGGTAATACTTTAAAGTTTTGCCGGAATTATTAAGGAGAGTGGATTTGGGTGGTGGCTCTTAAGATTTATTGGATAGTAAAAATACTGTAAAATAAAAGTAAATACACTATGATAAATTACCAAGTATTTTTTCTATTGTTTTTAAAAACTACTGATTTACACTTAGATATATAAATATAAGTTTGACTTTTTTAGGCTTCGGCATTAGAGTTATCTTCGCAAAAATCTGCAAAGCGGAAAAAAATTATGAAGAAAGAAATTGCAAGTTGGCACAGCCCGTCGCTTAACAAAGAAATGCCGATAGCTACTTATGGAGACTATGGGTTTGCCCTTCTACTGGTTCCAACAGCCGCAGCTGATTACCTTGAATATGAGAGGTTTCAGTTGATGAATCATATTGCACCGTTTATAGAGGCTGGAGTTGTAAAAGTATTTTCTATAGACAGTATTAACAACGAAAGCTGGCTAAGCAATACTGTAGACCCCTGGTATAAATCTGTTCGCCACCAACAGTGGAATGACTACGTCTTTAATGAAGTAGTACCCTTTATCAGAAACAGCACTAGTTCTGAAACACCCATCATCACCTGCGGGGCTTCATTTGGGGCCTTACATAGCATGAACCTGTTTCTGAAAAGGCCTGACATAATCAATGGCGTAATTGCGATGAGTGGGGTTTACGATCTTACTGAGTACACGAAGGGGCATTATGATGATCATGTTTATTTCAATAGTCCTATGCATTATATGCCCAATATGACCGATCATAATATACTGGAGCAGATACGTCGTAGTAAGAATATCCATATTGTAACCGGTAGCGGTTCTTATGAAGACCCTACATCTAGCGGAAGGTTTGCAAAAATTTTGTATGACAAGAGTATCTGGTATGAACTGGATGTATGGGGAAAGGAATGGCCACACGACTGGGATACATGGAGAGCCATGTTGCCTCACTATATCGGGTCGAGGTTCTAGATGATATGTAAACAAACCACCTGAAGCATCTTTATGCTAAATATGGTTTATGGAAAAGATGCTTTTCTTTTTCCTGTTAATGCCTTTGATAGGTATTTCCCAATCTGACAAGCATATTACTGCTTTTGAAAAGAACATCCCCGGTTATTTAGGTAAAAGAATCTATCTGCCGGAACCCGATTATACCATCGATTTAATTGGAGAGCCAGGTGCTTTAAAAAGAATATTGTTGATAGAAAAGGACTCAGTTTATCGCAAAATCTTTACCCGTCAAGTATATGCTAAGGATACACTGCCGGCCATTGATTTTAATACATCTGAGTTGATTTTATACTCTGCCTGTGGGTTTTGCCTCGCAGTTTGTGATCTAAATTCAGGGCACCAATCCTGTCATCGTCCTGCCTGTAATTATCAATATGCCTGGTTCGTTCGCCAGAAACAAAATAATAAAAGAGTGGCAAGCGATCAAGAAAAAGTTATGCTAGATGTTTTATATAACAAGCAACCAGGATCATCGTCAAGACAAACTTCATGTCCTTTGTTAAGACATTCCGACTTAGAAAAACAATTTGAAATCGAAAACAAATCATGCTACCTCTATAAAATTAACAATGATTCGATTTATAACGCTGTTTTTGGATGGTATCGAAAGTATATGCCTGCATCTGTTCCGGTGATCAATTTTGAAAAACAGGAATTGCTTGTACAGGTATTCTGTCATCAGTGTTTAATTAGATATGTAGTCGACAAGAAATTATGGGTGAAAAACCCTCCACATCCGGGTCAATGTATATACAGTGCCCGTTGGTTCATAGCTGATAAATGACTATTAAGGAATAAGTTTCCTTATCTGGCATATAAACTCTTTTCTGCCGATCATACGGGCCCCAAAACTTTCGAGATATTCAGTATAAACCTGGCAATCGATCAGTTGAACTCCTTCTTCTTTTAGAAGCTGCAAATACTTTAGAAAAGCAAAACGAGAAGCATTACTTTGCTTGCTAAACATACTTTCTCCAAAAAATACATTTCCTAGTCTTATACCATAAAGTCCACCAACCAATTTGTTGCCATTCCATGCTTCTGCACTGTGAGCATATCCCATTTCATGCATTTTACAATAAGCATTTTCCACCTCATCAGTTATCCATGTTCCTGTTTGTCCGGGTCTTTTTATGTTTTTACATTGGTGAATGACTTCTTTGAATGACCTGTTGATTGTAAACTCAAAATTGGTATTCTTCAATACAGCTTTTGATGTTTTATTGATTTTAAGTTCATTCGGGAAGAGAACAAAACGGGGGTGAGGGCACCACCAAAGTATTACATCACCTTCATACCATGGAAAAATACCATTCTTGTACGCAAGAACTAATCGTTCAACAGAAAGATCACCTCCCATAGCAAGCAAGCCGTCAGGTTCGGCTAAATGTACGGGGGGAAAGATGAGTTTCTTATCTTCTAACGCAAAAATCACGGATACAAAAATAGCGGACAGCTTTTTTTGACTACTTACATATCTTTGCACCGCTTTAGAATTTTGCCCAACCTGCAATTGGGGTTCAAAGCCTGTCCCGGTTTTACGGGATGAATTAAAATTCAAATTATATGGCACAATTACACAACCGCATCTCCAGAAAGGAGTTGAAAGAAGCTGTTTTAAACGATCCCACACCAAGAACGACGATTTCGTTTTACTGTTATTTTAAAATTCAAAATCCCCAGGAATTCCGCAATGTCTTATACCGGGATTTAAAGGAAATTGGGGTGTTGGGAAGAATTTATGTAGCTGAGGAAGGAATTAATGCACAGATCAGTGTTCCGTCTGACAATCTTGATAAGTTTAGAAGTTATTTGTATTCAATCGAGCCTCTTAATGGAGTAAGGCTGAACCTGGCTGTTGATGATGATGGCAAATCCTTTTTTGTATTAGATGTTAAAGTACGTAAAAAGATTGTGGCAGATGGTATTGAAGACCCGGAGTTTGACATGGGCAATAAAGGTAAATATGTAAATGCCGAACAGTTTAATAAATTGACTGAAGACCCTGATACGGTTGTAATAGATATGAGAAATTATTATGAGTATGAGGTTGGTCATTTTCTGAATGCCATTGAGGTGCCCTCTGATACATTCAGGGAACAGTTACCTATGGCAGTAGACATGATGAAAGATAAAAGGGATACCAATATTATTATGTATTGTACTGGTGGTATTCGTTGTGAAAAAGCTTCGGCCTATATGCTGCACAAGGGGTTTAAGAACGTTTTTCACCTGGAGGGTGGTATTATCAATTATGCAAGGCAGGTTAAGGAAAAAGGGTTGCCCAATAAGTTCATAGGTAAAAACTTTGTTTTTGATGACAGGTTAGGAGAACGGATCACTGATGACATCATTGCAAACTGCCATCAATGTGGAAAGCCAGCTGATACCCATACCAATTGTAAAAACGACGGTTGCCACCTGCTTTTCATTCAATGTGATGAATGTGCTGCAAAATATGAAGGCTGTTGCAGTAAGGAATGCCAGGATACCATTCATCTTCCGTCCGAAAGAAGGAAAGAACTCCGGAAGGGGATTGATAAAGGGCAACATATTTTTAACAAATCAAGGCAACGGCTGTTTCCCCGAGGCCATAGTTGATCTCATCAGGGCATTATCCATTTGATGCAAACCGGTTTACCAATAGGTATTCTTTTACCTGAATCAGTAAGTTGCCCTGTATTTATATCTCTTTTAAAGATGACAATCTCATTACTGTTTTGATTACAAACCAAAAGGTATGTACCAGTCGGGTCAAAATTGAAATGACGGGGAGTGTTTCCCAGGGTTGGCTGGTGTCCTATCAGATTGAGCTTACCTTTATTATTTAAAGAGAAAATCGCAATATTATTTATGTTTCCCCGGTTGGAGGCGTATAAAAATTTCCCATCTGGTGAAATGTGTAAATCAGCGCTTCCGGCAAAGCTACTGTCGCCTTCAACCAAAGTGGAAACCCTTTGTATTCTTTTAAATCTTCCTTGTTTAAATTTGTGTGCTGCTACAGTACCGCTTAACTCTTCAATAAGGTATCCCACTTTATTATTGGGATGAAAAACAAAATGCCTTGGTCCGGCTCCCGGATCCGATGCTATATATTTTTGTTTACCGGTTGACAATTTACCTGTGCCGGCATCAAAACGATAAATCATGGTTTTATCAATACCAAGATCTGGTACCAGCAACCATTTATTATCCGGCGAAAGGACCGTACAATGAACATGTGGCCCTTTTTGCCGCTTTTCATTTATGCCTTGCCCTGTATGTTGAATGAGAGTGTCTGCGGAACTTAATCCGCCATCTTTTCTTACCGGAAAGACAGCGAGATTGCCAGAGCTATAGTTGCCGGCGAACACCCATTTCCCGGTTTTATCCATTTCAATGTAACAAGGGTGGTCACCTCCAGATGACTGTGTATTAACATAAGATAGCCGGCCATTCTTTTTATCAAATGAAAAGGATGTGACTTCGCCTCCGTTTCCATTCTTTCCGTTTTCGTTCACAGAATAAACAAATCTTTCGTCATTTGATATAGTGAGATAGGAGGGGTTAGAAGTCTTTATATGGCGGACTGGTTTAGCGGTTCCATTATCAGCATTGAAGCGATAAATATATATGCCTTCGCTGCCGGGTGAATCATATGTGCCTATCAGCAGGTAAAACTCCTGGCATACTGAAGGTTTTGATAAAAAGAAAACACAGAGTAATACTAGAATCTTCATAACATTTCTTTCAGAAAGTGAATATCTCTTATTAAAATGATTTTAACAAACCTGTGCATGCTTTGGCAAGGTCTGGCACAATCTTATCATTGTAGTAATCGGAAACAGATTTTTAAACTATCAAATCAAAAGCCATGAAAAAGATATTTACTCTTCCGGTTCTTTCATTATTAGCTCTTGTAATTTTACTCAGCAGTTGTTTTAGGGATACAACTATTGTAAGCAGTAATGAAAACTATTGGTTGTCTAAAGAACAAGGCGAAGTTGTGTACAGTGACAGCTACTGCAACTATTATGTAGTTGAAACCTATTATGGGTACAATATTGTGCGCAGTTACGGCGGTTACAAGCCTTTTGAAGGATCTATTGTTTATGGAAACTTCAGCAGCCAGGGAACTCGTGACATGTACAACTATTCAACAGGGGTGGTCTTTACCGGTACAGTAACCGATTATTGGTTAACATATAATGAAGCCCAGGATGCCCTGGATTACTATTGCCCTCTCTACGGAAAAGGCACCAAAAGAGAATTCAAGACATCAACAGTTATTAAGAAAAAATAACTGACATGGATAAACTTAAAGGAGCGGTTTAACAAACCGCTCCTTTTTATATTAAAGTACTAAGGCAATTAGTCACTCTATTATATAAATCGTCATCACTGATTTTTTCAGGTATAAAAGGTTTGCCAATTACTTTCTCATAAAGCTCAATATACCTTTTGGAAATAGTTTCCACCCAGTCATCAGTCATCTCCGGAACAGTTTGTCCTTCTTTGCCCATAAAGTTGTTAGCTATCAGCCATTCCCTGACGAACTCTTTACTTAACTGTTTTTGGCGTTCTCCCTTTTTCTGACGGTCTTCAAAACCTTCTGCATAAAAATACCTCGAGGAATCGGGGGTGTGTATCTCATCCATCAATACAATTTCATTTTCCAGCTTCCCAAATTCGTATTTGGTATCTACCAATATGAGCCCCCGTTTTGCTGCGATTTCTTTGCCTCGTTCAAAGAGCCGGAGAGCATAGTTGCTTAATACCTCCCATTCCTCCCTGGTTGCAAGTCCCTTATCAATGATTTCCTCCGGTGAAATATCTTCATCATGCCCCTCAGAGGCCTTGGTGCTGGGGGTAATGATAGGGGAGGGGAAGTAATCGTTTTCTTTCATTCCTTCCTGCATAACCGCACCACAAAGTATTCTCTTGCCTGAAGCATATGTTCGCCAGGCATGTCCCGTCAGATTTCCCCGAACTACCATTTCTATTTTATAAGGCACACATTTTTTTCCGACGGAAACATTTGGGGCGGGAACGCTAACCAACCAGTTGGGACAAATATCCTTTGTTGCATTTAGCATATATGCAGCAATCTGGTTTAAAACCTGTCCTTTAAAGGGTACAGGACGGGGAAGGATAACATCAAAAGCTGAGATCCTGTCAGAAGCGACCATTACCAGCCATTGGTCACCGATACTATACACATCCCGGACCTTGCCGCGGTAAAAACCGGTTTGGCCAGGAAACGAAAATTGACTCATAAACCGAATATAGGACGGGCCTAAAAACCGGCCAATCTGGGGGTGTTTAAGATTTCAACAATTTATCCTTTCCCCTTAAAAATTAAATTTTTAGATAAACTTTACAATGCTTATTTTTCCGCCAAATTCCAAAACTAAAAATCCCTATTATGAGAAAAAGCTATAGCTTTTTGGCTGCATGGTTGATGGCTTGCCTTATTTCTTTTAGTGCTTATGCACAATCCATAACCATTTCAGGTACAGTAAAAAACAGCACCACCAAAGAGGGTGTACCTGCTGTATCTGTAGCCGTAAAAGGTACCAGCCGGGGTACTTACACAAATTCCGATGGTGAATTCACCCTTACAGTACCCAAACTTCCCGTAGTATTAGTATTTACTTCTGTTGGTTTTGACAGCCAGGAAGTAACCGTATCCGATGCCTCTCAGCCTGTTGCGGTTGATTTTAAAGTGAATACTGCGCTTGGACAAGAAGTAGTTGTTGCTGCTGCCCGTGCTCCACAGCGTTTACTGGAGTCTCCCGTTACGGTAGAAAGACTCAGTACAACTGCTCTCCGTAATATGCCGGCGCCCAACTATTATGAGGCAATCGGAAACCTGAAAGGTGTAGATGTGCATACTGCCAGTTTAACTTTCCGAACAATTACTACCCGTGGATTTGTTAGTTCAGGTAACCTTCGTTTGAATCAGTTGATTGATGGAATGGATAACCAGGCTCCCGGTTTGAACTTTTCTGTAGGTAGTGTAGTAGGACCCTCTGATCTGGATGTAGACAACGTAGAAGTTCTCTCCGGCGCCTCTTCAGCATTGTATGGCTCTGGTGGTATGAACGGAACTGTATTGGTTACGACAAAGAATCCATTCAAATACCAGGGTCTAAGCTTCAATGTCAAGCAAGGTATTATGCATGTTGACGGAAAGCAGCGTAACGCAGCTCCTTTCTATGACTGGAATTTCCGTTGGGCAAAAGCTTACAAAAACAAATTTGGTATAAAACTCGCAGCCCAGTTAGTAAAAGGTAGCGATTGGGAAGCTGAGGATTACAGAAATAAACAACAGATCGGTATTTTAAGTAAAGTGGTGGGCGGCAACCGCCAAAATGACCCCAACTTTAATGGTATCAACATCTATGGAGATGAGACCAGTGCTGATATGAACGGTTTTGCCTATTTCGTACAGGATCAAACCAGAAGGCAAATACTTGCTGCCTCTTCCGTTATCATACCTGGAGGTTTTGATGTCGTTAATGCTGCTAATACATATTTCACAGCTATTGGCAATCCTCAATACCCTACAAATGCGCAAATCTCCACTTTCATAACTTCTCTTGCTGCGTTGGGCCCTACAGCACAGGCTGCCGTACAGCAAATGATGCCTTTCTATATTGGTTTAAGAAATAATTACTTTAATAAAGCTAGTGTTTCAAGAACTGGTTACCAGGAAGATCAACTGGTTGATTACAATACAATGAACTTCAAGCTGACAGCTGGTTTACATTATAAAATAACCAATAACCTGGAGGTTTCATTGAACAGCTACCTTGGTACAGGTACAACAGTTTATACCGGAGCTGACCGTTATTCTCTGCGTAACCTTAAGATGGCACAGCATAAATTGGAGTTTCGTTCTAAAAACTGGTTTATCCGTGGTTACACAACCCAGGAAAATGCAGGTGATTCATACAATGCATCAGCATTGGGCGCATTCCTTAATGAATCATACAGAGCCAGCTCTGCCTGGTTCCCGCTTTATATTGGTACTTTCTCAGAGGGACGCAGGTTGAATGGTGTTGCTGGTCAATTCCCAAGCGATTTCCAACTGCATCAAGCCGCAAGGGCTTCTGCTGACGTTGGTCGCTGGGTGCCCGGAACAAAGGCCTTTGATTCTGTAGCTGCCGTGATTAAGAAAACCCCAATCAGAAGGGGCGGAGCCTTATTCCTGGATAAATCAGATTTATGGGCTTCTGATGCACAGTTCAATATTTCTGAAATATTCAAATTCTCTAAGGTAATTGATGTAGTAGCTGGTGTTAGCTGGAAACAATGGGTAATGAATTCTCAGGGTACCATTTTTGCTGATACTAACCAGGTTATCAGGATAAACGAATATGGTGCATTTATTCAGTTAAAGAAAAGCCTGTTCAACGATTATCTTACATTGAGTGCATCAGGCCGTTTCGATAAGCAAACAAATTTTGATCCACGGTTTACTCCAAGGTTTACTGCGGTGTTAAAGGTTGTAAAAGACAACTTTATCCGTCTTTCTTATCAGTCAGCTTACCGCTTCCCATCCAACCAAAACCAATATATCAGCCTTGTAACAGGATCTGGTACTTTGATGGGTGCTTTGCCTGAATTTCAGACCTATTATAAATTGAATTCAACTTTACCCGGCTATACTGCAGCAAGTGTATTAGCTTACCGTTCCGGTACACTGGCAGATTCAAGCCGCCTGGTTAGAGCACAGTACAACCCTGTAACACCGGAAACTGTGAAATCATATGAATTGGGTTATAAAGGTGTAATTGGTAAGAAATTACTGGTGGATGCTTATGTATACTACAGCCGTTATGCTAATTTCCTTGTTAGCGAAGCAGTGGTACAGTCTCGTAACGGAGCCAATTTTGAATTGTACTCTCCATACAGCAGTACCAACGTTTCTTATGTACAAAACTCAAAAGATGTTATAAAATCCCAGGGCTGGGGTATAGGCGTAGAATACCAGGCGATTAAGAATTACTTTTTCTATGGAAACGTATTCTCTGATTACCTTAAAAATGTTGATCCAAGTGTTGTTACATTCTTCAATGCACCTAAATACCGTTTCAACGTAGGTTTGAGGAACGATAATGCTTATAAGAATATAGGCTTTAACGTGGTATTCAAATGGCAGGATAATAACTACTATGAAGGAACCTTCGTTAGTGGTACACTTCCTTACTTCGGATGGTGGGATGCCCAGGTTACTTACCGTCCCCAGGGTACAAAGAGTGTATTTCGGATAGGTGGAACTAACCTTGGTAACTTCTATGCTAGGACTGGTTTTGGAAGCCCTGCAGTAGGGGGCTTATACTATATGAGCTATGGTTACAACCTGTTTTAATAATTGATATTGGGTTATAAGTATAACTAATCCCCCGCATCAGCGGGGGATTCTTATTTGTATTAAATTCTTAGACTAATGGGTGAGAGTGGCTAAGAAGAGAAAAGTACAAGCTTAGTTTAGTGTTTTTGAAGTTTGCCCTATCATAAGCCCATTATGATATAACTGAACTGTATATGTCCCTTTTTGGTAATCTTCGGGGTTCAGTGAGAAGGAGAGTTTTTTGTTTTCCCCCTTTTGATATTCGAATTTTATCTTCCGGGTGTACCGCTTTTTCCCTTCATTGCGGGTATCTATTGTAGAAGAAGATTCCCATGCATCAATAGTCATTACATTGCCATCAGGCTGATTAACCACAATATAAAGCTCTGCATTGTCATAATCGCTGATATTATTTTTTACGCCAAATGATACCACCAATTTGCTTGTTTTGGAGGCAGAATTTGTTTCAAGTTCCTTATCTCTTTTTAAAGTAACTGGCACAAGGTTGAGTTCGGTAGTGACAAAGGTGGAGGCAAGGCTCACTTTTTCTGCCAGCGCTTTGTTTTCCCGGGTTAATTCCTGCATATTCCCTTCCAGGCTTTTTACCTGGATATTTACTTTATCAAGGGTGGCAGAAATTTGCTGCTTTTCTTCTTCAATTGTATAATTTTTACTTTGTAACTCCTGAACCAGTTGTTGCAGTTCAATAGTTTTCTTTCGGGCCAATGCCAGGTCTTCTCGTTTTACGTCATTCTTTTTCAGGATTGCCGCTATCTCTGTTCTTAATCGGTAAATTTCAGCCAGTTTGTTACTTAGCTCGCCTTTAAGTAGACCTGCTGATGTTCGGGAAGAATCAAGCCGGGCATCAAGTTCATCAATAGTTTGTGAATAGATTTTATGAAGGGAATCCTGCACACCCTGTGCCACAGCCAGAGAATCTTTTACAAAAATCTCCCTCCTGATTTTGGTGTATTGGGTCTTGTCGTAAAGATGATAAACCCAAGTGCCCGTTAACCCAACTGACAACATAAGCAGCAAAAGGCTCTTGGTATCTTTCATTACAATTAAACTACTTATTTGGTTAACTGCTGGTCAACATACGCCGAAACCCATCCAACCTGCCCATTTTTTACGAGATAGAAATGTTTTGTGTCAAAGGCAGATTCAAATTGCCTCATTATCTTGAGCAAAAGGCCACAACCTGCCATCAGTGATTTCTGATCAAAAACCTGGTGAACCCTAGTCACCTCTTTTATCACTGCATCTTTTTCATTGGCACGGTTAATGTTTCCTGCAAGGAAAGAAGCAGAATATACCGGGAAGTTAGTGTAAAGTTTTTCGGAGAATTTTCTGATCTCATCGAACGTTACAGATACTACAGGGTTGTCTATTAATTCAGGATGGGTAAGAGTGGCAATTGCCCAAGCTATGCCTCCACTAACAGCAATATTATCACTCAAAGGATAAGCGCCGCTGGCATTAACAGCATAAATAATTTCTGAATTTTCTGCTGCCGCCAGTACCCTGAATAATTGCTTGTTGAAATTTGCCAGGCTCTTATCATTTTCGCATCTTTTATCCGTTTCATTGGTTGTGCTCTTAGTGCCCCAATTAACCTGGAAGAGTTTAAAATCTTTTGTATTCCCGTAAGGGAAAAAGCCTCCTTTGGTATTACCACTGCCAATATCGATCAAAAAAGTAGTAAACCTGCGGCTATCAGGTACAATGCCAAGATGTGAAAGGCGAGCCTCCTGTAATACATCAACTACCTCTACTTGACGCTGGGGTTCATTTATCCTTATCCTGAATGAATCGATAAGTCTTTGCATCCAGGCAGTTTTCTGGTCCTTTTCAGCTTGCATTTTAACACCGCTGCTGAGAACTGTAAATATTTTACTGGAAGGTATTTGATAGTCCTTAACCGCTTTATTAAACAACCCGGTAAGACCATTAAGGGTGGCTGAAAATGTTTCGTCGGTAAAACTGATGAAATCGGTATTCACGGAACTATCTTTCAGAATGGCGATAGCCCCGCTGCTTTTGGCGTTCTTACCTACTTCAATTACACTCATCTTCACTCCTTTAGAGCCGACTTCAATACCAGAATAAACAGTTGAATTACTGTATTTGGTCTTAATACTGCTTTGTGTAAAAGCAGTCGTACAGATAAGCAAAAAACTAACCGTTCCCAGCTGTCTGCAAAACTTTGATATTATCATGGTGAGTTTATTGGTTGAATAAAATTACTGCATTGGTAAGCAGTAATTATGCCTTCTTGTCTCACCGGAGTAATATGTGTAAAAGATGTGTGTTTCACTGTAAAACAAAAAGCCGTCTGATGAATCAGGACGGCTTTTGTTGCAGGAGTTAACTGCTTTTAACCGAATAAACCACCTTTTTTCAGGCTTCTCACACCTTCGCCGATTTTGAAGCCATTATGATAAATTTCAACTTTATAATTACCTGTCATGAAGTCATTTTGCTGAATCGGGAACTGAACTGATTTACGGGTGCCTTGTTCATAATTCACCGGTATCTTAGCAGTAAAGTTTTTATCGCCGTCTGTACGGGTATTGAGCACATTGCCATTTTCAGAAATTATTTTACCGTCAGGGGCTGTTACGATAAGATACATATCCGCCGGCCCGGATTTGGCTATACGGTTCTCCACGTCAAAAGAAACAACAAGCTTGTCTACTCTTTTAGCGGTAGTGGTATTTTTCTCTTTACCACCTTTTTTCTCATTAACAGGAGTAACCTGGATGTTGGATGCGCTAAATGTAGAACCTACATCAACTGTTTTCTCGAGATTCTCTTTTTCGGTCTTTGTTAAGGTGAGGTTTTGCTCAAGGTCTGATTTTTCTTGCTTTAATGTAGTATTATCAGCTGTCAACTGCTCATTTTCACCGGTCAGCCGTGCTACTTCTGCTTCCAATGTAGAGATTTTTTCATTCAGCTCATTAATCATCGATTTGGCCTTGGCCAATTGTGATTGAGTGGCGTTTTTGTCATTTAAAATTTTACGTATCTCAGCCTTTTTAGCATCAATTTCTTTTTGCCTGTCAGCCAACTGGCCCTGGAGATTGTTGTTGGCGCCAGTCACAGAATCAAGGCGTGCCAGCGCATTATCAAACTCCATTTGAATCTCTGTTTTTGCTGAATCAAGAGATGTTATCTGTGTTTGCTGATTGGAAATCTTTTCACTGGACTTATTCTTGTCCCATAAAAAGTAACCCCATGATCCCAGTACCACTGCAGCCAGGGCTCCAATGATGATGTTTTTGGAATTGTTGTTCTTTGCCGGCTGAACCGGTGTACTTCCTGTAGCGGAAGGGTAGTTTGTCTCTGCCATATTAAGGAATTTAGATTTTTTGTAAATGATTTTATAAGGATTACTGAATCCGGCTGCAAGGTACTTCAGCCGTTGCATCCGTTTTTTTTATTTCCTGTTAAAAAAACTTATCCGGGCACTGAAATTTCTAAAACCGTGCCAGAAAATCCGGCACCTTTTTCACAACCGTGGATTTTTATTGCTATATCCAAGCCTGAAAGCCTGTAATTTAGTGGCTTATGAGTGTGCAAAAGATATTAGATGATTGGAAAAAGAACTCTTTTAAGCCAATTTACTGGTTGGAAGGGGAAGAGGAGTATTTTATTGACAAGGTCATCGATTATGCAGAACATAATATTCTGCCGGAAAGTGAGGCTTCGTTCAATCTCAGTATTTTTTATGGTAAAGATGCAAATTGGGCAGATATCATTAACGCCTGCCGTCGCTATCCGATGTTTGCAGAAAGACAGGTAGTGTTGCTAAAAGAAGCGCAACAAATGCGTGACATTGAAAAACTGGAAGCGTATGTGGAAAATCCGCTGACGTCAACTGTATTTGTGGTTTCTTATAAAGAGAAAAAACTGGATGCCCGAAAGAAATTTGCCAAGCTGGTTAAAGAAAAAGGTGTAATGGTGACCACCAAAAAACTGTATGATCGTGAGGTACCCGAATGGACACAAAATTTAGTACATTCCAAAGGGTTAACAATTACTCCCATGGGGCTTGCATTGCTGGTGGATCATATTGGTAATGATCTGTCAAGGATAGAAAATGAGATTAATAAACTATCAGTAAACCTGAGTAAAAGAACAAATATTACAGAAGATGATATTGAGAACTATATAGGGGTAAGTAAGGATTATAATGTATTTGAGCTTCAAGCCGCACTGGCGGCAAAAGATCTGGCGAGAAGTATTCGCATTATCCAGTATTTTGAAGCTAACCCCAAGGCCGGCCCGATTCAACTGGTACTACCTTCTATTTACAGTTTTTTCAGTAAGGTATTTATGATATTTGGTACAGGTACTACTGATGAAAAAACCATTGCTACGGCTATTGGAGTGAATCCATACTTTATGAAGGAATATTTGCAGGCCGCCCGTTTATATACTTATCCCGGTGTGGAACGAGCCCTTCTCTTACTGCATAGCTACAACCTTAAAAGTATAGGAGTGGGCAGTTCGACTACTGAAGACGCAAGTCTGATGAAGGAAATGGTCGTAAAAATGATGGCCTGAACAATTTGTGACCTACCACCAAAAGCCCTTTCTTTGTGCAACTTTTCAAATTTAACGTACATCTTCTTGAACAAATACTAAAAACATTTGAATTCAATAAGCAATAAAAAACAAATCATGAAAAAATTACTCTTCTCCTTTTTTGCTTTTACTTTTTTACTTGCCGGCTGCCTTGAAACAACACAGGAAATTACCATCAATGAGGACGGAAGCGGCACGGTTGTAAACACCAATGATTTTAGTGCTCTCATTGGTCTGGCCAAACAAATGGGCGGAGCTGGAGATCTTGAAAAAGCAGGTGACATGGCCAAGGATACCGTTATTTCCATGGCACAGGGTGCTGATAGCATTCCTAACCTGACTCCTGAAGAGAAGGAAATACTGCGCAAAGGATCCCTGAGAGTGAACATGAATATTAAGGATGAAAAATTCCTAACCAGCCTCTCTCTTCCTTTTAGCAAGCCCTCAGACATTACAATGATCAGCAAGCTTTCTGGTAAAGCCATGTCTGAAGCGATGAAGGAACAAATGGCCGATGGCTCACCGGTGGGTGGTAATAATGAAATACCTGAAACAAGCAGTTTCGATGATTATTATAAATATGAGTTCTCCGAAGGTGAACTTACCCGTAAATTGGATAAGGATAAATATGCAGGAGTAGAGAGTGATGAGTTTCTGAAGGGGATGAAGGAAGCATCGGCTATGGGTCTTTCCATGAAAGCAACCTATGTGATTAACCTGCCAAGACCGGCTCAAAAAGCTGAAGGGAAAGGTGTGAAATTATCGGATGACAAAAAGAAGGTAACAATTACTGCTGACCTTGATGATTTTTTTGCAGATCCTTCAAAACTGGAATATAAAATCAAATACTAGTATAGAAAAAATATAAAGTAAGAAAAGGCAACTCTGAAAGGTTGCCTTTTCTTATATCCTTTTACAGTACTTTCAAACTGTTAATCTTGTCCTGGTCAATTTGGTTTACCAGTGCTTCGAGGCTATCATACTTTACTTCTTCTCTTAAAAACGATTTAACATATACCTTCAGCGTTTGCCCGTAAATTTCTTTATCAAAATCAAACAGGTTAACCTCAACTACTCTTTTTTTACCATCAACCGTAGGGCGGAACCCGATACTCATCATGCCTTTTAGCGTTTGTGCAGTTTCTTCGGATTTTGCGTATACAGCATAAATGCCATTTCCAGGTATTATTTTTTCCTCATTTTGAATTCTCAGATTAGCCGTTGGATATCCCAGTTTACGTCCCAATTTATCACCATGCACTACCTCTCCGGAAAAAAAGAACTCATACCCCAGTAACCTGTTGGCTGTAGTGATATCGCTGTGCAGAATGGCCTCTCTGATATTGGTGGAACTTATGGAAATGTTCTCCAGGATATGTTTGGGAATCTCTTTCAATTTATAATCAAAGATGTTGGCCATTTTTTCCAGCAAGCGATAATCTCCCAGCCGGTCCCTGCCAAACCGGTGATCATAACCAATAATAATAGTGCTGGGATGAAACTTGTCAATAAGGAAGTTTTTTACATAATCCTCTGCAGGCTGGTTGGCAAAAGCATCTGTAAAGGGAACAATTACAAGGTGGTCGATGCCCAACCCTTCCAGCAGTTCAATTCTTTCTTCTAGGGTATTAATTAAACGGATACCTAAGATAGCAGACGATACAACTTTTCTGGGATGGGGGTGAAAGGTGATAATAACGGTTTCGCCATTAATGGCTTTTGCTTCTGACTTCAGTTTATCGATTATCTGCCTGTGTCCCATATGTACACCGTCAAAAGTGCCGATGGTAATAACTGCGTTTTGAAAAAGCGGAAGTTGCTCTATATCACGATGTATTTTCATAATTGAGTGGGCAAAACTACTTGATAAATTGGTAACTGCGTATTGGGATTTGAACATTAGATTTGCCGGGTATTTACAATTATGAGTTTATATAGTAAAAGAGGGGTTTCTGCACAGAAAGAAGAGGTGCATGAGGCTACCAAAAAGTTAGACAAAGGCCTTTTCCCCAAAGCTTTTTGTAAAATTTATCCCGATGTTTTATGTGGAGATGATGCATGGGTGAATGTAATGCATGCTGATGGGGCTGGCACCAAGAGTATTCTGGCTTACCTGTATTGGAAAGAAACTGGTGATATTTCAGTATGGAAAGGCATTGCACAGGATGCTATTGTGATGAACCTGGATGACCTTCTTTGCGTGGGCATTTTTGACAACATCCTTTTTTCTTCAACTATAGACAGGAATAAGAATGTTATACCGGCAGAGGTATTGGAAGCAGTGATCAACGGTACGCAGGATTTTTTCAATACCATGAAGGATTTTGGTGTAAACATCAGCTTTATGGGCGGCGAAACTGCTGATGTAGGTGATGTGGTACGTACTATTGCTGTTAACGGAACAATGACGGCAAGATGGCCGAAAGATAAATTGATCACCAATGAGAAAATTAAGCCCGGCAATGTGATTGTGGGCCTGGCAGGCTTTGGTAAGGCTAATTACGAATCTTCCTATAACAGTGGTATCGCCAGTAACGGGCTTACCAGTGCAAGGCATGATGTATTACATAAAACATATGGAGCCCGGTTTCCAGAGAGCTATGACACCTCGCTGGACGAATCAGTAGTTTATATTGGTCAGAACAGAGTGACAGATATGGTGAAGGATGATAACCAGTCATTTGAAGCAGGCAGGTTGCTCTTAAGCCCTACCCGGACATTTGCGCCAGTCATGAAAAAATTGCTTGAAGATCATTTTGAAACCATTAACGGGTTGGTTCATTGCAGCGGTGGCGGACAAACCAAATGCCTGAAATATGTGCCGGAGAATGTTCGTATAGTAAAAGATAATTTATTTGCTCCGCCGGTAATTTTCAGATTGATACAAGAAGCCAGCAAAGCTGATGACCGGGAAATGTACCAGGTATTTAATATGGGTACCAGGCTGGAAATTTATACCAATGAAGGAAACGCTGACTCGATTATCAGTGTCTCAAAATCTTTTGGTGTGGATGCACAGGTAATTGGAAGGGTGGAAAAAGCAGAACAAAAACAACTGTTTATAAAAACAGCCTCATCAGAACTAATTTATTAATCCTGCTTCTTGTTTTTCTTCGTTTTTTTCTCACTGATAACCATAAAGGTTACAGGTTGCTTTCTGTAGGCTTTTACAAGTCTGCCGTCCTGAATAGCAGGTGACCATTTTGGGCCCTTTTTTATGACACGGACAACCTCAGCTTCCATGCCATAACCATGATTGGTCAATGCTTTTACATCTGAAATATTTCCCTCTTTATCTACAATAAACTGAACTACTACTGTGTAAGTGCCCTCGGGTGCACCATTTTTTGTGGGTGTTGAGCCATCAAGGTTTCTTTCTAAATACCTTCTCCAAATGGCATCACCACCTGGAAAACTGGCTTCAATCTCCACCCGTTCAAATACTTTTTCAGCACTATTGTCCGGAGTGCCAGATGTATCCGTTTTTCCATTGACGTCTGTCAGAGTATTTGAATCTATTAGTGAATAGGTAAACATCATAGGGATGCTTGATTTATTGGTATCTGTATTAGCTTGCCCTAATGCTTTGGTAGTAGTACATGCTACAAAAACAGCTATGCTTAAAAAGTGGTTCATTAAATTGTAATTGGTTATTTATGGCAGTAAATATCTGCAAAATTGATTTACAGGCATTCTTTTTCTTACTTTGTACACAACATTTTTTCGGAATATATTTACACCTATGCAATCCTTCGAACTGCTATCCAGGAAATTTGCTCTTCATTTTGAGCAGCAGCATTTCCCTGCTGAGCCTGCCAGCCTGTATCAACCTAATGAATATTTTTTAAAATTAGGTGGCAAACGAATCCGCCCGGTGCTGTGTTTGATGGGCAACGAATTGTTTGATGATATAAAAACTGATGCGTGGGAGGTGGGCTCGGCTATTGAGTTGTTTCACAATTTTACCCTGATACATGATGATATAATGGATAAAGCTCCTTTGAGAAGGGGAATGGAAACAATTCATGCAAAATATGGGGAGAATGTCGCCCTGCTGGCCGGTGATGTGATGCTGGTGAAAGCTTACCAGCAACTGGAAAAGGTTCAACTGGAGTTTCAGCATCCTATACTTCATTTGTTTAATAAAACAGCTGCTGAAGTTTGTGAAGGCCAGCAATGGGATATGGATTTTGAGAAAAAAGAAACAGTAAAACTGGATGATTACCTGCGTATGATTGAACTAAAAACTTCTGTATTATTAGCAGCCAGTCTTAAGATGGGGGCCATATTAGGTGGGGCAGGAGAAAGAAATCAAAACCTGCTGTATGAGTTTGGAAAAAAACTGGGTATCGCTTTCCAGGTACAGGATGATTATCTCGATGCTTTTGGTGACCCTCAAAAATTTGGTAAACAGGTTGGAGGTGATATACTAGCCAATAAAAAAACATTCTTGCTGATACATGCTTTTGAGACTGTAAATGATCCGCAGAAAGATGAACTAAATGAATTGCTCGCAGCAAATGCCCCAGATAAGGTGGAAAAGATATTAAAGATTTTCAGGGATTGTAAAGTGGATGAATGGGCACTGGAGTTAAAGAACAAATACCTGGATGAAGCATTTTCACATCTCGAAGATATTGCTGTAGTTTCAAAAAGAAAACAACCGCTGAAGGAATTGGGGCAGTTCCTGGTAAAAAGGGAACATTAAGTTTGTTTACAATAACCTGTAACTGCTTTCAATTTTTTCCTATTTTGAAGCATCAAAACCAACTGAAGAATGTTAAATCAACTTTTCCGTAAGAAATCTATAGCCAAAATTCTGCATGAAGCAGAGGCCGGCCTGGGCGACGGGCACTCTACAGGTTTAAAGAAAGTGTTAGGGGTTAGAGACCTGACTTTCTTTGGAGTAGCGGCCATAATAGGCGCAGGTATTTTCAGTGGTATTGGCTCCGCTGCTTCCAGCGGTGGGCCGGGGGTCGTGTTTCTCTACATTTTTACGGCCATTGCCTGCGGCTTTGCAGCACTGTGTTATGCTGAGTTTGCGTCCACTGTTCCCGTTTCCGGTAGCGCCTACACTTACTCTTATGTTGCTTTTGGTGAAATTTTCGCATGGATCATTGGGTGGGATTTATTAATGGAATATGCCATAGGTAATATTGCTGTTGCCATTTCCTGGAGTGATTATTTTACCCGCCTGCTTCACTCTGCCGGAATGCATATTCCGGACTGGATGACGATGGATTACATGACTGCCAAAGCAGGTGCAACGGCTGAAGCGGTATCTGCCTGGACAAATGCACCTAATTTATTTGGTTTAAAGATAGTAATGGATATTCCTGCATTACTGATTGTGGCACTTATAACTTATATCGTTTTTGTTGGTATTAAGGAGTCCCGTTCTGCCAGTAACGTTATGGTTATTATAAAGCTGGCAGTAATCTTCTTTGTTATTGTACTTGGTTCTGTCTATGTTAATCCTGGTAACTGGTCACCGTTTACTCCCGAAGGCTTTGGAGGGATAATGAAAGGTGTTTCTGCTGTATTCTTTGCTTACATTGGTTTTGATGCAATTTCTACCACGGCAGAGGAGTGTAAGAACCCGCAAAGAGACCTTCCAAAGGGTATGATCAATTCTTTGATAATTTGTACAGTAGTATATGTTTTATTGGCTTTGGTGCTTACCGGAATGGTAAACTATAAGTCATTAAATGTTGGCGATCCCCTGGCAATGGTCTTTGATGCAAAAGGTCTGAAATTTATTTCCGGGGTTGTTGCTGTAAGTGCCATCATCGCTACTGCCAGTGTATTATTAGTCTTTCAGTTGGGACAACCCAGAATTTGGATGAGTATGAGCCGTGATGGCCTTTTGCCCAAAATTTTCTCCCGCATTCATCCCAGGCACGGTACTCCTTCTTTTTCTACGATCCTCACAGGTATAGTAGTGGCAGTTCCTGCCTTATTTCTGAACCTTGGAGAAGTGCTATCACTGACAAGTATCGGTACTTTGTTTGCATTTGTGCTGGTATGCGGAGGTGTTCTGGCGTTAGAACAGCAAAAGGACAGGCCTGAAAGCAAGTTTAAAGTACCATATATCAATTCTCAGTTTATATACCCTGTACTTTTATTGGCAGGAATAATCCTGATATGGGTAAATGTTCCCAGCCATTTTACAGAGGATATCTGGACAAAAGATACCTGGCCAATGGTTGTTTTTTGGCTCATTGCAATTATTATGGCCGTGATGGCCTTTGTTAAGCGATTTTCGTTGATCCCGATTTTGGGTATGATGAGTTGTTTTTACCTGATGGCCCAGGAAACACATAAGGTCTGGATGCGGTTCCTTATCTGGCTGGCTATAGGCTTATGTGTTTATTTCCTGTATAGTTACAGAAATAGCAAGCTGGCAAAGGGAAAATAATGTCTCACTATTTCATTTATAGAATGGCACAGTGAAGAAGCTGTGCCATTTGTATTTTTGCAATATGAAATACCAGATCGGCGATATTGTGTTGATTTTACATTCCAATGAGGAGGCGGAAGTAGTGGACATCATCAATGATAAAATGCTGATGGTAGATGTGAAAGGGGTATCTTTTCCGGTGTATAAAGACCAGGTTGATTTTCCTTATTTCAAGCGATTTACAGAAAAGAAACCTGTATCTGCCAAAAAGGAAAGGACATATATAGATGATGTGCGAAAAGAAAAAAGACAGGAGCAAAACAGGGTAGAAGATGGAGTATGGCTGACGTTTTTACCGGTAATGGATATCGATGAATTCGGAGATGTGATCGTTGAGGAACTGAAACTTCACCTGGTTAATCATACATCATTACCTTATAATTTTATTTATAAGCTGCATTTCTTTGGTAAGCCCGATTTTGAGCTAAAAAATACAGTACAACCATTTGAAGATTTTTACCTGCATGATATTCCCTTTGAAGATTTGAACGATAGTCCTGCTTTTGATTTTGAGTTTTCATTGTTAATACCTGATAAGAAAAAAGCAGGTCACTTTGAAGCATCAGTTAAATTAAAGCCAAAGCAACTCTTTGCCAAAATTGAAGAGTTAAAGCAAAAGAACCTTGCTACCTTCTCCCAGCTTTTGTTTGAAAAATATCCGGATAAAGCTGTGGAAGATGTTGTGGAGATGGGACGTATGGCGGCAAAAGGCTATAAAGTTTATGATGCCTCAAAGGCCCGGCAGCATTTAGAATCTCCCCGCAGTGTAATTGATTTGCATATAGAAAAACTTACCGATGACTGGAAGCATATGAGTAATTATGAAATACTCAGCCTGCAATTGAAAACATTTGAAAAATATTATCATCTTTCAGTTATACATCATCAACCTTCACTAATAGTCATACATGGAGTAGGAGAAGGGGTGCTTCGGGATGAGATTCATGATATATTAAGGCTTAAAAAAGAGGTCAAATCATTTGTGAATCAGTTTCATCCGGCTTACGGATACGGAGCCACTGAAATATTCTTTCAATACTGAGTTTTGCAGGCTAATTTTACCCTTGCTACAAGCCAGGCTATCGCTTCTCCGATTCCAGGAGAGGAGGAAAGTCCGGACAGCACAGAGCAATGCACCGGTGAATAGCCGGGCTCCGGGAAACCGGTGACAGACAGTGCCACAGAAAATAACCTCACCCCTCAACCCATTTCTGCATCTGGAGTGGGTTGAGGGGTGAAAGGGTGAAAATGTGAGGTAAGAGCTCACAGCTTTTGATGGCAACATCAATTGCGGGTAAACCTTGCATGCTGAAATGCCACGTATAGGATCGTTTGAGAACTGCTCGTTCAAGATCCAGGGTAGGCAGATTGATCCTGCAAAGTAATTTGCGGGACAGATAAATGATAGCCCAAGACAGAATCCGGCTTACAGGCTTGTAGCTTTTTTATTTAAGTTGATTACCAATAAACCCGGTCATTTCCATCATCCAGGCTATTCCTAAATGAACTATAAGTCCTCCCCAGATAGATCGGGTATTATATACAACGATTCCCAATAGCAGCCCGCCGAAATAAGAACTGATACATTCGCCCAACGGCTTGCCAAAATGAATGGTACAATAAAAACAGGCCATAGGCAGTATGGCATCTTTACCCACCCATTTGGCAAAACCAAGTACGAGGAACCCCCGGAAAAAAAATTCAATGGTGAAGAAATCACTTCCATAAGATAGTTCGAATAATAACTTTTGCCACCATATTGCCTCTGAGGAAACGGAATTCAATTTTGGATATACTGAAAGAAAATCATTTTGTGTTGCCGCCAAAGTGATTAATGGAAACATGATTAGTAACATCAACAAATAAGGTTTCCATGCCATGTTTCCGGTTCTTAGGCCATAAAGTGGCTGATCTTCGTGATACAATTTCCATATAAAATAAAGTAAGAGAAAAATAACAATCGCAAGTGCCGGCCAATAACCTACCTGGTTCCAAAAGTGATTGTTTGTTTGATTTTCTGAAAATGATATTACTAACGAGACGCTTATTTTCCACGCAAAGATTAATGGAGTAACGACAAGTAAAATGTAGAAGTTTTTGTTTTTTAGATGGTTCTTTTTCCTTGCGAGACCATAAAATAAATAGGGGACAATAAATGCTGCGGCAAAGACTACATACCAGCAAAATAGTTTAACTACAAATAAATTTTTTTTTCTGATGAATGTGTCAAGTCCAAAATAATAATTACAAAAGACCAGAAATGCTGTAAACAAACTGATCAATAAAAGGATAGTTCTGTCTGTTTCCTTGTAATAGCTCTTAATATAGTATATGATCTCCTTCATCTCAAACGAAAAAATAAAATTTTACGCCGGTCTTTAAACTTTCTTGCTCCATCCTTTTCAAAACATACGTTAAAAATATTTGAAACCCCAAAAGTATAGCCATGAAAACTATCACACTAAACCGGATGATGATTGCGATGTTCGCTGTTTTATTATCCATCTTTGTTATCTCCTGTCAAAAGGAATCCAGTCTAACCGAACCTACAACTTTAACTGAAGAAGAAGCCGCCACTTATTCAGAAGAAAGTACCCAGGCTGAAGCCAGTTTTGATGATGCTGAAGATATTGGTTTTACAGCCGCCGAAGAAGAAGGTAATGCAGGCGGTTTTGGCCTGGAGGGCCGTTCTGCATCTGAGCAGGGAAGAGTTTTCCTGCCAAATTTTGCTGAATTGCGAGGCCGTATTGGCGACTGTGCTACGATTACTGTTACACCAAACGACAGCACTTATCCCAAAACAGTCACCATTGACTTTGGCGACAGTTGCCGCGGTCGTGATGGAAAAGTAAGAAGTGGCAAGATCGTATTGCACTTCACAGGGCCTATCCGTCGCCCAGGTTCTGTAGTAACTATGACCTTTGTTAACTATTATGTAAACAGGGTACATATTGAAGGAACGAAAATATTCAAAAACCTGAGTGAACCGCCAATGCTGCATAAATGGAGTGTGGAAGTATTGGATGGTAAGGTGACTTTCCCCAACGGCAGAGGATACACTTATGATGGCATTAAAACAGTAAAACAAATTGCCGGTATGCTAACCAATGTCGTAAGAGATGATGTGTACCAGATTACCGGCCGTTCTAAAACTGTTTTTAGAAATGGGACTACAGTAAATATCAATACTGAAGATCCGCTGATCAAAAAGGTAGCCTG
>DEHX01000097.1:49094-49255 GCA_002352145.1 Chitinophagaceae bacterium UBA2789
GCTTTTTCCTGGATATATTTTACAACACCTATGCCCGGCTTAAAGAACACCTGGTCTTTTCGGTAATTACGGGCATTTTTTTCAAAATACAGACAGCCAGTGTAGCTTCCTGCAGGGGTACTAACAGAGCCGGAAAGTTTTAAAGAACGTCCCATAGCTGC
>DEHX01000157.1 GCA_002352145.1 Chitinophagaceae bacterium UBA2789
CCTATTCGATAACCTCCGGCTATCCGTAAAAGAAAAAAATCCGGCTTCTCTTAGTTGTACGGGACCGGAATAAATCATCCCCTCAATCCCAATAATCTTCCCAAATCCAGGTTCAGACAAACACACAGCCGGACTGTCCGCAAACTAAACCGTTGGCCGTTTAAAATGACAATCCTCCCCCTGCTCAATCCAATATAAAGCACTCAAAACCATCCCCTTAATCGCAAAAAACACCCAACCCGAACTCGTTGTTAAAGACCCCGGATTGGCTGTTAAACGACCCGGATTCACTGTCAAAGACCCCGAACCGGCTGTTAAAGGCCCCGAAGCAATGGTTAAAGACCCCTGAATAGCTGTTAAGCATCCCGAACCCGTTGTTAAAGACCCCGAACCGGCTGTGAAAAGCCCCGGACTCATGGTTAAGGGCACCGGGCTGTTTGTTAAGCACCCCGGATTCACTGTTAAGCATCCCGAATGCATGGTGAAAGACATCTGGCTGGTAATTAATCAACCCGCATCCGCATCCTCCACCCCCGTCAAAAACTTCTTACCTTCATTATCTCAGCATCAGTACACTGCTTTATCAGCAACTTTTAACAAACCAGTTGCGGCCGGTATGTTATCAGGAAACACCAAACTTATCATCATCAAGATCATCCATACCCTCGTCTGGATATTCTTCAATATTGTCATTTTCTATTTACTGTATGCCGCCATCACCAATAAAATAGATAAATGGCTATGGATCGGCTATGGCCTTTTTGTACTCGAGGGCATCGTACTGCTTTGCTTCAGGTTTTTTTGTCCCTTAACCGTTATTGCCAGAAAGTATTCAAACTCCACCAAACACAATTTTGATATTTACCTGCCCGAATGGCTGGCAAAACATAACAAACTAATTTACACTTCCATCCTGGGGGTGGCTATACTGATAACGATTTATCAGCTGGTAAAATAAAATATGGGTACAAACAGATTCACATTACAGTGAGTAATACAGAAAAAATAAAAGCCCTTCGCAAAGAACTGCACCGGCATCCCGAACTGTCCGGGCAGGAATCGTCCACGGCGCAACGCATCATTAATTTTGCCCAACAATATCAACCAACCACCATCATCTCATCCATCGGCGGCCACGGNNGACGGGCACATGGCCATCGTAGCAGGGTTGATGGGCTGGATTGAAGAACGATCGTTTACCAAAGGAAAAATTGCATTGCTCTTTCAGCCTGCCGAAGAAACAGGTCAGGGCGCCCCTGCCGTACTGAATGATCCTTCATTCGCCGGCATCAAACCGGATTATCTTTTTGCCTTGCACAATCTTCCCGGCGAGCCGGTGCATCAAATTATTATTGTAGAAAATCGTTTTTCTGCCACCGTGCAAAGCCTCGTCATTCACCTGCAGGGAAAACAATCACATGCCTCCGAGCCGGAGAAAGGCATCAACCCGGCGTTGGCGATGGCCTTCATCACAAAGCGTTTTGCCGAGCTGATCAATGATGATGTGAAAGACGAATCATTTGCATTGCTCACCCCGGTGTACAGCCGCATGGGGGCTCCGGCCTATGGTATCAGCGCCGGCGAGGGCGAACTGCATTATACCATCCGTACCTGGTCGGAAGAAAAAATGCAGCTGCTGAAAGAAAAATTACTGATGATCGTTGTTGAAGTCTGCGCCACACATTCACTGCAGTTTCATATCAACTGGTTTGATTTCTTTCCTTCCGCTGTAAATGATGCCCGCTGCAATCAAATAGTAAGAGAAGCAGCTGTTGCCAACGGCCTTTCCATAAAAGAACAGCCGTTGCCTTTCAAATTCGGGGAAGACTTTGGCTGGTACACTACGGAATATAACTCTGCCCTGTTTGGTATCGGTGCCGGTATTCATCATCCGGCCCTGCACCATGCGGATTATGATTTCCCGGATGCAATCATTGAAACTGGAATAAAAATGTTTGGGAGTATTATTGAGCAGGTGCTTAATGAAACTTCACATTAAATAATGTCAGAAAAAAAACGAATACCGTAGTTTCGTTCATATGAAGCTTTCCCGTTACAATAATCGTTTGTAGTCTATGCAAAAAAACAGGATCGCCTATATTGATCAGATCAAAGTATTTCTCACCTGTCTTGTAGTCGCTCATCACGCCGCCCAGGCATACGGACCCACCGGTGGTGTGTGGGTAATAAGTGACAAAGCCAAAGCATCATGGCTGCAGGATTTTTTCTTCATCAATGCCTCGTACATGATGGGCTTGTACTTTTTTATTTCCGGGTACTTTATGGTTTTCAGTATACGCCGTAAAACAAAATACCAGTTCGTAAAAGACAGGTTGAAAAGACTGGGAATCCCCTTATTGTTTTTTACGTTCCTCGTTTTTCTTCCTTTCAATTATTTCTTATCCGGCAGCAAAGAGAATCTTTTCCTGTTTTTTGCAGACACTTATATTAATAAGCCGCCACTGGCAACAGGACATTTATGGTTTGTAGCCTCATTGCTTGCTTACTCATTTATTTACTTAATTCTCTTTGGAAAACATTTTTCTGCATCCACCGATAAAGCAGTTCCGTTCCGCACATACTATATTCTTATTTACATACTGCTACTGACACTGGCAACTGCTGTAGTACGGTTGAAGTACCCCATTGATCAGTGGAGAACCTGGGGCATCCCGGTAGAAGTAGCACACCTCCCGCAATACCTGAGCCTTTTCCTGATCGGTACCGTTTTCAACAGGTTGGGCTGGTTGACTGATATAAAACTAAAAACCGGGATATTTTTCTTAATGATTGCCATAGTTACTTACACATCTCAGTACTGGCTCCCTCATTCCATCAGCGGTCATTGGCTGGCAGAGCCATTGGCCGAATCATTATTATGTGTGGGAATAAGCCTGGGGATAATAGTGCTGTTCAGGCACTATAGCAATAAGATGAACTTTGCCAGCAGGCTGTTGTCCGAAAATGCTTATGGGATTTACCTTTTTCACCTGCTCATAGTCATCATGCTTCAAAAAATGATACTCAGCTGGAATGCTGCCGCCGAAATAAAATTTTTGACAGTAACCATATTGGCAATAATATTTTCGCTGTTACTTTCACATTTCTTGAGAAAAATAAAAACACTAAGGAATATTATATAATCTGAAAAAATTAGAAAAATGGAAGCAGTACAATTCCGAATTGCAAGACCAACCAACAGGCTCTCCGAAATAGTTGAGTTTTACACTAAGGGGCTGGGGATGGAAATAATTGGCAGTTTTTCCGGGCATGCTGGTTATGATGGCGTAATGCTGGGAATGCCTGATAGTAAATATCATCTTGAATTCACCTGCCACATTGACCAGCCTTTATTAAACGAACCAAGCAAGGAAAATCTACTCGTATTTTATTATGATGATCCCGATAAATATTTCGCAGCCAATAATCGGCTGCAGGCTATGAATTGCCTTCCAGTTAAACCAGAAAATCCTTACTGGGAAGACAAAAGCAAAACTTATGAAGACCCGGATAAATGGAGAATTGTATTATTTAATGGCCTTTTTACAGCTGAAAAGAAATGATTAGCATCAGGTAAGCAACTTTACCCTGATATTGCGGTAATACACTTTGCTCTTCGGATCATGCCCCTGCAAAGCAAAAGTGCCGGAAGAAATGATGCGATCCTTCATTCCTTCTTCCCGCTGCACATTATCGGGTTCGGTGTAATCCACCACCGTTTTATCATTAATAGCAACGGTAATATGTTTTTCCTTTACCGTAATATGCAGGGCAAACCACTCATTATCCTTTGCATACACTTCTTTTACATCCTGTATGGCCCAGAGGCTACCGGTGCGCCGCCAGTCGGTATGTGAATTATTCACCTGTACTTCATACCCTTTCTTTGGCCAGTCTTTTTCCTGGTATTGTGTATGAAAATAGATCCCGGAATTAGANNACCATCATAATACAAATGCGACACATTACCATTGACAACAATACTGCCATTCTCTACATTAAATGCAGAAGCATTGGCGCCCACCTTCCAGCCATGGAGTGTTTTGCCATCAAACAGGGAAATCCATTCATCGGACCTTTGTTTACCGGAGCAAAACGAAAACATAACAGGCAGCAGCAGGGCCGGCAACCATTTGTGCATAGAAAAGATTTGTGAGAAAGCTACAATATTTTAAGGACAAACGCCGGGTGTGGTTCGGGTTACACCAGCCCTGTCTGCAAAGCAGGGGTTAGAATAAGTTACCCCATCACAACCACAAACAGGATTGTACTCCAGGGTACAGGGATTGTTAGACATCCGGCTTTCATCAATACATTCATCGCTGCTTTTCTGGCAGGAGCCGGAGAAAATCAACAACATTACTGAAAAGACCACTGTAAAACTTTTGATCTGCTTCATGCCTTTATTTTATTGGTGCAGACAACCTGCGGAATACAATTGCTGCTTCGTTTTTTATTACTGCTTTTTTTTAACAGGTGTATTATCCTTCCATTGCCACAGGTGCAGGCAGGCATAAGTGCGGTAGGGGCTCCATTTTTGTGATATGCGGAGCATATCTTCCCGCAGTTTCTTTTTATGGCTGTTATCCAGTTTGTATAAACTGATCATGGCATTCTGAATGCCGAGATCATCCACCGCAAATACATCTTCCCTGCCAAGGGCAAACATCAGCAGCATTTCGGTGGTCCACCGGCCCACACCTTTTATCTGTGTGAGGTAAGCAATCACTTCTTCATTGTCCATTTTGTGCAGCCTCTTTGCATCCATGCCAAAATCAATTTCAAACTGTGCTACATTCTTTACATAATTCGCTTTGGCATTACTCAAACCGATACTCCTCAACTTCTCAAAAGGAGTATCCAATATCTGTTGCGGCAAAGGCTCTTTACCACCATACAATGCAAGGAAACGGTTATGTATCACTGTAGCTACTTTAGTACTGAGTTGCTGGCTCATGATGGAGGCACAGAGATAGGTGCAAATATTCTTCCGCTTTTTTAACTGGTGCAGTTCACTGCTTTCCAGCAGTCTCTTTAGTTTTTTGTCCTTCGACAAATGAGCTACGTATTCCATCCTTGTGTTCAGATTGAATAATAAATATAGAATTTTGCAGGATGCAAAGAATTCCGGTCATCACAAAAGATGGTTCGCATACTATTTCCGTGCCGGAGATGAATGTAACTTATCATTCTGTTCATGGCGCCATTCAGGAATCGGAGCATGTATTTATTAAAGCAGGCCTGTTGGATTCCGGCATCTTTGACTACATCGGTATACACCAGGTGCTGGAGATAGGTTTTGGCACCGGGCTGAATGCATTGCTTACATTGATTGAAGCGGACAGACATAAGAACCGGATCTACTATACAGCCATTGAACCTTTTCCGCTGGATGAACCTCTAATAGCACAACTGAACTATTGCGAACAACTGAACCTGTCGCAATACCAGCAGTTGTTTGAGAAAATGCACCAGTGCGGCCGGGGAGAGATGTATGAAATCACCCAGTATTTCAGGCTAACAAAACATAATACCACTTTACAAGAATTCTCAACCGACGAAGTATACAGTATAGTATATTACGATGCTTTTGCCCCTGCAGCTCAACCTGAATTATGGACAAAAGAAATTTTTGAAAACCTGTACAGTATGATGGCAGAAGGCGGATTATTGGTCACCTATTGCAGCAAAGGTGATGTGCAGCGGGCCTTGAAAGCAGCAGGCTTTACGATTGAAAAAATTCCGGGACCACCGGGAAAGAGAGAAATGCTAAGGGCGGTCAGGAGATAAAACTAAGGTTGTGGTCACAGGTTGTACTATATTACAACCTGTCTCTTCATGCTTCGGCCCATTGCTTAAACTCAGATACCCTTTCGCGGCTGATCACCATCTCTTCCGGCTGCTGCGATCCTTTTACTGAAAGTTTCAGCCTTCCGTTGAAATAAGGCTTCACCTGTTGTATAGCATTGATACGGACAATATACCGCCGGTTTAGCCGGAAAAATTCCGAAGGGTTTACCATGGCCATTAGCTTTTCCATAGTATGCTCCACCACGTAGCGGTTACCTTCCTTATCCACCAGGTACACTACTTTATTATCTGCCTGGAAGTAGGCAATATCTAAAGTATCTACAAAAAACAAACGCTGGCCAACCTTACCCAAAAATCTTTTCTTGTATTCCCTGCTGCTGAGTTGGGGCATTAGTTGACGGTAATCAGCCGAGGCAAAACTGGCCGACAGGTTTCTGAATTTATTCATGGCTGTTGCTAATGCTTCCAGGGTAACCGGCTTCAGGATATAATCAATGCTGAACATTTTGAAGGCCTCAAGAGCATATTGATCATAGGCAGTTGTAAAGATTACCGGTCCTTTATAATATACCTGGCTGAATATTTCAAAACTATGTCCATCTGACAGATGAATATCCAGCAACAACAGGTCAGGCGCTGCATGATGACGCAAATACTGTACGGTTTCTTCTACACTTTCCAGGCAGGCCAGCACTTCAATAGAAGGATCATATTCCTTCACCAGTGTTTTCAACCGTTCTGCTGCCAGTTTTTCGTCTTCCACAATGATGAGCTTCATAGTCTGTCAGTTTAGATTTAATAATGGTAAGGTAACTTCAAAGTCGGTCGTTGATTTTTTGATTTCGACCTCACGGCCGCTAACAATCTCATAACGCCGGCGTATATTTTGCAGACCAATACGACTCGATGGTTCATTTACAGTTCTTGGCTGCAGGTTATTCTTCACCACCAGTGTTTCATTACCGTTGGAATGTATATCAATATGCAAAGGCTTGTGCTGCGATACCACATTATGCTTGATTGCATTTTCAATCAGCATTTGCAGGGCGGCAGGCACAACATATAAATTTTTGTACCGGTCCGCCACATTGATATCAATTACAAGGCCCTTATCAAATCGTTTTTTCAGCAGAAATATATAAGGTTGGATAAAGTCTAATTCTGAGCGAAGCTCCACCAGTTCTTTTTGCTGGTTGCTCAGGATATAGCGGTACACTTTGGAAAATTCCTCAATGAATTTATTGGCTTCGGGATTGTCTTTTATCACCATCCCGGAAAGCACATTGAGGTTATTGAATAAAAAGTGAGGATTAATCTGGCTTTTTACCATTTCCAGTTCGGCTTGTGTAGAACTGCGTCTCAGTTCTTCAGCTTCCATCCACTGGGTTCGGTATTCCCGGAAGAAAAAGAATATCGCATTGACAAGATGGAAGAATAAATTGACAAGACTGACATAAATTATATTCAGCTTCAGCGGATTTAGATTTTGTTGCCAGGAGTAACCATGCAATACATTACCAATAAAATATACGACAGCAATTGCGGCGAGAGAAGCAACAATGTTACCCGCTATAAAAAAGATGCCGAGGTATCTCCACTTGTTTCGTTGTGGCTGTACTTTTTGCTGTATAAAAGGCTCCAGTAAGCGGTTGCCTTCCCAGGTAAATCCTGTTATAAGCAGGATGGTCAGAAATGCATAATACCACTCGATCTCAATATCAAAATAGTGGTAAACATTGCAGAGCTCTGTATTCAGGAAAGTATACAGGGCCAGCAAGCCAATAAAAAGATATCTGTAGCGGTGGTTGAACATTTTTGACCCTAATTGATAAATCGGTCCCGCCACTGCTGAGACGGGACCGACGAGGTTTTTCATACAGGGTACGCCAGGTATATAGTTATGGCAACAACACCCTGTCGATCAGGTGTACAACACCATTCCGGCACACAATGTTCGTCGCGGTAATATTTGAGGCATTTCCGCCATTACCGTTGCCACGGATAGTAGCTCCGGTGGTCAGGCTTACAGTAGTGTTTCCACCAGCCAGCATGGCCAGGTTTCCGTTGGTAAGATCAGAAGAGAAGGCCCTTCCGCCTACCACATGATAGCGGAGTACTGCCAGTAATGTACCGATAGGAATCTGATTAATATCTGTAAGGCTCAGGGCGCCAAGTAATTGTGTAAAGGCTGCATTAGTGGGAGCAAATACTGTAAGGGTAGCTGAACCCAGAGTACCAGCCAGCGTTGGATCACCGCCCGGGGCTGTGGTAGCTCTTGTAACTGCTTTTACCAATGAATCAAGTCCGCTGGCAACGGCAGTCTCCACGATATTACCTACCGGAGGGTTCAGTACACGGCCAATACGGTGTATCACCCCATTATCAGCGCTGATATCAGCCGTTGTAACCTGTATACCATTTACAAAAACACCTCTTGCATCACGGGTTACAAATACAGAGTCTCCGCTGGCGGTAGTTACTTTAGCATTAGGTCCTGCGGGTACATTAGCCGCATTTACCCTTGAACCAAGGGTGTGATACAGCAGGATACTTTGTACCTGTGCAGGAGACAATGAGTTTAATACAGATGTGGTAATTCCGGCTGCTGAAAAGGCAGCATTATCCGGTGCAAAAACAGTGAATGGTCCCGAACCGCTTAATGTTGTCTGCAAATTGGCCCTTACTACTGCTGCTTCCAGGGTGCTGAAATCACCATTGGCCACAACAATGTCTGTAATAGTGTTAGAAGTAGCGGTATCATCGTCTTTGTCGCAGCTGATTAAAACAACCGGTGCTGACAATAACAGGAAAAGACTGGTCCTGCTGATAAGATTTTTGAGTTTCATACTTGTTTGATTTTGTTTAAGAATATAACAGCACCAAACAGCTTGCGGGTAAGCAGCAGGGAGTGAACTGTTGATTTTGGGGAGTGAATTGTGATAAAACGGGTGTCACCTTGTTTAAGAGAAAAAGAAAAGCCCGGCAGTTTCCTCTGCCGGGCTGACAAAATACTTTGCTGGATTCATTACTCAACGCTCCAGCTCATTTCCCCTCCCTTCTCATCCTTCAGCGTAATGCCGAGGGCAGCCAATTGGTTTCTAATCTTATCGGACGTAGCAAAGTCCTTCCGGCTTTTAGCTTCCTTGCGGATGTCAATAAGCAACTGCATCACTCCATGCAATTTGGCATTATCTGCTTCACTGACAGATTGTAATCCAAAAATATCTTCCAACCATGTTTTAAAACTGGTTTGCAGCAATTCAAATGTTTGTTTAGAAAGAGCTGATACAGGAATGATCTTATCCTTCATTGAGTTGATCACCGGAACGATCTCAAACATATTGGCCAGCACTTTAGCCGTACTGAAATCATCGTTCATAAATTCATCAAACTCGGCAATTTGTTTTCGAATTTTTTCATCCAGTTCAGCATCTATGGCCTGTTGACTGTCATCTATTGACAAATTCCCCAGCTTTTCATATGCATCCCACAATCTTTTCAAACCTTTCTCTGATGCCTGCAATGCTTCATTACTGAAATCAAGAGTACTGCGGTAATGTGTTTGCAATATGAAGAAACGCACCGTCATCGGGTGATAGGCTTTTTCCAGTATCGGGTGGTCTCCGCTGAACAGTTCTGTCAGTTTGATCACATTGTTATAGCTCTTACCCATTTTGCGGCCGTTAATGGTGATCATGTTATTGTGTATCCAGTAACGAACCGGCGCTGAATGATTGCAGATAGTACTCTGCGCAATTTCACTTTCGTGGTGTGGAAACAACAGATCCATGCCGCCGCCATGTATGTCAAATTGCGCCCCGAGATATTTGGTGGCCATGGCAGAGCATTCAATATGCCAGCCGGGATAACCTACTCCCCAGGGGCTTTGCCAGCGCATAATATGTTCCGGTGCTGCATTTTTCCAAAGGGCAAAATCAGCAGTGTCTNNACTCTTCCGCTTAGTTTGCCATAGTCATGGCCCGCTGCATATTTTTTTACATCGAAGTATACCGAGCCATTCACTTCATAAGCATAACCCGCCTCCATAATCTGTTTGATCATTTCAATCTGCTCTACAATATGCCCGGTAGCGGTTGGTTCAATAGAAGGCTTCAATGTGTTGAATTGTTCCATTGCCCAATGAAAGAGATTGGTGTATTTGGTCACAAGTTCCATGGGTTCCAGTTTTTCCAATACGGCTTTTGTTGCAATCTTATCTACTGCTTCCCTTCCTTCTTCCTCAAAATGACCTGCATCGGTAATATTCCTTACATAGCGAACCTTGTAACCGAGGTATTGCAGGTAACGATAGATCACATCAAACGTAATATACGGCCGGGCATGACCAAGATGGCTCTCACCGCTTACAGTAGGTCCGCACACATACATGCCCACATGACCGGGAGTAATGGAGGTAAAGATTTCTTTTTGTCTTGAATAGGAATTATAAACTTTTAAGTCACCCATAGCTGCAAATTTAAGCTTCAGGCTGCGAGCTACAAGCACATTATTTATTGAGCTTATTCATGAAATAAAAAAGCATTTGTTGCTCACCCACTACTATTTGTAACCTGAAGCTATTTTCTCAACTCCACATCCGCAACCAGCATATAGTGATCTGATAAATTTTTTACTACCCGGTTGAACTGGCGGACCTTAAATCGTTTGTCAGCAAAAATATAATCAATACGAAGGGTGGGTGAAAGCCCGGAAAACGTTCTGCCGATACCAAATCCTTTTTTCAAAAAGGCATCCTGCATCTCGCCTTTCACTTTTCTGTATGTATATGAATTAGGAGTTTCATTCAGGTCAGCGCAGATGATAACCGGATGCGGACTGATACCCGTAATCTCAGCAATCAGGCCNNGAATTGCTGATCAGGCTGTCGTCGCCGCTTTTTATCTTATCCAGGTTTTTGTAGTCCATTTTATTGAAACGTAAGGACTGAAGCCTCGTGGTATAGACCCGGAAAGTATCGCTATTGAATTTTATATCGGCATGTATCAGTACATCGGGCAATGTGGGCCGTGGGTACCGCACCGTACCGCTGTCAACGATCGGGTGTTTCGAAAAAATAATTGAGCTGTAAAACATTTCATCCCCATCGGTGTCAAAATTGAAGTAATGGTAGGGATAACCCAGCTCTTCCTTAATAGCAGTTATATTATCGTAATAATCAGCTTTAGTACTAGTATGGAATTCCTGGAGGCAGAGCACATCCGCTTCTTGCTGTTTAAGCAGATCCAGCATTTTCAGCCGGGTAGCGCTGCCTTTATTGTTCACTTTTTTCAACTCAATAAAACGGGCCACATTCCAGGTAACTACCCTGATGGTGCCGGAAGTTCGTTTGTATTCAAAACTACCCGGGCTATTAAACGCAAAAGAAACCAGGATGCTTTTAATGCTGAACAGCAAGGCCACTCCTGAGATCAGTGCATACCGTGGCCGCATGATAATGAGCCAGCCGGCCATGAAAAAAAGTACAGCCACCAGTAAAAAAGGAAAGGCAAGCCCAAAAAAAGAAATGAACCACCATTTCTGCGGGTTCAGATAAGGCGACAAGCAGGACAACAGAAAGAAAAACACCACCGCTATATTTGAATAAATAAAGAACCGCTTGGTGAATATCCGAATTTTGCTGGCCATTGCTGCAATTTACGATTTGTAAAAGCAACCGGATGCTTTAACGAGGATGAGTGGTCATTCAGAGTTCTTCGTTGGCCCTCTTCAACAGATCTTTTTCTTCGTCTGTCAGAAAATGATAACCCTTTTGACTGATCTTGTCCAGGATTTCATCGATACGTTCCTGGGTTACATGGGGAGTCCGTTTGTACGGTGCGGTATTGGAACGATAAAATAATTCTTCTTTTATATTGACTCCCTTTTTAGGTTTATTGGGATTGAAAAGATTATTGATCCAATCGGCCAGGTTATTTATCCAGTTACTGCCATCATAACCGCGGCGCAATAAAAACATAAACATAAACCCGGAGAAAGCCCCTGCCAGGTGAGTTATGAGTGTGCCGGTATCACTGATAGATACCGTTGCAAGATCTGAGACTACATAGATCAACGTAAGTATCCACATAGGTATACCACCACCGATCATCGGGAAAAGCCTGTACCCGGGAGAAACCAGTGTTGTGGCAATGGCAACAGCCATTACACCGGCTGAAGCTCCTGTTGAAACAGCGTAAGGCAGTTGTGCCTGCAGAGAAGGCAGAAAATTATAAGCCAACACAAATGCGATAGCTCCGCCCAATGAACCATAGATGAACAAGGGAACGATCTTACGGTTGCCAGTAAGGTCCTGCATGATGTAGCCAAAGCTCCATAACCAGATCATATTGGTAAATACTTTCCAGATATTATCATGCACAAACATATGGGTGAACACTGTCCATGGTTTGGAAAGCAGTGCGCCGTTATCAGCCGGCATTACAAACCAGCCCAGCACATTTTTATTGAATAATGCCAGCGCTGTCTCTTTGGGGAAACGAAAGTACCAGACAGCTTTAAGGAAAGCAAAGCCAACAAATAATATCAGGCAAACGGCGATCAATGTCATGAGTGAATTACCACTCTGGCCAAGAGCTATTCTTTGCCGGTATTGATTCTCTGTGTAGGGCATATTGAAACAACATCAAAAGTCCGTTATTTTTTAAAAACGAACCTCGATTTTTATTGGGAAAATGAAATTTAATATAACGTTCGGCGGTTGGTTTTGTTCCAGATAAAAACGATCAAAAAGCCTGTTATGGCCCCGCCAAGGTGGGCAAAATGGGCAATATTGTCTCCGGTTACCTGGCCAAAACCGCCAAACAAGTCAAAAGCGATATAGGCCAACGCCAGCCATTTGGCCTTGATGGGAATAGGTATTGGAATGATCATCAGCTCAGTATTGGGAAACAGGTAGGCAAAAGCTACAAATACCCCCATGATAGCGCCGGAAGCACCCACCGCCGGCACAGGTATTCCCTTACCCATGAAATGCTGCATCAGCAAATGTGCCGCAGCTGCCCCCACACCACTGGCCAGGTAAAAAAACAGGAAACGTTTGGCACCCCAGATATTTTCCAACACCCGGCCAAACATCCACAGCACCAGCATATTCATGATAATATGAAAAATGAAATTCGGAGAATGGGTAAACATGTGAGTGGCAACCTGGTAAGGTTTAAACATGGGTGTGTCGACAGGCCACAATGCCAGGCGATAGGTTAATGCATACTCACTGTCAAAAACCAACTGCGCTACAAACACCAGCACATTAATAATGATCAGGTTCTTCACTATCGGCGGAAACCGATCATAACGGGTAAACCGGAAATTGCTCATTCGGCAAAAATAAGGCTTATCAGAGGCCCGAAGGCTTTCCGGCCGCCAGCAACTCTAAATCTTTCTTTAAAATATACCCCGTGGTGACAGTTCCCTTTGAATTAGTGAAAGAACATTCTACAAAATTTCTAAACTGCTTGAATGAAACCACCTTGTTGCCTTTCACTAAGTAGGCTTTTCCCGGTTTGGAGCCAATAACAGGACTGTTGTAGAAATATGTTTTGGCCGCTTTTACTTTCCAGCTGCTGCTGTCTGCATTGTAATGCGGTGTGAATTTTTCTATGGAAATATCACCCGTCTCAGATCTGCTGATCACCGATTCATTCATTGTCCTTTCCGGATCACCAGACTGAAAACTGGTTGACTTATGCTTTTGCAAAAACCAGTTCTTCTTTACCGCATCGTAGCGAAATGTAAAACTCTCTGCCCAACGCCAGCTGCTGCCACCGTAAAGATCTGCTGTGAACTCTCCAGATTTTATCGTTAATCCCTGGTAAGGATCGCCCATCACACCGCCGCAATTTTTACAAAAGATGAGTTCATTATTTACAGCAGCGGTTTTGAGTGTACCATTAGTCTGGCGGATAATGACAAGCATTGGCCGGCGGGCATCCCAGTCCGTGTTATCAAATGAAAAAGTGTCTTCGCCTGCCGTCTTCAATACCAGCAGGTAATCGTCCAGTTTATCCTTGTTTAAATCGCCTTTTACTACATCCATCACTTCATAACCGGGCATGATGAATGGTTTCAACTCTTCAGGAACTGTTGTGTTTTGAGCAACTGCGTTAACAGACACAATCAAAATAAATGCGAAAAGAATTCTTTTCATATCGGAGGTTTATGGTTTCAGTTTCAACTGCACTACATTCTCGATGTGATGTGTATGCGGAAACATATCTACGGGTTGCACTTTGGTCACTTCATATTTTTCTCCCAGCAAATTAAGGTCACGGCCCTGAGTGGCCGGGTTGCAGCTTACATACACTATTACCGGCGCTGCTATTTCTAATAATTTTTCTACCAGCTTTGGATGCATGCCTGCCCTTGGCGGATCGGTGATGATCACATCCGGCCGGCCATGTGTGTCAAAGAAATCATCATTGCAAATCTTAATGACATCCCCGGCAAAAAAATCGGCTGATGTCAGGTTATTCAGCGCTGCATTTTCTTTGGCATCATGTATAGCTTCTTCTATCACTTCCACACCCACAATATGTTTGGCCAGTTTGCTTACAAAAATGCCGATACTGCCGGTTCCGCAATACAAGTCATACACAGTTTCATTACCGGTGAGTTCAGCAAAATCCCTTGTAACCTGGTACAATCGTTCTGCCTGCCTCGTATTGGTCTGAAAAAACGATTTCGGGCCAATCTTAAACAGGAAATACTCCAGCTTCTCAATCACATATCCTTTCCCATGATAAGTAACAGGTTCCAGGTCGTACAGGCTGTCGTTCTTTTTTTGGTTAACCGTGTAAAGCAATGTTGTAATAGAAGGAACTTTTTCCAGCATGTATTTTAGCAGCCCTTCTGTTTTGGCAAAATCATCCTCTCCTACAATTACATTCACCATCACTTCACCTGTTGTGCAGATACGCAGCTGCACATTGCGCAAATAACCGGTATGGTGCCTTACATCATAGTAAGCCAGCTCATGGGCTTTTGCATATTCTCTTATTACTTCACGGACAGCATTCGTAGGTTCAGGCTGCAGGTAGCATCGGGTAATGTCCACCACTTTATCAAACAATCCTTTGGCATGAAAACCTGCCGCCCCCACTTTGCTTATTTCGGGCACATTGGTTTCACTTTTTGTTGCCTGGAATTCTTTTTCCGGCACATAGCGATAGGTGCCAAAAGTGTACTCGAGTTTATTACGATAATACCGGTCTGCTTCGCCACCCAGTATGGGCATGAACTCCGGCAACGGTACTTTACCAATGCGCTGCAGGGCATCCTGCACCTGGCGGAACTTGAACTTCAGTTGCTCCTCATACGGTACCGACTGCCACTGGCAGCCACCGCAGTCACCGTAATGTTCACAAAAGGGAACTGCTCTCTTCGGTGATAATTCATGAAATACAAGCGGATAGCCCTCTGCCCAGTCTTTTTTGTTTTTATAGAGGAATACATCCACCACATCGCCGGGCACTGTTCTTTCCACAAAAACCACTTTACCCTCCCAGCGGCCAAGCGACTTGCCTTCGGCTGCATAATCTTCCACCCGGAATTTTTCCAGTACCGTATTTCTTCTTCGTTTTCTTGCCATTGGGCAAATGTAAACCCCTAACCCCTAAAGGGGAATAATTATTCTGATAATTCACTAACAATAAAAGCAACTGAACAAGGCGAAACAGCCTCTTTATGCGTATTGCCGGCCCCCTTCAGTGGCTGGAGGTTTTTAGATACCTTTACCTGCTTTATTCAGACTTATGAAAAAAATATTATTACTGACAGGGCTTTTATGGGCTGCAACTACTTTGGCGCAGGACAAACCAGGTTACGAGATCAAGGTGACATTCAAACCTTTCAAAAACCAGTATATCTACCTTGGCCACTATTTTGGTAAATCTTACCCGATCATCGATTCGGTAATGCTGAACGAAAAAAGTGAAGGAACATTCAAGGGCGACAAAATACTGAATGGCGGTATTTACCTGATTGGCTACCCGGGCCGGGCCGGTTTCTTTGAAATACTGGTGGACAAGAACCAGCATTTTTCTGTAATAGCAGATACAGCCACTATTATTAATGAACTGAAGTTTGTGAATTCACCCGACAATGAACTTTTCAATAACTACCAGCAGTTCATGACGGCGAAGGGTAAAGCCATCAACCAACTGAAAGAAAAATACAAGACCGCTGCCAATAAAAAAGATTCGTCAGAAGTAACAGATAAACTATCGAAACTGGATAAGGAGATTTCTGATTTCCGGGCNNCTGACCGGCAAACTGAAAGAACCCAAAACAAATGCCGATTCGCTGGCAGCCTGGCAGTTTTTCAAAAGCCATTACTGGGATGGAGTAAAGTTCTGGGACGGAAGGCTGGCGTACACTACTTTTTTTGAAGAGAAGCTGGACAAATATTTCAATCAGTTAGTAGTGCCCAATCCGGATTCTGTTATCAAGGAACTGGACTGGATGCTGGGCTTTGCATCGCTGAACCCGGAAATGAACCGGTTTTTGCTGATCAAATTTGTAAACCGGTACCTCAACCAGAAATACATGTGGGAGGACGCCATATTTGTTCACCTGTTTGAAAAATACTTCTCGCAAAAAACATATCCCTGGCTAAATGAGAATGGCAAGAAGATCATTACAGACAGGGCTTACAGCCTTATGGCAAATATTATGGGCAGCCCGGCCGCTGAAATTGAACTACCCGATTCATCCGGTAAAAACATCTCACTATACAATACCGCCGCTCCGTTTACAGTCGTCGTTTTCTGGGATCCTACCTGCGGGCATTGTAAAGAAGTATTACCCAAACTAGACTCTTTCTATGTAGCCAAATGGAAAACTGCAGGGTTAAAAATGTTTGCTATAGCCAAGGAAACCGATGGCAACCGAAAAAACTGGACTGATTTTGTAACGGAGCAAAAGTTGTGGGACTGGACACATGTTTATTATTCCAAAGCGGCAGACAAGGCCCGGACTGACAATAATGTGCCCGGCTATTCTCAGCTCTATGATGTACTCAGCTTTCCAACATTATATTTGCTGGATAAAGACAAAAGGATCATTGCTAAGAAACTGACTTACCAGCAGATTGATGATGTGCTTCAATTGAAATTGAAAGGACAATAAGTTTTAAAACCAATACCCACAAACCAAACGGTCTTTGCAGGCCGTAAATGACGATGACTATGAAAAAGATCTTCTTCATTACACTGCTTTTTTGCGGAGTTGCTGCTTCAGCGCAAACATTGTTTACTTATGGCAATTATAAAGTAGATGCCATAGACTTTCTCCGGGCCTTTAACAAGAATAATCTGCAGCCAACCGGCAACAAAGCCAAAGCCATCAGTGATTATCTTCAGTTGTTTATCAAGTCAAAACTGAAAGTAAGGGAGGCTTACGACAAAAGATATGACACACTGCCCCAGATAGTAATGGAAGTAAGTAACCTGCGGACCCAAATCGCTGAAAACTTTATGACCGATCCTGCCCTNNAAAGGAGAAGACTTTGGAAAAGTAGCACAGGAATTATCAGACGATACTACTGCTAGAAAAAATAAAGGCGACCTGGGTTTCATTACCGTTTTTACTCTGCCCTATGAATTTGAAAATGCCATTTATACTACACCCTCTGGTAAATACTCAAAAGCCGTTGCCTCTAAAATCGGTTACCATATTTTTAAGAATGAAGGAGAGCGGAAAGCGGCCGGTAAAATAAAAGCGCAACAGATATTACTTGCATTCCCTCCCAATGCTGATGAGGCAGCTAAAAAGCAAATTGGCAAACTGGCTGACTCATTATACAAAAGATTATTGGCGGGTGACAACTTTAATCATCTCGCTTCTGCTTTCAGCAACGATTATGTTACAGCTGCCACAGGTGGCCTGATGCCCGACATCAGTGTGGGTCAATATGATCCGGCATTTGAGACAGTCTTATGGTCATTGCCAAAAGATGGCGTCATCAGCAAGCCCTTTACTACTGCTTACGGTTGGCATATTGTAAAAAGAATTTCGAAGAAACCTGTAGTGACGGACCCGAATGATAAAGCCAACCTGCAGGATCTGGAACAAAAGATTAAAACAGATGCCCGCTGGAAATCATCTAACAATTTTATCTACAACCAGCTGAAAGCAAAACTGCCTGTTAAAAGACACAGTTATGATGATGCAGCCGTATGGGCCATGTCGGACAGTGTGCTGGACTATAAACCTATGTTACCGGCTGGCCGCAGCATCATCGCTACTACGCCCCTGTTCAGCATTGGCGATTCGGTATATGATGCCAATGATTGGGTAAACTATGCCAACACTTACCGCTTTAAGCAGGATGGCAGCGGCGCCAAACCATGGCCACAGGTAAGAGACGAGTTCGAACAATTTATGATGGTAAATTATTACCGTGATCACCTGGAAGAATTCAATGAAGACTTTAAAAACCAGATGAACGAATTCAAAGACGGCAATATCTTCTTCGAGATCATGCAGCAGGAAGTTTGGAACAAAGCCCAGTCAGACACAGCGGCTTTGCTGGCCTTGTATGAAAAGAATAAAAAGAATTATCTATGGAAACAGAGTGCCGATGCGGTGGTGTTTTTCTGCGCAGATGAAACCACAGCCAAAATGGCTTACGACCAGTTGAAGAAAAACTCCGGTGACTGGAAGAAAGTGGCTGATAGTTATACNNTACATGTAAATACACAACCTGTTCAGCGCAGCTTTAGTGAAGCCAAAGGATTAGTGATAAACGATTACCAGGCTGTACTGGAACAAAAATGGGATGAAGCACTGAGAAAAAAATACCCGGTAGTGATTGACCAGAAAGTGCTGGCGGAGATCTCTAAGTAAGTAACCCCAATTAAATCAAAAACTCCCTCTGTAAGGGAGTTTTTTGATATCCATTGAATCACTTATATATCCAATCAATCTGGTTCATTCTAAATATCCTTTACCACATTGGCCACCACCTGCGGCCTGCCTAAAGTGTAATAGTGCAGAACTGGCACCCCGTTTTTCTTCAGGTCCCTGGATTGCATCAACAACCACTCTGCTCCCACTTGCTCAACATCTTCATCCGTCTTACAGCGCAAAATTTCGTTGGAAAGATCAGTGGGCAGGTCAATATGAAATGTTTTGGGCAGCACTGTCAGTTGCTTTTTGGTATACACAGGTTTCAGCCCCGGTATAATTGGAACAGTTATACCAATAGCCCTACAGGCATCTACAAAGGCATAATACTTGGCATTATCAAAAAACATTTGCGTAATAATGTAATCAGCGCCGGCATCCACTTTGTTTTTCAGGTGCATCAGGTCGGTTTCCATATTCGGCGCTTCAAAATGCTTTTCGGGATAACCCGCTACCCCAATACAGAATTTGGTTTTGTGGGTGTCTTTGAGTTCTTCTTCAAGGTAAATACCAGAGTTCAAATTAACTACCTGCTTCAGCAGGTCAATAGCATATTTATGTCCGCCCGGCTCGGGTTCAAAAGTGGTTTCGTTCTTGGCCGCATCCCCCCGCAATACCAATACATTGTCAATACCGAGGTAATGAAGGTTAATTAAGGCATCCTCTGTTTCATTGACGCCAAAGCCACCGCAAATAAGATGGGGAACAGTATCCACATTGTACTTATTCATAATAGCAGCACAGATGCTTTCAGTGCCGGGCCTTTTCCGTACCACTACTTTTTCAAAAGTTCCATCCGCTCTTTTTTTGAATACATGTTCGCTCCGGTGATATGTTACATTAATGAACGCCGGCTTGAATTCCATCAGCGGATCCAAATGCTTATACAAAGCCCCAATTCCTTTTCCTTTCAGCGGTGGTAAAACTTCAAACGATAATAAAGTGCCCTTAGCCTGGTTGATATGGTCTATTACTTTCATCTGGTTATTTATGTTGCCGCCAAAGGCGGCTTATTTTATTGTCAGATGGAATGCCGGATATGTACTACTATACAGAATCTCCTTACAAGCATTTCATAAGCCTGCAAAGCTAACAATGCAGGGGCATTAGTCAAAACGACGTTAAATAGAGCAGAAAACCTTTTAATCGACAACCATCACTTATTTTTGCTGCCCATGTCAGTTACTATCCGCACAGAGAACCTTGTAAAAAAGTATGGTCAACGGGTTGTTGTCAACCATGTTTCATTTGAAGTGAAGCAGGGCGAAATCGTTGGTTTGCTTGGACCGAATGGTGCGGGTAAAACCACTTCTTTTTACCAGGTAGTGGGGCTGGTAAAGCCCGATGAAGGCAAAGTGTTTTTAAATGACCAGGATATCACAGCTCTGCCCATGTACAAACGAGCCCAAATGGGTATCGGTTACCTGCCGCAGGAAGCTTCTGTCTTCCGCAAGCTGAGTGTGGAGGACAATATTTCCGCTATCCTGGAAATGACTAAACTTTCCAAACAGCAACAAAGAGATAAACTGGAATCATTACTTAATGAATTTCGCCTGCAGCATGTTCGCAAAAGCAACGGTGATGTATTAAGTGGTGGCGAAAGAAGGCGTACGGAAATTGCCCGGGCACTGTCAGTTGATCCAAAATTTATCCTGCTGGATGAACCTTTTGCCGGTATTGACCCGATTGCAGTGGAGGATATTCAGGCCATTGTGGCCAAACTGAAGTATAAGAATATTGGCATACTCATCACCGATCACAACGTAACAGAAACCTTATCTATCTGTGACCGGGCCTATTTGCTGATCGAAGGAAAGATATATAAACATGGTACAGCCGAGGAACTGGCCGATGATGAAGAAGTAAGACGTCTTTACCTGGGAAGGAACTTTGAATTAAAAAGGAAGGACTACCTCCACGAGGAAGCTATCCGGGCTTCAGGAGCCGAAGAAGGCGATCGTTAATTTTCACCCATTCCTTTAATTTCTCTATTTTGCCGGCAGCAATGAACCTGTTAAGCCCAGCCATATCATCATTGGCCCGTATGCGCCTCTGGCGCATAGAAGCCTGGAGAAATAATCCCCTGGATGCACAAAGGGAGGTATTGCAGGACCTGGTGACATCGGCCCAATACACCGAGTTTGGCCGGAAATATAATTTTTCCAACCTGTTTAATGTCCGTGATTTTAAAGCTACAGTTCCTATACATGAGTATGAAGATATAAAGCCGTATATCGAACGGATCATGCACGGGGAACAGAATATTTTATGGAACACACCGATCTATTGGTTTGCCAAAAGCAGCGGCACCACCAGCGATAAAAGCAAATTCATTCCTATCAGCGAAGAAAGCCTGCAGGATGGTCATTACAAAGCATCCAAAGATGTATTGTCACTATATTACCAATACCATCCTGATTCAGCACTGCTAACCGGGAAAGGTTTGGTGATCGGCGGCAGTCACAATATCAACCCAATGAATGCTGAGGCACAGTATGGCGATCTGAGTGCCGTACTGTTACAAAATTCACCTTTCTGGGGTCATTGGTTAAGAACTCCCGACCTGAGCATTGCCCTGATGGATGAGTGGGAAAGCAAAATTGAAAAACTGGCGGAAAGCACTATTAAAGAAAATGTCACTTCCATTTCCGGGGTGCCTACCTGGACCCTGGTACTTTTCAAACGAATATTGGAGATCACCGGGAAACAAACTATGAGTGAAGTGTGGCCTTCACTGGAACT
>DEHX01000155.1 GCA_002352145.1 Chitinophagaceae bacterium UBA2789
GTCGATCTGCACCAGTTGTTTGCTGCGCAATCCTTCAGTGACGAGGGCAAGATTAGCATCACCCCATACGGTACCGCTGTAACGCATTTTTGTTTTGAAGAGCATAGTGGCTTCACCGGTGAAGGGAGCCTGCAGTGCATACACGGCATCCCGGTATTCCGCTTTTACTTTCAGCAAACCACTGTCGAGCGGCATGCACCAGGTAATGGTGGCCGGTTCATCATCCCGCCAGTCGAATGCACGGGGAACCAACTGCACATTATCATAACCTCCGGGAGCAGTTTCAGAAGAAGGAAGGTCGGCAACTTGTTTTACCAGTTTGCCTGTCATGTCAGTGATCACTACATTGGCCGGAAAGCCATTGGCCGGAACGGTGTAAGAAAAAGGTTTTTTAATGATGCGCTGCAGTAAATATTTTTTATCGGGCGACACTGTGATGCTTCCATAGATAGCAGGCTGACCGATTTTTGTTTCCACGCCATTGGTATTCTTTACCAGTTGTGCAGTAGCATAAAACTCATACAACTGTTCATCATAAGGGCTTTTGAGCAGGTCCTGGAATGTAGGGCGGGGAGAGGCCTGGCCATAATTCTCCTGTACGGTGGGGCCTTTGGGCATTACCGGTTTGGGAGGAGCAGCCGTTGCGGGTTTCAAGGTAGTGCGGTAGAGTAAGGTATTGTTGTCGTACCACTGGTAGCCGCCGCCGATCATGTTCAGCGCTGCTTTATTTATTTTGGTTGCTTTTTTTGTGGCCACATCAATTACATACAAATCAACCCTGTCTTTAGTGGTATGGGTGAAAGCAATTTTTTTATCATCGGGGCTCCAGCTGACATTGCCGGCGAATAAAGGAGAAGGCAGTCCGCTGATCTTGAAATCCTCCCTGAAGTTCACACTGCGCAGGGTAAGGTTATTGATAAAGTTCTGCCGGCTGGGTGCAAAGTTGGCCGGGTTGATACGCAGGCCGGCGATCCTCAGTTCGGGCTTGGCCAGTTCTTCTACCGAAGGATAGCTGTTGCTTTCCATAAGCAGCATCCACTGGCCTTTATCATCCATGCTGATATTGGGAGTAGGTTTGGCCATCAGCATGTCGGCAATATCCTTTGGCGGCAGTTTATAGCTTACATCATCCTGTGCAGCTGCGCTGGTGGTAATAAATAAAAATGCAATAATCAGTTTACAGAGCCTTCTGTTCATGGTGTGGAAATTTTAGTTCGGAAAGTTAAGTAAGGAAAGGATTTAAAATATACCGGCAGTGGAAAAAACGCAGATTATTACTTATAGATGACCCCGTTTTTCATTACCAGTTTCAGCTTGCGAATATTTTTAATATCTGCGGAGGGATCGCCTTCCACGGCAATGATATCGGCGAACAATCCTTTTTTGATCCTTCCGATTTTACCGGCATAGCCAAAGACATCAGCGTTAACGGAAGTGGATGATTTCAATACCTCCAGCGGTTTCATACCNNCCTGCATCCAGTGCCTGCTGAAAGGTTTTTTTCTTATTGGTGATGCGTTCCGGTTCGGGGTCAGTGCCTTTTTTCCAGCCACGGTATTGTTCAATAGCATCACCGGCAGCAAGGGTGGGGCAGAGTGCAACATTTTTTTCTTTCATCAGTTTAAAAACTTCGGGTGTGCCGTTATCACCATGTTCGATGGTAGCAACACCGGCATTGATAGCTCTTTTCATTCCTTCGGGAGAAGATGCATGGGCTACCGCTTTTCGTCCGCTGCTGATAGTATTGCCCACCAGCCAGCCCAGTTCAATATCGCTGAAAGTGGGTTGCGTTTCACCATCCGGGCCATAGCGGTAGTCGGCATATACTTTTATTACATCTGCACCGTGACCAATCTGTGAACGGATGGCTTTGCTTAGTTCTTCCAGTCCTGCTACTTCTTCGGCGCCCTGCGGCAGGTCTACATCGGGGCTTTCGCTTTTAGGGCCATAAGCGCCACGGGCAACGATTGCCCTTGTGGCTACAATCATTCTCGGGCCGGGTATTACTCCTTTCTCAATTGCTTTTTTCAAACCGGCATCATCATACATAGCGCCTTCGGTGCCGAGGTCTCTTACGGTGGTGAATCCGGCCATCAGTGTGGCTTTGGCATGATTAACTGCCCTGGCCGTTCTTTCTGCTCTTGATTCCTTCAATACCTGGTCATCCCAGGAAGTTTCGTTGTAAGGATGCAGAAAAAGATGGGAGTGACCTTCGATGAGTCCCGGCAATAAGGTTGTTCCTTTCAGTTCAATAATTTGTGTACCGGCGGGAAATTTGAAATTCATGGCGCCGGCTGCTTCGATGTAATTATTCTTTACAAGTACTACCCAGCCGCTGTGGAGTTGTTCGCCGTCAAATACTTTATCGGGTTTCAGTAGAATGTATTTATCTCCCTGCTGTGCAAAAAGGGAAGACTGTAAAAAGAAACAGAAAAGTGCAATCAATAATTTTCGCATAAAAAGAATTAAGAAGTATAAAGAACATCAGCGTATTCCGGTTTTTTCTTAAACACGGCATTGGCGAAGGCGCAAAGCGGTATGATCTTGAGGTTATGGGTGCGGGCATACTCCACGGCGGTATTCACCAGCAGGTAGCCCACATTCTGCCCTTTCAGTTCTTCACTTACTTCTGTATGCTCGATAATCATTTTATCATGAGCAGGCATAGTGTAAACCATTTCGGCCAGGAATGCACCGTCTTCGCCGACATAAAACAAACCTTTGGAGCCGACATGCTTGTGGTGGATGATCATGTGATTGTAAGTTTTATTAAAACTACCCAAAATTTTTTGCTTATTTGGGTTTGGCTCCACATCTTTGCGATGTAATGAAAATGATTCAAACAAATAATTGGTGGTGGCATACAACTCTTAAGGGGCTGTAATGTCATTACTGTATTTGTACAATAATATTCAGGCCCCGGTTCATCCGGGGTTTTCTTTTAGCAGGCTATGAAGAAAATAAAAATTGAAACGGTTTGTAAAAAAATGCTGGCCGATGTGTACACACCGGTGGGTATTTATTTACGGCTTCGGGACAAATTCAGGGATACCATTTTGCTGGAGAGTACAGACCATCATTCAGCGGAGAACAGCTGGTCGTTTATCTGTATCAATGCCATTGGCGGTATTGAAGTACGTTCATCTGAAACGGTTGAATTCAAATTGCCCGGAAGAAATCCTGAAAAGATCGCATTGGATAAAAACAGCAATGTGCCGAAACTGATGTGGGAGTACATGCAGCGGTTTGATGCAGTGACCCCGGCAATAAAAGAGGGAAAGTTTGCACAGGGATTGTTTGGGTATACGGCTTATGATGCNNTATGTGATTGCGGTCAATCATTTTAAAGATGAATTATTCATTTGTGAGAATAAAATCAGTGATGTTGAGAGTGATATGAATATGGTGGAGTCGCTGATCAGGAGCAAGGATGTGCCTGTATATCCTTTTCATGCTGATGGGGAAGAAAGTATCAATATTACGGATGAGGAATACAGGGAAATGGTAAAGAAGGGAATAGCCAGTTGTCACCGCGGTGATGTTTTTCAAATTGTACTGAGCCGGAGATTTCAGCAAAAATTTACAGGAGATGAATTCAATGTGTACAGGGCATTACGAAGTGTGAATCCTTCTCCTTATTTATTTTTCTTTGATTATGGTGATTATAAACTGATGGGTTCTTCGCCAGAGGCGCAACTGGTTATTTCGAACGGCAAAGCGATTGTGCATCCTATCGCCGGTACATTCAAAAGAACCGGCGATGATGAAGCAGATAAACTGGCAACGGAACGATTATTAAAAGATGCCAAGGAGAATGCAGAACATGTGATGCTGGTAGACCTGGCAAGAAATGACCTGAGCAGGCTGTGTGATGAAGTGGAAGTAGCGCATTACCGGCAGGTGCAATATTTTTCACATGTCATACACCTTATAAGTGAAGTGACAGGAAAGCTAAGAGAAGGCAGTAATCCTTTTGAACTGCTGGCAAAAACATTTCCTGCAGGCACATTGAGCGGCGCACCTAAGTTCAAGGCGATGGAACTGATCGATGCATACGAACCAACAGCCCGGGGTTATTATGGCGGTGCGATCGGTTTTATCGGTTTCGACGGAAGTTGCAACCATGCTATTATGATCCGGACTTTTTTGAGCAGGCATAATACACTCACTTACCAGGCCGGTGCCGGGGTAGTGGCAGCCAGTAACCCCGAGAGTGAGTTGCAGGAAGTGAATAATAAGTTNNTACGACTCGTTCACCTACAACCTGGTCCACCTGGTAGAGAAGATAACGCATACCAAAGTGGATGTGTACCGCAATGACCAGATTGCTTTGGAGAAGGTGAAAGAATATGATAAGATCATTTTATCACCGGGGCCGGGTATTCCGGAAGAAGCCGGATTGCTGTTACCATTGATTAAGCAGTATGCGGCATCCAAATCTATACTGGGCGTTTGCCTCGGACACCAGGCCATTGGTGAGGCCTTTGGCGGTAAGCTGGTGAATTTGTCAACGGTTTATCACGGGGTTGCAACGAAGATATCAGTCGGGAGTCGTGAGCCGGGAGTAGTGAGTCCGTTGTTTAACGGGCTGCCTGCGGAAATTGAAGTGGGACGTTACCATAGCTGGATCGTAAGTGACGAAGGATTTCCGGATGAACTGGAAGTTACAGCAAGAGATGAGAATGGTTATATCATGGCTTTGCAACATAAGACATTTGATGTGCAGGGGGTGCAGTTTCACCCGGAGAGTGTACTGACGCCGGATGGAGAGAGGATTTTGAGAAACTGGCTGGCTGTCTGAACCCGGATTTGGGGTGATTAAATGGATTAAACGATTACAACTATGCCGGATTTAAAGTATAAAGTAATAACTGAAAAAATTATAGGTGCCTCCATGAAGGTTCATGCAGCGCTGGGTAACGGATTTCAGGAAGTAATTTATCAACGGGCACTAGAAATAGAATTGCAGGAATCCGGGCTTGAGTTTGCGAGGGAGTTTAATATGCCTGTTTTCTACAAGGAGAGAATGATCGGTGAAAGAAGAGTTGATTTTCTTGTTGAAGGGGTAATATCTGTTGAGCTTAAAGCAATTTTACTATTGGAGCCGGTTCATTTTGCACAAGCCAGGAATTATTTGGAAGCATATAATCTTGAGGTTGGACTTTTGATAAATTTTGGAAGTATCAGTCTCGAGTTTAAACGACTGCAAAATCCAAAGTTTAAACCTGTTTTAAAATCCAAATAATCTAATAATCCTCCCCAATCAAGGTTCAGACAATATGAAGAAGATTTTACAATATTTATTCGAACACAAAACACTTTCGAGAGAAGCTGCTAAAGAGGTGCTGGTGAACATTGGCAGGGGCCTTTACAACGAACATGAGGTAACCGCTTTTATGACCGTGTACCTGATGCGGAGTATTACCATTGAAGAGTTGCAGGGCTTCCGGGATGCATTGCTTGAATTATGTGTGAAGACAGAGCTGGGTGAATATGAAACACTGGATATTGTAGGTACCGGCGGTGACGGAAAAAATACTTTCAATATTTCTACGCTGGCCTGTTTTATAGTGGCGGGTGCGGGACAAAAAGTGGCCAAGCATGGTAATTACGGGGCGTCTTCCATTAGCGGCGCCAGTAATGTGATGGAGCAGTTGGGATATCAGTTCAGCCATGATAACGGCAAACTGAAAAGAGAACTGAACGAGGCGAATATTTGTTTTTTGCATGCACCTTTATTTCACCCTGCATTAAAGACAGTGGGCCCGATACGGAAAAACCTGGCCATGCGTACTTTTTTCAATATGCTGGGGCCAATGGCCAATCCGGCAAACCCGGCGTACCAGTTAGTTGGAGTATATAACCTGGAAATGGCGAGAATCTACAATTATCTTTTACAATCAGGCGGTAAAGCATTTACTATTATTCACAGCTTAGACGGATATGATGAAATATCGCTGACCAATGATACCAAGGTGATAACGAACAATGGAGAAAAGATAATGACCCCGGAGCAACTTGGTAAGCGGATGGTATCAGCAGCGGATATCAATGGGGGGACTACTGTGGAAGAAGCTGCAAAGATTTTCAAAACTATAATGAAAGGAGAAGGAACATGGGCGCAAAATGCAGTGGTGCTGGCGAATGCCGCAATGGCATTGTATTGCACAGGAAAGTATGCTAATTATGAGGATGCTTACAAGTCTGCAGTAGAAAGCCTGGAAAGTGGTGCTGCCAATAATTGCCTGAATAAATTGATTAGCCTTCAATGAGTACTATTTTAGAAACAATAGTAGCAACCAAGAGAAAAGAGATTGAACCATTCAAGACCAGAAGTCCTATTGAACGGTTTGAACGGGAAGGGTTTTTCTGGGAAATAAGAAACCGGTCACTGGTGCAAAGCCTTTTGTTACCCGGCAGTACGGGTATCATTGCCGAGTTCAAAAGAAAAAGTCCGAGCAAGGGCTGGTTTAAAACCAAAGAACTGGAAGTGGAGCCGGTTGTTGCTGCGTATAATAAAAGTGCGGCAGGTATTTCCGTACTGACCGATGATGAATTCTTTGGCGGTGACCTGGATGATTTGATACAAACGAAAGTGGTGACCGATATACCGGTGCTGCGTAAAGATTTTATCATTGATAAATGGCAGATTGCTGAATCAAAAGCTTTTGGTGCGGATGTAATTCTGTTAATTGCAGCCTGCCTGTCACCGGCACAGGTAAAAGAGTTTGCTGCATATGCGGCAAGTATAGGCCTTGAGTCGATACTTGAAGTGCATAATGAAGACGAACTGGGACATTACTGCGATGAAGTGAGTATGATTGGGGTGAACAACCGGAATCTTAATACGTTTGAAGTAGATATCAAAACGTCATTAGAACTTATTGATAAAATACCCGGCGGTAAACCTGCTATTGCCGAAAGCGGTATCAGCAGCGTGGATACAATACTAACTTTGCGGGATGCGGGTTTCAAAGGATTCTTGATCGGTGAGAATTTTATGAAAGAAGAGCAACCGGGAAAGGCATTTGAAGAATTTGTGAATAAGCTGTCCACAGATGGACGCAAATGAACACAATTACTGAATAATAATTTAGAAATAACATGCACTGTAACTTAAGTTGATATTTATATGAGTCAATTTGTGTTTATCTGTGTACAAAAGAAAAACTATGAATATTAAAATTTGCGGTATCACCGAAATGAAACAACTACAGCAGCTCGATGGGCTGGATATTGACTTTGCAGGATTGATCTTCTATCCTGACTCTCCCCGCTATGTGGGTGATAAATTGAATAAAAAAGAAATCAAAAAAGCAGATTTTGATTTAAAGAAGGTGGGTGTGTTTGTCAACCCGGAGATGATCGATGTGCTGGATGCAATAGATGATTACGGACTGGAAGTGGTACAGTTGCACGGCGATGAAAGCCCGGAGATGTGCGAAGACCTGAGCAGCGAAGTGGAAGTGATAAAAGCGTTTCGCATAACAGGTAATGAGGATATCGATAAACTGGTTGCACCTTATGATGCTGTTTGTGATTATTACCTGTTTGATACCGGTGGTTTGAAAGAATCTTTCGGCGGCACTGGTCAGCAGTTCGACTGGAATATTTTAAGCAAAGCAAAAATTGAAAAACCTTTTTTCCTGAGTGGGGGTATTGGTGTAGAAGATGCAGCAAAAGTGAAGGCTTTTAAACATCCCGATCTTTTCGGGGTCGACATCAACAGTAAGTTTGAATCAGCACCGGGGGTGAAGGATATGAAATTGATATTACAGTTTAAACAGGTAATGAAATAGGGGTCGAGTTCAAAAATGAAGAAAGTTAATTGGCAGTGATCTTTGTGCTTTAGTTCACATCCCCTCCCCGGAGGGGTGAAGTTGGTAAACTTTCTGCTTTAATTAGCCGGGGTGGGTCAAAATGAAAAGGCGAATTATTCTATACAACCCAAAGTTAAAAGAGCTTGCGAGAAAGCTAAGGCAGAATATGACATTTTCAGAAGTTAAACTATGGAATGAATTAAAGAACGGACAATTATTGGGGTACGATTTTGACAGGCAAAGGCCGATTGGAAATTATATTGTTGACTTCTTTTGTAAAGATTTGCAACTGGCTATAGAAGTAGATGGCATCACACACTTAGATGAAAAGGTTATTGAGAAAGATGAAATTAGGCAAGAGGAATTAGAATCAAAGGGTATTTGTTTTTTACGATTCGATGCCTTATTGGTTGTGGATAAAGTGGAGGTAGCGGTGAGAGAGATAAGAGAATGGATCGAAGCGTATGAAAAGCAGTATGGAGCAAGTGAGTTTGCATTGAAGAAAAGGAAGTGATTGGTTGACCCACCCCATTTGAAGATTTCTTTATGAGTAAAGACTGCGGCCCCTCCGGGGAGGGGATGAAGGCCGCTGCTATCCGAAGTACTGAAAAAGCTGTGTTTTAGCAAACATCCCTTTGCAGGAGAGATAAGCTAAATGAGTTTTTAGCTTTGAGAAATTTGGGTGTGTTAATCTCATAAAAAAGTGAATCAGGAAAAACTATAAGTAAAATGACTAGTCAACAAACATACCGGCAGCCCAATGAACAGGGATACTACGGCCAGTTTGGCGGCGCCTACATTCCCGAGATGCTGCACCGAAATGTGGAGGAACTGCGAACCAGGTACCTGGAGATCATGGAGGAGGAAGGTTTTCAAAAAGAGTTTCAGCAATTGCTGAGAGATTATGTGGGGAGGCCGACACCTTTATACTTTGCTGAAAGATTAAGTAACCGATATAAAGCAAATATCTACCTGAAGCGGGAAGACCTTTGTCATACCGGCGCCCATAAGATCAATAATACTATAGGACAGATTTTGCTGGCACAGCGGTTAGGTAAAAAAAGGATCATTGCTGAAACTGGTGCCGGCCAGCATGGAGTGGCCACTGCTACTGTTTGCGCATTGAAAGGGGTTGAGTGCATTGTGTATATGGGTGAAAAGGATATTGAACGGCAGGCTCCGAATGTAGCCAGGATGAAAATGCTGGGAGCCACCGTTATTCCTGCTACCAGCGGCAGCAAAACGTTGAAAGATGCAACGAATGAAGCGATAAGAGACTGGATCAATAATCCGAATGATACACATTATATTATTGGTTCGGTGGTAGGTCCGCATCCTTATCCTGATATGGTGGCCAGGTTTCAGAGTGTGATCAGTGAAGAAATGCGGGGACAGTTACTGGAAAAAACGGGCAGTGAATTACCGAAATATGTTATAGCCTGTGTAGGCGGTGGCAGCAATGCTGCCGGGACCTTTTATCATTTTTTAGATGAGCCTTCTGTACAATTGATTGCTGTGGAAGCAGCCGGAGAAGGGATCAACAGTGGTAAAAGCGCTGCGACAACTGCATTGGGTAAGCCGGGTATTTTACATGGAAGCAAAAGTTTGCTGATGCAAACTCACGATGGCCAGGTGGTGGAGCCTCATAGTATTTCAGCAGGGTTGGATTATCCCGGCATCGGTCCCTTACATGCATATTTATTTGAAACCGGCAGGGCTACTTTTATGAGTGCCACCGATAAGAAAGCCTTGAATGCTGCTTTTGAACTGGCAAAATATGAAGGCATTATACCTGCACTCGAATCAGCCCATGCAATGCATGCCCTGAAAATGATCAATTTTAATCCAAAAGATGTGGTAGTGATTTGTTTAAGCGGAAGGGGAGATAAAGATATGTCAGCTTACTTGTCCGAAATTAACAAATTGTGATTAATGTTAAATGATGAATGCTGAATGAAAAGGATACAAGAATTATTCAGGAATAAAACATCCAATGTTTTGAATATTTACTGCACTGCAGGTTATCCCCGTTTGCACTCCACACTTGAAGTAATGAGAGCTTTGCAGGAAAACGGTGCTGATATCATCGAACTGGGAATGCCGTACAGCGACCCTTTGGCAGATGGCCCGGTAATTCAGCACAGCAGCAGTGTTGCACTGGCCAATGGCATGACAATAGCCATCCTTTTTGAACAGCTAAGAGATTTCAGAAAAAGCATTCATGTGCCGGTGGTGCTGATGGGTTATATGAACCCCGTTTTGCAATACGGCTTCGAACGGTTTTGTGCCGATGCGGCTGCAGCAGGTATTGACGGATTGATATTGCCAGATTTACCGGAGTATGAATTTGAAATTGAATATGGGGCTATCATAAAAAAATACGGCCTTGATTTTATTTTCCTCGTCACTCCTGAAACAACGGACGAACGGGTAAAAAAACTGAATAGCCTCAGTTCCGGTTTCCTGTATGCTGTTTCCTCTTCTTCCACTACGGGAAGTGAGAAGGCATCCGGCAGCATTGAATCTTACCTGGAACGGCTGAGGGGGTTGCAACTTAAAAACCCGGTGCTGGTTGGTTTTGGTATTAAGGACAAGCAATCGTTTGATGCCGTTTGTCAACTGGCCGAGGGTGGTATTATCGGCAGCGCCTATATTAAAGCATTGGAAAACAGCGCAGATGTTAATGCATCCACAAAATCCTTCCTTTCGTCAATACTAGGCCATTAGGGTATATTCATTCAACGGCTTTGGTTAAATTTGCAACTTGTCCAATATTACAAAAAGGAAAACAGGCGCCTGTATGAAGAAATTATTTTTAGCAGTACTCTTATCAAATTTCATGATCGCTGCCTTTGCGCAGAACAAATCTTTTGTCATTGAAGGAAAGTTTGACGGCTATGCTGATGGCACAGAAGTAAAACTTTACCGTAATAATGATAATGCGGAACTAACTTCTTCAAAAATTCAGAACACAAAAGTTAACCTGGCAGGGCAAGTGAAAGAGCCGGTACTGTGTTTCCTGGTGATTGGCAACGGCAACCCGGTGGAGGTATATGTAGAACCCGGTAAAATATCCGTAAAAGGGAAAAAAGAAAATCCTTCTTCCTACGAGATATCCGGTTCCAATTCACACAAAGAGTTTACAGGGTTCACTTCTTCTTTCGTTCCGAAAGTGCAGCAACTATCTGCTACAGCTGCCGTGATCAACAGGACCATGTTGGGTAAAGAAAGAGACAGCCTGATGAATATTTATACAGGATTGCAGGGCCAACTGCAGGATGAAATAGACCGGTTCGTTAAGCAAAAGCCCGGCTCTTCTGTTACCCCTTTTATCCTCAGCGCCACTTATGGGTTCAATGAAGATATCAACAGGCTGGAGAGCAGGTATAACCAGCTGACTGCTGATGCCAAAAATTCAGAAGCTGGTCAGCAACTGGCAGGATTTATTGCCAAAGAAAAAGTAGGTGCTGTAGGTACCGAGGCAATGGATTTCACCCAGCCGGATACGTTGGGAAACCCTGTTTCGCTTTCTTCTTTTCGCGGTAAATATGTATTGATAGATTTCTGGGCAAGCTGGTGCGGCCCCTGCCGCCAGGAAAACCCGACAGTGGTAGAGAATTTCAATTATTTCAAGGATAAGAATTTTACAGTGCTCGGCGTATCGCTGGATCGTCCCGGCCAGAAAGAGAAATGGATGGAAGCTATCCATGCCGATAATCTTACATGGACACAGGTAAGCGACTTGTTATTCTGGAATAATGCCGCAGCACAGTTGTATAATGTAAAAGGGATACCGCAGAATTTTTTGATAGATCCCAACGGAAAAATCATTGCTAAGAACCTGCGGGGGCCTGCATTAAGGGAAAAGCTTTGTGAGGTACTGGGTTGTAACTGATCTTACTCTTCAATTCCCATCAGTTTGCTAATGTCTTTCCAGTTTTTCTGGCGTTGTTGTTCGTAAGCCCTCTGTTGCTGGCTGCTGTTCGTTTTAGCATAATCTGCCAGTAATTCGGCTTGTTTTTTTAACCCGGCAATAATTTCTTTTGTGGCGATAACATAATTCTTATCATTTTCATCTTTCAGGGCATTGTCTTTGATCAGTCCGTCGAGCATTTTAATGATATTGTCGGCCATATTCTTTTGCGCATTCATCAGGTCAGTAACGGTTTCCGCAGTGTATGCGTCTTTGCCGAAAGCATCGGCAACACTTCCTACCAGGCCATACGTATTGTATAACAAGCCGGCAGAGAATCCTCCCACTGCTGAAAGCAGTTTGTCTTCTCTTTCCTCACAGGTTTGAGAAAAACTGCTCTGAAAAACAAATATCAGCGCAATAAATAACAGGTATTTTTTCATAATTCCGGTTTTAACAAGATTGTTATATAATAAGTACATGGAATAAAATGTAATTTAGGGAAGTTTTTGACCCTGAAACCTAAAATTCGTGTATGAAAATTCTCTTTTCTGTTTTACTCCTTTTATTCTCAGTGCTGGCACAGGCCCAGATACTCAACCGGGTAAAAGACCGGGTAACCAACAAAGCCAAGGGTGAAGTAAATAACGCCAAGAATAATGCTAAGTATAAAGCAAGGGAATCGGCCCGGAATGAACTGAATGAAGTAAAAGCGGAGTTTGATTCTACTGATGTGGATTATGCCATCTTACTGAGTGATAATTCCGGTTTGTTTGGCGGAAAAGGCAAAGGTGAGTTTGGTGCCAAATTTCTGCGATTGGGTGGTATAGCCAATTCATTATACCGGGATGTGGACCTCGATGATGATGAAACTGCCACACTGAATCTTCAAATGGGGCAATCAGCCTATGCGATGGGTAAGTATGTGTTTGCTGAAAAAAGATTTAAAGCAGCACAGCGGTATTTTGAAAACTCGTACCGTACCAGTGAACTGGGTTATTTAAAAACGATCGCCAGCCAGGGATTGCTCTACACCACCACTGGAAGATTTGCACAGGCTGAGAATTACACAGCAGAAGCATTGAAACTCCGGCAAGAGAAATTGGGAAAGAATAATATGGCTGTGGCTGCTTCACTAAATAACTATGCGGTGCTGCATTATAATATTGGCCTGTACAATGAATCAGAGAGGGAATTCGCATCTGCCATTGCTGTGATCAAAGAAAATAAGCAGGATAAGGCCATGGCCTACGCTATTGTGCTGAACAATAAGGCCATGTTGTTTCAGTCGATCGGCCGCTATGAAGAGGCAGTGAGTTTGCTGAAAGAAGCCCTGCAGCTGGCCGGGCAATTAGAAGTAAGCAAGGCAAGAAATCACCTGAAGTTTTTCTCCAACCTGGCATTGCTGTACCAGCAAATGGGAAAGTACCCGGAAGCGGAAGAAATTTATCGTGGATTAGAGAAAAGATTAGAAAGAGGCAAACCTGAGTTTGCCAACCTGCTGAACAATGTGGCGATACTGGCTTTGCTGATGAAGAAGGAAGATAAAGTAGAACTGATGCTGAAACAATCAGCAGATATTTATAAATCAACTTTGGGAGAAAACTCACCGGCTTATGCCAAAGTGATCAGCGACCTGGGAAATTTTTACCGCTATAAGGCAAGATATACTGAAGCAGAACCACTGCTTGAGAAAGCCCTGCAAATAAGAGAACAGTCATTGGGTGATGTGCATCCGTTATATGTACAATCAAAAGAAGATATGGCGCTGCTTCTCTGGAAAAAGGGAGAAAAAGAAAAGGCCGTGCCACTTTACAAAGAAGTGATGACTAAAACAATCGATTTCATCAACCGGTATTTTCCGCCAATGAGCGAAGCGGAGAAAACGAAATATTGGGATATGTTGTCGCCCCGCTTTGAACGGTTTTACAATTTTGTATTGGATGCTTCTGCCAGCGACAAACAACTGCTGACTGATATGCTGGAATACCGGATCGCCACCAAAGGATTGTTGTTAAGTTCCAGCCGGAAAGTGAGTGAAAGTATTCTTAACAGCGGGAATGAGAAATTAATTACTGATTATAATGAATGGATCGACAGCAAGGAACAACTGACGGCCCTGTATGCATATTCAAAAGAAGAACTGAAAGAACAGGCTGTAAATATTGACTCACTCGAATCAGCCGTAAACCAGATGGAGAAAAGATTGTCGCAAAATTCAAAGGACTTCGCTGATTTCTTTTTTACCTCCAAAGTAAAGTTCAGTGATATACAAAAGGAACTGAAAGCCGACGAAGCGCTGGTAGAAATAATCCGGCTGCGCAAATACGACCAGGTACTGAGTACCGACAGCCGTTACCTGGCATTGATCGTTTCCAAATCAAACCCGCAACCAAAACTGGTGGTGATGGAAAATGGAAACGACCTCGAGAACAATCATGCCAAGAGCTACCGGGTGTCGATGAAGAACAAGATTAACGATGAACAGTCATACACTCATTTCTGGGCGCCCCTGGATGCAGACCTGAAAGGAAAGAAAACGGTGTATGTATCACTGGATGGTATTTTTAACCAGGTAAACCTGAATACACTGAAAAAGGCCGGCGGTGATTACCTGATCAAACAATATGATTTCATCCTGGTGGGTAACCCCGGTGATTTGGTAACCAACAGTAAGAAAGCGAAAGGTGCAGCAAGTAAAAAAGCTACACTCGTTGGTTTCCCTGATTATGGAGCTGGTGTGATTGTACAGTTACCTGGTACGAAAACAGAAGTAGATGGTATCAACCAGTTATTAAAGTCATCCGGCTACCAGGTGTCAGAATTAATTCAGCGGGATGCTACAGAAACAAACCTCAAATCAGCAAAGCAGGTTTCTGTTTTGCATATTGCCACGCATGGTTATTTTTTAAAAGATGTGGACAAGACCAACTGGCCGCTAGGAGTACATGCCGATAATGCAAAGGATAATGTGCTGTTGCGTTCCGGCCTTATGCTGACCGGTGCCTCAGAAGCCGATAAAGCTAAAACCGGACTGGACAGTACCAACAACGGTATCATGACCTCTTACGAAGCCATGAACCTTGATCTGAAAGGAACCAACCTGGTGGTGCTTAGTGCCTGCGAAACAGGATTGGGTGAAGTAAAAGCAGGAGAAGGTGTGTATGGTCTGCAAAGGGCCTTCCTGGTAGCGGGTGCTGATGCCATTGTGATGAGCTTGTGGAAAGTGGATGATGCCGCTACGCAGCAACTGATGAATAATTTTTACAGCAACTGGGTAAAGAGCGGCGACAAACAAAAGGCTTTCCGGCAGGCGCAGGTACAGCTGATGGCAAAATTCAAGGAGCCATTGTACTGGGGTGCTTTTGTGATGATGGAGAATTGAGTCAGTCGGGAGTCAGGAGTGGATAGTCAATAGTCAATTATGGAATTAGCAGGAGAATATTTTTTGCAAGGAGTGAGAGAAATGGCATCAGGATTTTTGCTGAAAGAGGATAATACGTTTCAGTTCTTTTTCAGTTATGGTGCGTTGGACAGGCATGGCAGCGGCCGCTGGGAAGCAAAGAATGATGTATTGTTTTTTAACAGCAATGCAGTACCGGCCGATGGTTTTGCCCTGGTGGACAGCAGCAAAGAAGATCATCCCTTCATAAGCGTACAACTGGAAGGTAATGACCCGATGACCAATGCCTATACCCATGTAAGCCTGCAGGAAGGAGCGGAGGGGAGCTGGCAAAATATGAACCAGCGGGGTGAGGTGCAGTTTCCGCCACAGGAACTGAGTGGTATTGCCTTGCTATTTGAGTTCTGCCCCGACCGGAAAACCATTATACCGGTAAATGCTGCACATAATTCTTTTACGTTTCGTATCAATCCGTCTGTAGCTGAAGTGTATTTTCAAAATTTTTCATTGATACGAACTCCGGATGGATTGATCGGGAGGCATCCGCTGATGGAGGGAGAGCAGTTTGTATATGCGAAGTAATGCCTTTACTTTCTTAGAATCTTCTCCATTGCTTTTCCCTTGGCCAATTCATCTACTAATTTATCGAGATAGCGAACCTGTTGCGTTAAAGGATTTTCAATCTCTTCTACCCGGTACCCGCAGATAAGCCCGGTGATGAGGCTGGCATTGGGGTTCAGCGAAGCGTTGCCGAAAAATGTTTCAAAGTTTATTTTCTCGTTGATCATTTGCTGCAGTTTTTTATTGTCGTAACCAGTTAGCCACTGTATCACCTGGTGCAGTTCTTCTTTGGTACGGCCTTTTTTCTCCACTTTGGTAACATAATGCGGATAAACAGAAGCAAAACTCATTTGTGCTATGCGTTCATCTTGTTTGGAGGAGGTGTTCATGCTGTGGAATTTTCGATTTTCAACGTTCGAGTATTTGCGAAGG
>DEHX01000072.1 GCA_002352145.1 Chitinophagaceae bacterium UBA2789
CCACTCGGCGGAAGGATTCTTGGAGCGGAAGACCGGGCTCGAACCGGCCACCCCGACCTTGGCAAGGTCGTGCTCTACCAAATGAGCTACTTCCGCAGATAAAAGAACTTTTGACTTGACCCTACCGGCACTATCTGTTTCCGGCAGCGGGACGCAAAAATAAGGCTTGCACCTTTTTCAAAAAAATTTTAGACCTATTATTTATATTTAGGAGTGTACAGGCTGCTCTCCTGAACCGGTACATTAATCTTTTCATACCGCTTGGTGTACAGCATATAACAACCACCCAATGTGAAAGCTACAAAACAAGCTACCTGCAGGTAGAAAAGAAATCCTGAAGAGGAAACCCAGTTGTGGGTAAAATCGCTATCCTGTACTTTTTTAAGTTCTTCGTGGTATTCCTGGTTATGACTCATAGTGGAATTTTGTGTTGCAAAAATAGGGGTTCAATGCAAAAAAAGCGTTTTCAGTTAATCACAATTTCCGAAAATGCCTTTTTCTTTTTTACAAAATGCTGCCATGCCATGTTTTTTTTCAAGAAGCCCAATAAAGGTTTATTTCTATGCTCCGGGAAAACGCTTTTCTTTTTATTGAACAGCCACCATTTAATAAATGACAGCTGCGCCCTGAGTATGGCTATAAAGTAGCCGCCATCGCCAGATAATAATCCTTTCCATGCCGATATGCCATCCAGCAGGTTTCTTGCCGGCATTACCCAGATCTTTTTTGACAAGGGCAGGTTTTTAGAAAGCATTATTCTGTTGTTCCGGAAATTCAGATATGTCTTTAATGAATTGCCCTTTGGCAATGTGCCGCCGCCAACATGGTAAACTACTGATGCAGGGCAGGAATAGATTTTATGACCAGCCAGTTGAATGCGCCAGCACAGGTCTATTTCTTCCTGGTGGGCAAAAAAGTATTCATCAAATCCTTTGACTGCATGGTACACTGCAGGCCGGATAAATAAAGCAGCGCCGCTTGCCCAAAAAATGGGTTCTGACTGATCATATTGTCCTCTGTCTTCTTCACAAATGTCAAATACCCTTCCTTTGGCAAAGGGATAACCGTATTCATCCAGCCAGCCACCTGCTGCGCCGGCATATTCAAACAACTTTTTGTTATGCCAGGAAAGTATTTTTGGCTGACAGGCTGCAATGCTTCTGTCTTTTTCCAGTAACTCAACCATGGGCTCCAGCCAGCCAGGTTGAACCTCCACATCCGAGTTCAGCAATACATAATAGTCAGCCTTTACCTGTTTGAGAGCTTCGTTGTATCCTTTGGCAAACCCATAATTTTCTTTGAATAGAATCGTTCTGATACCTGGGTAATGTAGCTGAAGGAAGGATAAAGAATCATCCGTTGAGCCATTATCGGCAACAATCACCTCATAATTAGAATAGGTGGCAGCAGTAACTGATGGCAGAAACTGTTCCAGGTGTTTCCGGCCATTCCAGTTTAAAATGACAACCGCAACTTTTGATGATAGACTCAACTCGCTGATTATTTATTCAAAAATAAGGTAAGAAGCACAGTAAATGTTTCTATTGGGATGTTACTCTTATTTCTGATTTATACTGATAGCTGTTAAATTCGTATATGTTTCGTCAATTATTGAACTGGAGAACGGCGCTGGCTTTCATTGCCATACTGATCATCAGCGGAACCGTTATCTATTCGCAATACCTTGCCCGTAAAATTGCGAGGGATGAAAAACTGAAAGTGGAGCAATGGATTGATGCCAGTAAATCCCTCATTAATGCCCAGGAAGCATCCGATATCACTTTTGCATTCAGAATAGTTAAGGATAATCAAAGTATTCCCATTATTGAAACCAACGAAAAAGACAGCATTACCAACTGGATCAACCTTGATTCTGCCAAAGCGGCCAATCACCCGGATTATATTGTTAAAAAACTCCGGCAGTTTAAAGCACAAAATCCTGCGATTATCTGGACAGATCCTAATGATTCCACCCGGCTTAATCGTTATTACTATGGCAATTCCCGTTTATTGAATGAAGTTCGCTATTACCCGATCGTTCAGCTTTTTATTGTGGCNNGAAGGCTGGGTTGAAATGCTGAAGGAGGATCAGCGGAATGAAAAAATTGCCCATGAGCTGGAAAAAGATGTAAACCGGCTTCGGTTAGTGTCAGACCGCTTTGGAAAAATTGGAAGCACACCTCAACTGGAGGAGGTTGACCTTGTGCACCAGATCAACAACATGGTGGATTATATGCGGAAAAGAGCGGCAGGTAAGATTGTCTTTGCGGTCAATGATCATGGTAATAAACAGGTGGTAGCTAAAATTTCTGCTCCGCTTTTTGATTGGGTGATTGAGAACCTTCTGAAAAATTCATTAGATGCGATGGAGGGCAGGGGTAGTATCACCGTAGATATTCATGATGATAAAAAGAATGTACACATAGATATTACAGATACCGGTAAAGGCATCAGCAGCCAGAACATTGCAAGAGTGTTCAAGCCTGGCTTTACCACCAAAAAAAGGGGGTGGGGGCTGGGGCTTAGTCTTTCCCGGAGGATCATCAAGCAATATCATAAAGGCGAAATCTTCGTCAAACACTCAGAAATCGGGAAAGGAACCACATTCAGAATTGTTCTGAAAAAATAAACCGCTTACATTTGCACTCCAAAATGGTGTTGCCCGGGTGGCGAAATTGGTAGACGCACCACTTTGAGGTGGTGGCGCCCGAAAGGGTGTGCTGGTTCGAATCCAGTCTCGGGCACAAAGGTCTTCAGCTTAGCTGAGGGCCTTTTCTTTTTCATTTAAGGCTACAGTTTTCAGTAATTTTCTTGTCTTTCGGAGAGCTTTATTGAGCAGTAACCTGTTTTGTTTTTTTGATTCTGTCTCAAGAATTCTTAATTGCCCGTATTCATCATATGTCTTTGGTAAATAATCTTTTCTGAAGTGGCGGGACCGGGCCAGGAATATCTCATTATCCTGCCATAAACCAAGATCATCTGTTATTTCATGTAACTCTTTCTCGTGGAAAATTACCGGGAGTTCGCCGGGAAGCATCCGCACCCAATACAATATTTTTTTTAAGTGCTGTCGTAATTGGTGAGGAAATTTTAATAATTGCCTGCTTTGCAATAACTGGCCCGTAATTATTGTCATTGTTTTTCGTACGGCATCTTCATTTGTCAAACTACTTTCTTCACCTTTCAACAGAACCTTAATTCGGCCGATTTCATTTTCATCCTGTTTCCTGACTGCAACAGAAGTCCATTGTCTTGCCTTCTTTAACATTGACTCAAAAAAGGAGGAAAGCTCATGGAAAGTAAATCCTGATTCAATAACAAGAGGTTTTAGTATTTCCAAACAGATATCAATGTCCCGCTGGCGGCCTAACACTTTAAAAAGCGTTTCCGTCTCTTTGAGCGGATTTTCCCATAGTTTCTCACCTGTCAGCGGTATATAAAGTTCCAGTATTGCCCTTAGTTTCTTTATGGCTACCCTTATATCATGTACCGCATTCCTGTCTGGATGATCTTTTAGTATCTCAAGGTTTTTCCTGAAAACCTTTTGTTCATCCTGCCAGTGGTTTACTATGAATGCAGGGTAATCCATTTTATTGAAGCTTCATGGTTTTATTTCATTAGTCTTTTTTCCCAGCCCTCTACCATCCACTTTTTTCCCTTTTGTACAATAAGATGTCCCTCCTGTTTTAGCAGTAAAGCCTGCTTTTCTATTCCACCCGGGTATTTTTCATTGATTATACCACCTTCTTTTAAAGTTCGCCAGTAGGGAGTTATCTTTTTTAATCCTTTCTTTTCAGCTTCTTCGGCTGCATTGGCAGCAATCCAGGAGAATATCCCAGTAGTGATCGGGCACCCGATATCAGCTTTATGTTTCCTGGCAATTTTTTCCCTTATCCGGTTGATAGTAATAAGTTTTCCGGGTGCAACTCTTTTCATGATTCCATTGACTTCCAGTGGTGAAGGAATTGCCATCGTGCCTTTTCCCCATTTTTTTTGCTGGGCGGGTGTCAGCTTTATCACCTTTGGGAGGTCTTTACTGTCGTTTAGTTTTTCGGTCCAGCTTTTTTTTTGTTTCGTCATTTTGTTTATTTCAAATGCTTTTCAAAGCGTCCGGTTCTTTCTTTAATGACTATCTGGTAAATTATAGCTGTTAACCCCCTTGTTGCCCTTCTTTCTTCGCTATTGCCAGGATCGTGGGGCCGGGCCGTCTCACTGGTCAGTTGGGGCTGTAATTTCATTAACATTTTTTGGATGGCCAGTTCAGCTTCTTCGCCATTTAATTCTACAAATGTGCCCCAGGCAATTACACTTTGCCAGTTTGCCATATTCTCCATTTTATCTACTTCAAAGCATACATCAGGATTTTTTCGCATCATTTCCAGTTTCATGCCTTCACGGCTATGACAAATAATATTTTGCCCATCATATACATATGTGACAGGCACTACATAGATTTTTCCATCGGCATAACAACCCAAACGGCCAATCGATTGGCTAAATAACAATTCATCTATTTGTTTGTCGGATAATTTACCAAGCATAGCTGCAGTTTACAAAAGCAAATAACTGCAATTATCCAATATTTCCATTGAGAGGAGTCAGGGGGGATTATGATTTAATTCAACTCATTGAAAGAAAGAGTAGCTGTATTCTATTTTACCGGTCAGTTCTTTATCCCCGTTAAATAAAGCTTCTTTTGTTTTAAGCCCTTTGTTGTCAAAAATATATCTCCAGATCAGGTAGCCAAGGCTTTGGCTTGATGTAGTGGTGATTTTTTGAATGACCCTGTCATTTTCGTCATACTCAAACATGATATCGGGCATCAGCTTCTTCAGGCGGGTATTAAAACGAACGATATCAGTGAGCCTGTTTTTTTCATCATAGTAATAATAGAGGTAACCTGTCTCAACATTTCTGCGAAAGGTTCTTTCTTCACCAATATTTCCGTTCTCGTCTTTCACAAAGCGAACTTCTATCGTATCATGACCTGAGTTGCCGGCATTATTTATTATACGCCACATCCTGACAGGTTTTCCTTCTTCGTCATAATACCATTGATGAATTTCTGTGTGATCAAATTGACTGGCAGAGTCGGTAACAGTATTTTGAACTTTGATGATATTTCCTTTTGTATCGTATTCATAGCTGGTCGTGTTGTCAACAACAGTAGAAGAATCGGCAATGCTAGTAACCCTGCCCTGATTGTCAAAACGGCTGTATGTAACGGTTTTAGTGAGATCGGTAATGCTGGAAACTTTCAGGGCAGCCCCATTTTCTTTTACTTCATGAAATTCAGAAAAGCCGGTAGCCTTTGCCCCACGCTGATCGAACCCTGCAGCTGAAACGGTTCTTACTTTATTGGTAAGGTAAGCAGCCATCTGCTGGTTAGTTTCCCTGGTACCTATGATGTCATTGTAATAATACTGAGCGTTGAGAAAGGATACGGCTGGTAAAAAACAAACAATCAGGAGGAATTTCATATCGGCGATATTGTATTAATCATCAAAGTTACCAGAATTGTTCAGTAACGGAAAAACTGGCAGCCCTTGTATTTTATTTGTACTTATTTTTAAGAAAATTTTACCGTGTCGCACACTCCGCAACGTAAAGAAAAGGATTGCCTGAACTGTGGCACCATTGTTCAGGGTAAATATTGCCAGAATTGCGGCCAGGAAAATATTGTACCGCACGAAACCTTCTGGCACATGGTCAAGCATTTCCTGTATGATATTACCCACTTCGACAGTAAATTTTTTGATTCGATGAAGTACTTACTCCTGAGGCCGGGTTTTTTGCCCCAGGAATATATAAAGGGAAGAAGGGCCAGCTACCTGAACCCTGTAAAAAAATATGTTTTTACCTCGGCTATCTTTTTCCTGCTTTTTTTCAGCTTCTTTCTGAAAAAAGATACCATATCTATCAATGTTAGTGGTCCGGTCTCTTCTGATGATAAAGTACTTATAAAAAAGTTTGTTGAGGATGAACTGGCAAAAGATACCGGTAATATGAAATGGAAGGATGCCCTGATCCGGATCAATGATACGGCTACTGTGTTAAAGTATTCGGATGTGGCTTCATTTTGGTCAAAAACTACGACCATGCGATTTGGTAATAAAATTTACAGGGGATTAGCTCATTACGATTCGGTTCAGAAGATATTACCTTCAAAAGAAAAAGACGGATGGTTGAGACGAATTGGTATAAGAAAAATTTTGCAGGTAAATGAAAAGTATAAAGACGATCCCCGCACTGCATTTAACAAGCTCCGGGATTCTGTTTTCCATAAGCTTCCGTACTTGTTGTTTGTTTCATTGCCACTCTTTGCCTTAATACTAAAGCTGCTTTATTTCAGGCATAAGGATCTCTATTATGTGGATCATGGTATTTTTAGTATCTATCACTATATTTTTACTTTCATTTTATTGCTGTTTGTGTTTGCAATGGATAAGCTGAATAACCTGGTCGGCTGGTCTTTCCTTGAAACAGTAATGGGTTTAGTTTTCTTATCAGGTGGGTTTTACCTGTACAAATCCATGCGAAAATTTTATAAACAAAAAAGGGCCAAGACCATTCTTAAGTTTCTGCTGCTGAATATTGCAGGCCTGGTGATGATGGCATTCCTGTTTTCTTTATTTGTACTGTTTTCTGTTTTTGAAATTTAATTCATTCTTTACATGTCAACTGAAATTGAAGCCGCCTTTTCCCGCTTAGTAAATATTATGGATGACCTTCGGGAAAAGTGCCCCTGGGATAAAAAGCAAACTATTCAGTCCTTGCGCCAAATGACCATTGAGGAGACCTATGAACTGGCAGATGCAATTACGGAAAACGACTGGAAGGGTATCCGTGAGGAATTGGGCGACCTTTTACTGCATATTGTATTTTATGCAAAGATTGGTAAAGAACAAAACCAGTTTGAACTCCATGAAGTAATCAATGGTATTTGTGAGAAGCTAATTGCCCGCCATCCGCATATTTATGGTGATGTGCAGGTGGATAATGATGAAGATGTGAAAAAAAACTGGGAAAAGATAAAGCTCAAGGAAGGAAAGCAATCTGTTATAAGCGGGGTACCCCAATCCTTGCCAGCCACGGTTAAGGCCATGCGGTTGCAGGAAAAGGCCAAACAGGTAGGCTTTGAATGGGACAATAAAGAACAGGTGTGGGAAAAAGTGGAAGAGGAAATAGGAGAGTTGAAAATAGCTGTTGCCAGCGGTGATCATGGTAAATCTGAGGAGGAGATGGGCGATGTTATATTTTCACTGATTAATTATGCACGGTTTTTGCAGGTTGATGCGGAAAATGCATTAGAAAGAACGAATAAAAAATTCATCCACCGGTTTACCACGATGGAAAAACAAGCCCTGCAAACTGGTAAAAGCCTTAATGAAATGACATTGCAGGAAATGGATGCCATCTGGAATACCATCAAACAACAGCGGTCCGAGTAGGTGAAGCCACACTTAAAACATATCCCCGGGACAAAGTACAGCTTGCTGATCCTGTCGGCTTTTCTGTTATTCTTTTCTTTTTTCTTTACTAAAATTTACAGCAGCCGTTCTTCAGTAACACAGGAAGCTAAAAAAGCTGAAAGTTACCTGCATCGTCTTCAAAAGGATTTTAATTCAGTGCTTGCTGATACTGGTTTGATAAACCGGTTGTTGAGCAGGACAAGTCCTCTTCAGGAATTTACATCGCTTACTACAAAACCTTATGGTATATTCCTGTACTCAAGAGATGATTTTGGAAATACCCGGATGCTGTTCTGGAGTGATCAACTGGCAGTGCCCCCTGATGAGCTGATGGCATCAGCAGATGGCGAGTATTTTGACAAGCTGTCAAACGGTTGGTATCTTATTACAAAAAAAAGCTTGCTTTTAAAACAGGGAAAGGTGCTCGCCTTTGCTTTGATACCTGTTCGTTCTGAATTTTTCATTGAGACTGATTACCTGCCCGAACACTTTTTCTTCAGCAAAACTGCAGATAAAAGAGCCCGGATAAGTAAAGATGTTACAGACTTTCCTGTCAGGTCTATAACAGGCAATGCTGTTTTCTATCTTGGTAAAAAGGTTGCTAACGCTGTTCCTTACAATGATAACCTTACGATTTACTTACGACTAGCTGCCATACTATTGCTTTTTATTTTTATCTATAGATATACTGAGTCATTTTCCCGGAAAAATGGGGCCTGGAAAGCAGTTGGACTTTTAGGTGTATTATTATTAGCTACAAGACTGATCAGCTATTTATACCCGGCATTATTAAACCTGCGTCAGTTTGAGTTTTTTAGTCCGCTTATATATGGCTCCAACGCTATTCAGCGATCTTTAGGCGACCTGGTGATTAATTCCATCCTGTTTTGCTGGTTGGTTTTGTTTGCCTGGTCAAAGTTGAAAAACGAAGAAGATCTTTCAAAGGATTTTTCTTTTCGTTCAAAGTTAATCGCTGGCTTGCTGGCATTGGTATTTTTAATTTTTTCAACATTTATACTGGCGTCAGTAATCCGTAGTTTGGTTGCAGATTCCAAGATCTCTTTTGATGTAACCAATTTTTTCAGTCTCAACCAATATACTGTAGCAGGTTTTTTTGTGCTTGCTTGTCTTTCTTTGTCTTACTACTATTTCTCTCAGTTGCTATTCAGGCTTATTTTTCCATTGCTTGCGGGGCGGCGGTTCATGGTTTACTTTATCATTGGTTTTGCTGGTTTGTTATACCTGACAACAAGGTCTGGTAATCCTGAAGTGTTATTTTATCTCCCGGTGCTCATATGGTTGCTAATCTATGCCTGGTTAATTAATAGTAAAGGCGTTTTCCTTAACCGCATCAGGATTAATATTGCAAGTATATTAACATGGATTTTCATCTTTTCAGCATCGATTGCTGCGATTATGCTGTCTCAGAACTCCAGGGTTGAATGGGAGAAAAGAAAATCCATCGCTGAAAAGCTGGCTGTTCAGACCGATCCGTCCAGTGAAATGATGATGAGTATAGCTGTAAAGTACTTGGATAATGATTTTCTGAGCGAAAACTTTCATCGTTTTCACAAGGAGGAAGAAGGTCAGGCCTTAAAGGATAGTATCATTACGGGAAATTACAGCGGTTTTTTAAATAAGTATGATACCCGGCTATATGTTTATGATTCTGCCAACCGGGCACTTTTTAACGAAGATCCCACCAGTTATGAAGCACTGAATGTAATCTTTACCGTTCAATCAAAACCCACGGCAACAGAGGGCCTGTATTATTATGAAACTTCATTCGATAAGTTTAATTATATCATCCGCCGGGAGGTAAAGGATACTTCAGGAAAGAAAATGGGTTCTTTTTTCATTGTTTCTAATTTGAAAAATTTTAGTCGTGATGCGTTGTTCCCGGAATTATTCCGGCAGAGCAAAGGCACTGATCCTGAAAATTCGCCTATCTATTCGAATGCGGTTTATATAAAGAACAGGCTGGTGTCACCTCCCGGCAATTATCCATTTGCCACCTGGCTGAATGATGAGGAGATTCCCAAAGAAGAGTACCGGCTAAAAACGAATGGTGACTATGATGAACTCTGGTACAGGGCCAGTAAAGAGAAAGTAGTAGTTATTGCCCGTAAACGGGAAACAACTATTGAAACGATTACTTTGTTTTCTTATATCTTTTGTTCTTTCCTTTTCCTTGTTGCATTGCTCCAGTTTCTTTCTCTAATCGTAAGAACGGGCACTAACTGGCAGGGTTTCCGGAAACTTTTCCAGATCAATATACGGTCACAGGTACACAGTACCATCATTTTCATCAGTGTATTTTCATTCCTGGTAATAGGGGCTGCCACCATTTCTTTTTTCATAAGCCGGAACCGGCAAAGTAATAACGACAAACTTAGCCGTACCATGAAGATCATGGTAAATGAAATGGAAAAGAAAATGTCGGATCACAATACTTTTGATGATGTAGTGAAGATATATGATTCTGTTTCCAATAACGGACTGCAAAAACTGGTGGATGAAGTATCAGATATACATGGTGTGGATGTGAATGTTTACGATCTGGATGGAAACCTGCAGGTTTCGTCGGAGGCGAATGTTTACACCAAAGGAGTGTTAAGCAAAAAAATGGAGCCAAGGGCTTATTTTCATCTGAGCCGGTTAAGGCAGGTGCAGCATGTACAGGAAGAAAAAGTGGGGAATTTTTCATTTCTAAGTATCTACTCGCCGGTACGCAACGAACTAGGAGAAGTAGAAGCATTTGTCAATATTCCTTATTTCACTTCAAAGCCGGAACTCCGACAGGAAATTTCCAACTTCCTTGTTACCATCATTAACCTGAATGCTTTTATTTTCCTTATAGCCGGGTTAATTGCGTTGATCATCACTAACCGTATTACCAATTCATTCTCCCTGATCAGCGACAAGATGAAAGAAGTAAATCTTGGCAAGCAGAATGAAGCCATTGCATGGAACCGAAATGATGAAATAGGAGAACTGGTACAGGAGTATAATAAAATGGTGGCTAAATTAGGGGAGAGTGCTTCTGCACTGGCCAAGAGTGAAAGGGAAGGGGCGTGGCGGGAAATGGCCCGTCAGGTAGCCCATGAGATTAAGAATCCGCTAACGCCGATGAAATTGAGTATCCAGTACCTGCAGAAAGCCATCAACAATAACCAGGAGAATGTAAAAGAACTTTCTGCCAGTGTGGCTAATACATTAGTGGAACAGATTGATCACTTGTCAAAGATTGCTGCTGACTTTTCACAGTTCGCCAATATCGGCAATGTTCGTGCAGAACTGTTTGACCTGCATGATGTCATTAGTTCGCTTCGGGATCTTTACCTTTCCAATCAGCAAGTAGAATTTATCTGGTATCCA
>DEHX01000028.1:0-1272 GCA_002352145.1 Chitinophagaceae bacterium UBA2789
GATTACGAATGTGCTTGCGGTAAATATAAGCGTATCCGGTACAAAGGCATAGTTTGTGACCGATGCGGTGTGGAGGTAACGGAGAAGAAAGTTCGCCGTGAAAGAATGGGCCATATTAAACTGGTAGTACCTGTTGTTCATATATGGTATTTTAAATCGCTTCCTAATAAAATTGGTTACCTGTTGGGTGTCAGCTCCAAAAAACTGGAGACAATTGTTTATTACGAAAGATTTGTAGTCATTCAGCCGGGCATTCGTGTCGACAAAGGACAAAATGTTGGCGACCTGCTGACTGAAGAAGAGTATCTCGATATCCTGGATACATTGCCAAAAGATAACCAGTACTTGCCGGATGATGATCCAAACAAGTTCATCGCTAAAATGGGTGCTGAAGCGGTACATGATATGCTGGCAAGGATTGACCTTGACCAATTATCATTCGACTTGCGTAATGCAGCAGCTACTGAAACATCACAGCAGCGTAAAGCTGATGCTCTTAAGCGTTTGAGTGTGGTGGAAGCTTTCCGTGACGCCAATACAAGGATTACCAACCGACCCGAGTGGATGGTAATGCAATACATCCCTGTTATTCCGCCGGAATTGCGCCCGTTAGTTCCGCTGGATGGTGGCCGCTTTGCATCTTCTGACCTTAATGATCTTTATCGTCGTGTTATTATCCGTAATAANNGTTGACTCCCTGTTTGACAACAGCCGTAAATCAAACGCTGTAAAAGCAGAAGGTGGAAGGGCACTAAAGTCTCTTAGTGATGTGTTGAAAGGTAAGCAAGGACGTTTCCGTCAGAACCTGTTAGGTAAGAGGGTTGACTATTCTGGTCGTTCTGTTATCGTGGTAGGTCCTGAATTGAAACTGCATGAGTGTGGCCTGCCAAAAGATATGGCTGCTGAATTATTCAAGCCATTTATCATCCGTAAATTAATTGAAAGGGGTATCGTAAAAACAGTGAAGTCTGCCCGTAAACTGGTAGATAAGAAGGAAGCTGTGGTTTGGGATATCCTTGAGAATATTCTGAAGGGACACCCGGTAATGTTGAACCGTGCCCCAACGCTTCACCGTTTGTCAATACAGGCTTTCCAGCCAAAACTGATAGAAGGAAAAGCGATACAGTTGCACCCGTTGGTGTGTACGGCTTTCAACGCCGACTTTGACGGTGACCAGATGGCCGTTCATGTGCCATTAAGCCATGCTGCTATTCTGGAAGCACAGTTGCTGATGCTGGCTTCACATAATATCCTGAACCCGCAGAATGGTAC
>DEHX01000028.1:1307-15563 GCA_002352145.1 Chitinophagaceae bacterium UBA2789
ATCGAAACAACAGTAGGCCGTGTTATTTTCAACCAGCATGTGCCTGCTGAAGTAGGATTTGTAAATGCCCTTCTGACCAAGAAGAACTTGCGGGAGATCATTGGCGACATCATCAAGATTACCAATGTTCCTAAGACTGCAAAGTTCCTGGATGATATTAAACAATTAGGTTTCCGTACAGCATTCCAGGGTGGTCTTTCGTTTAATATCAATGACCTTATTATCCCGGATGTGAAAGAAGAATTGCTGGAGAATGCAAAAGGTGAAGTTGATGAGGTATGGGATAGCTATAACATGGGTCTGATTACAAACAACGAACGTTATAACCAAATAGTAGATATCTGGAGCCGTGTGGATACAAGAATTACTGAAACGCTGATCAAGGAATTGAGCAGTGATAAGCAAGGCTTCAACTCTGTATATATGATGCTTGATTCAGGTGCAAGGGGATCTAAGCAGCAGATCAAGCAGTTGGCAGGTATCAGGGGATTGATGGCCAAGCCGAGAAAGTCCGGCTCTACAGGTTCTGAGATCATTGAGAACCCCATTCTTTCAAACTTTAAGGGAGGTTTGAACGTATTGGATTACTTCATTTCTACCCACGGTGCCCGTAAGGGTCTGGCCGATACGGCCCTTAAAACAGCCGATGCTGGTTACCTTACCCGTCGACTGGTAGACGTTGCCCAGGATGTTGTAATCACTGAAGAGGATTGCGGAACATTGCGTGGTATTGCCACAACTGCATTAAAAGATAATGAGGATATCATTGAGCCACTGAGCGACAGGATTGCAGGACGTACATCTTTACATGATGTATATGACCCTATCAGCGATATGCTGATTGTTTCAGCTGGCGAAGAAATTACCGCTGACATCGCAAGGAAGATCGAAGATGCAGGAATTGAAACAGTTGAAATACGTTCAGTACTTACCTGCGAAAGCAAGAGAGGTGTATGTGTGAAGTGTTATGGTAAAAATCTTGCATCTGGTAATCTTGCACAAAAAGGTGATGCAGTAGGTATCATTGCCGCTCAGTCTATCGGTGAGCCTGGTACACAGCTGACACTCCGTACATTCCACGTAGGTGGTGTGGCAGGTTCTGCATCTGTAGAATCAACACTGACTGCAAAGTTTGACGGCACTATCCAGTTCGATGGTCTGCGTACTGTTGCCATTGAGAATAATGAAGGAGAAAAGACACAGGTAGTAATCGGACGTACCGGTGAAGTTCGTATCATCGATACTAAAAATGACCGCCTGCTGATCACCAATAATATACCGTATGGTGCTACGCTGAATGTAAAAGATGGCCAGAAAGTTAATAAGGGTGATGTGATCTGTACATGGGATCCGTTCAACAACGTAATCATGGCAGAAATCAATGGTACTGTGAAGTTCGAAAATGTGATTGATGGCGTTACCTATCGTGAAGAAGCTGATGAGCAAACAGGTCACCGTGAGAAAGTGGTTATCGAAACAAGAGATAAAACCAAGATTCCTTCAATTGTAGTAGAAGGCAAGGAAAAGAAATCATATAACCTGCCTACCGGAAGCCATATTATAATGGAAGAGGGTGATGATGTAAAAGCAGGACAGGTGATTGTTAAGATTCCAAGGGTGCTCGGCAAGCTGAGAGATATTACCGGAGGTCTTCCTCGTGTAACTGAGTTGTTCGAAGCAAGAAATCCAAGCAATCCTGCAGTGGTTTCTGAGATTGATGGTGTTGTGATGATGGGAGCCATTAAACGTGGTAACCGTGAGATCATTATCGAGGCTAAAGATGGTGTACAGAAGAAGTACCTCGTTCCGCTTACCAGACAGATTCTTGCACAGGACGGGGATTTTGTAAAAGCCGGCGCTTCGTTAAGTGATGGTCAGATCGCACCATTCGATATCCTTTCAATCAAAGGACCTTTCGCTGTACAAGAGTATGTGGTGAATGAAATCCAGGAAGTTTATCGTTTGCAGGGTGTAAAGATCAATGACAAACACATTGAAGTTATCGTTCGCCAGATGATGCGTAAAGTAAATATTGTTGATCCGGGAGATACAAGGTTCCTTGAAGATGACCTGGTTGATAAGTTCGAATTTGTGGAAGAGAATGATTACATCTTTGATAAAAAGGTAGTAACGGATGTGGGTGACAGTACAAAACTTCGTGCAGGCCAAATCGTAACGTTGCGGGAAGTAAGAGAGGAAAACTCTATACTGCGCAGAAACGATAAGAAACCTGTTGAGTATCGTGATGCCAAGCCTGCTACTTCCTCACCTACATTGTTGGGTATTACCAAGGCTTCATTGGGTGTGCAAAGCTGGATATCTGCGGCTTCGTTCCAGGAAACAACTAAGGTGCTTTCATCTGCGGCCATTAACGGTAAAACTGATGAAATGCTCGGCCTGAAGGAGAATGTGATAACTGGCCATCCGATACCTGCAGGTACGGGTCTCAGGGAGTTTGAGAACATGATCGTAGGAAGCAAGGAAGAATATGAATTGCTGCAGACTACCAAGGAAGCAATGGCATTTGACGAAGAAGAATAATTAAATTAGGTCTTTTTGATATTATGAAGGAGTAAGATTTTCTTACTCCTTTTTTACTCAATTTGGTGGCTGTTAAGGGTTTCCTAAAGTGAACCGATTGCTTATATTTGCCGGCCTGTACATACTTAGTTTTGTAAAAAGATAACTGAATGAAAAATGGCATTTTAATCTGGAACGTGGTGCTGACCCTTGTGGCTGGTTATCTGTTGTATTCCCATTTTGATTCAAAGAAAACAAAGCCTTCCTCTTATTCGGGTAAAGGGAATAATACTGCCGATAATACTGCATTTAAAATGGCTTATTTTGAAATGGATTCAGTTGCGGCCAATTTTGAGCTGGTTAAAGAAGTAAAAGCTGAACTAAACAAAAAGGAAGATGAGATAGCGACAGAAATGGACAGGCTTGCACGGAAAATCCAGGATAAATATGCGTATTACCAAAACCTGGCCCAGGCAGGCAATCTTTCTGAAACACAGTCTGAAGCTGCAAGCCTGGAGATCAAGAAAATGGATGATGAAATGAAGGCCCGCAAACAGCAGCTTGATCAGGATTATTTTGACCTCAAAACTAGACGGGAAACGGATATTAAGACGAAAATTGAAGGCTTTTGCAAAGAGTACAATTCAAAGCATAATTATACTTACATCATTTCATACGAACAAGGTTTATTTTTTTACAGGGATACAGCCTATAACATTACAGCGGAACTGGTTAAAGGGCTAAATGAAAAATACAAACCAGAGAAGAAGAAATAATAGTAATTCAGAAACAGGACGTCCCATAATGGGACGTTTTCGTTTGGTAAGCAAAGGAAATAATTCTTTCTTTGGGGTATGATAGATTTTCAGCAACTTTTTTCTTCCTTTTCATCACTTAAGGTAGGCGTTATAGGTGATGTGATGCTGGATACTTATATGTGGGGCAAGGTTGATAGAGTTTCCCCTGAAGCACCAGTACCTGTTGTTTCATTACAAAGAAAAGAATACAGGGTAGGGGGTGCCGGTAATGTCGCACTAAATTGCCGCTCTTTGGCTGCACAGGTAACCATGTTAAGCGTAGCAGGCAATGATGAAGAGGCTGTAATACTGAAGAAACTGTTAGATGAAAGTGAAATTGATACGTCCTACATGCTTTTTTCTGACAGGCGAATTACAACGAATAAGACAAGAATAATAAGCCGCAACCAGCAGATGATGCGGCTGGATGCAGAAACTACTGATGACCTGGATAAAGAGCTGCAGGAGCAGTTTATTGAGAAAATTATTTTATACATAAGCAATGAAGAGCCTGATATCATAATTTTTGAAGATTACAACAAAGGCGTACTAACAGAAAAACTGATCACAGACATAATCCAGGTATGTAAGAACAAGACTGTTATTACCTCGGTAGATCCCAAAAAGAAAAACTTTTTTGCCTATAAGGGAGTTGATATTTTCAAGCCTAACCTTAAAGAAGTAAAAGAAGCACTTAATTTTCAGGTAGATGAGCTATCTGTTCCGGTGCTTGAGAATATTCATTCAGAGCTTTTGAGATTTCTAGATCATAGAATATCTTTTATCACACTCTCAGAAAAAGGAGTTTTTTACCAGCAGGAAAAGGGGGGGCATATTATTCCTTCGCATATGCGGAATATCGCAGATGTTTCAGGGGCAGGTGATACTGTCATTGCTGTAGCATCTCTTGTTTACGCCGCTACGAAAGATGTAAAGCTGATGGCCGATATTGCGAATATAGCCGGTGGGCTGGTTTGTGAAGAAGTGGGCACCGTCACGATCAACAAAGAAAAATTGCTTAAAGAATGTCAATCATTGCTTGGTTGACCTGTTTCTTACGTTTTCCATTGTTTTGTTTAGCATCTTATCATAATCGATGAATATCTCGAAGGCAATTTTAATTGCAGAAAAAACAAGAACGAATATTTTTCCTGCTCCCAGTGTAAGAAACATACTGCCGAGAATTACGGTGAATTGCTGGATGAAAATCCTGCCATAGGGCTGAAACATTATAATCATAAAAGAGGTGGTCCTATACTCATCATTTAGGATGTACGGGATAAAACTTTTCGCAAGGTAGCTGATAATAAATGCGGCAAGCATGTAAGCTATATCCCGGTTTATATAAGTGTACCATTTGAAGAAGAAATGTAATGTATGACTGCCAGGCGGTGTTATGCCGGCTGTTTGTGAAAAAATAGTGGTTTGTACCAGTGCAAATATTCCAAAGTGGAGTATAAAGAAGATAATAAAAAAAAATCCGCTTTGTCTGCTAACAGTACCGTTTGCAGGCCACTCATCCCCGCCCCTGGCAAAGGTAGCTACCAGTAATTTTCCTACAGTAAGTATTCCTACTACCATCGTTTCCATGGCGTAAACTATAAATGCTTCTACTGCATCCCACCCCAGGAACCATACGCCAAATACAGGAACCATGTTTGCAACTATCAATATCCAATCGGCAAGGGTTAGTTTTTTTCTGAACATCAGGTTAAACAGTTTCGGCTGTAAAATACCTAATTTCGTTCGTTAATTAACGTAATTACAATATGTCTCACTACACCCTCGTCATTCATGGAGGAGCCGGTACCATTTCGAAATCAAACATCAATGCCGAACAGGAATCGGCATACTGTGATGCATTGGGAAAAGCACTGGAGGCCGGGTTCAGCTGTTTGAAGAATGATGGAACAGCTCTTGATGCTGTCAGGGCTGCTGTTGTCTCACTGGAAGATTGTATTTTGTTTAATGCCGGTAAAGGATCTGTTTTTGGAAAAGATGGCCGCCAGGAAATGGATGCTTCGATCATGGATGGAAAAACACTGATGGCAGGAGCTGTTGCAGCCGTAAGAAATATCCGTAATCCTGTAGAACTGGCTTATACGATCATGACAAAAAGCCAGCATGTAATGCTTAACGGCAGCGGCGCTTATGAGTTTGCTGTACAGCAGGGATTGGCCATAGAGCCAGATGATTATTTTTTTTCACAGTTCAGATATGACCAGTGGAAAGAAATACAGGGAACAAACAACGCTGCACTTGATCATAACGTTTCGGTTAGAGACAAAAAATTCGGAACTGTCGGAGCTGTGGCGTTGGATAAACATGGTAATATAGCAGCCGCTACCAGTACAGGGGGTATGACCAATAAACAGTTTGGCAGGATCGGTGACAGTCCTATAATTGGTGCAGGAACCTATGCCAATAACAAAACCTGTGCTATCAGTTGTACAGGACATGGAGAGCCATTCATACGGGCAGTAACAGCATATGATGTGAGTTGCCTAATGGAATACAAAGAGTTTTCTCTCAGTGAGGCAATGCATGTAGTAGTACATGACAAATTGCTGAAAATAGATGGTGAGGGTGGAATGATTGGAGTCGATACACAAGGAAACGCTGCGATGGTATTCAACAGTGAGGGAATGTACAGGGGTATGATGAATGCTGAAGGAAAAAAGGAAATTTTGATTTATAAATAAAGAAATGAAAAAGTACGCTATAGTTGTTGCCGGAGGTTCAGGTACAAGAATGGGGACCAGTCTGCCAAAACAGTTTATGCTGCTCAGGGATAAGCCTGTACTTTATTATACATTAAAAGTGTTTTTGGAGGCTTACGATGATCTTGAGATAGTACTGGTATTGCCTGTTGATTACACTGACATGGGGCAGGAAATTATTGATGCTTTCTTTGATAAAGAGAGGATCAGGATCACGGCTGGTGGGGATACCCGGTTTCAATCGGTAAAGAACGGCCTCTCTCTTATTGACGAAGAATCAATCATTTTTGTACATGATGGAGTGAGGTGCCTGGTTACGAAAGAACTGATACAGCGATGTTACCTGCAGGCGGTGGAAACCGGTACTGCTATTCCGGCAGTTCCTTCTAAAGACAGCATACGTTTGATAACAGAAGAGGGTAATGAGGCTTTTGACAGAAATAAAGTGATGCTGGTGCAAACGCCACAAACTTTTCATAGCAAAATATTGCTTCCAGCTTTTCAGATTGATTATAAAGACAAGTTTACTGATGAGGCTACTGTTGTAGAAGCCTATGGCATGAAAGTGTCACTTGTTGAAGGTGAAGTAAATAATATTAAAATTACAAGACCTGTTGACCTTTTGATAGCAGAAAGTATATTGAGCGGAAAATAACTTATTTTTTAAGCCACTTCAGATAAAAAGGAAGCTTGTTTAGCCTGATTGCAGCAAATTTTTCTTCCACCGCTCCGAAACTGCTATAAAAAAATGCAAGGTTTCGAATGTCGGATCCTTCAAAGTCCAGTACTATTTTTTTGCCGGCATGATCCTTAATAAAAGAATCAATAAGGAAATGGGAGGCGCCGATGGTCTTGCCATTCGGATGGTTACCAACTAATATATAGTAAGCACGGTTATGCGAATAGAAAAAAATAGCGGATGCGAGTAATTCTTTTTGTACTGATAAAATTCCGTAGGTAGTTGCCATGCCTTTTTCATAAAGTATTTTGTAAAGCTTTCTGAATCGGTTTATATTATCAGTTGTTTCTTTCGATTGATTTTTCATTTGCTGCATTGCCAGTTGAATCACTTTTTCTTCCTCAAATCCTGTTTCAGCGGAACAGCCTACTTGTATAGCTTTCTTTATATTTCGCTTAATATTCTCCCGGTAGTTCCTGAATAGCTCTTCGTAAGTGCTTTCAAGGCTGAGTACAAAGTTTGATCTCTGGTAAAGAGAGAAGTTGCTTAATGGGAAAACGTTTTGATGATTAAGATAAAAATCCCAGTACCTGTAATGTGAGGGAATAGCTTTAATAAATGCCTCAATAATTTCTGCAGTCAGTTTATTTCCAAATACTCCTAATTGAGCAGTTAAAAAAGGCTGGTACAGGTAATATACCCTGTATTTTTTATTCCATACCAGGGGCATTATTGCCTCATAGTCGTTTAAGACCAATGCATCCCAGTTTTTTGACATGGTATCGAGATAGTAAGAATAGGCATAAATCAGTCCATTGGATGAACTCGATACCCGGTAGTCCCATTTTGCTTTATCTATTTCTCTGTGGGTAAGATATCGTATGTTGTATTGTTCACCCATCAAAAGTTAAGGTTACGGTCAAATTTCCTGAAGCTGAAATTGGATATATCTATTGTAAAAGAAATGGTTTTCCACAGTCTTCCCTTTTTTGGGATAGTAGATTGTATATAGTCTTTAAATACACTGCTATAGATCAATGGCAGATAGATATTGATTGTTTCTTTAACTAAGGGAATTTGTATGCCCGCATCAAACAGGAAACGGTCTGTTTCCGCTTCTTCCTTCCATGATTCAGCATAAGTGCCTATATCAAAGAATAACTTAAGCGGAATTTTAACCGGTAAGACACTCAAAGGATTTATTGCAGATGGAATGGTAGTGCTGAAATTGGCAGCTATCAGCCAGTCATCTGTTTTACCAACTTTATCTGCCAGCAGATCAGTTCTTACTTTGAAGCCGCCGTCCCTGTTCATGATCTGTTGGCTAGCAAGCCCTTCAAATTTGTTTCGACCGATAAAATAATCACTATAAGTATAATCCTCATAACCGTTTGCCCCTGTAAGATTGAGGTGGTAACGATCGGTAGCAAATTGTGTGGCAAAAGTTTTTGCAGAAGTATAAAAGAATTTTCCTGCAAACAGCCTCACATTTAGCCCTCCTACATTTGCATAGTTGAAAAAGTAATTCCCGGTGAAGGCGGTGCGGAGAAAATCAGTGCCTTGCTCAATTTTAAGTTCTCCCCGGTAGGGATATAGTACCCTGTTATTCTCAATCACCAGTTTAAGCTGGTTTAATGTTCTGCTTTTGCTGGTTTTCCCAAATCTATTTGTAATAGTGGTATCATTTCCTGTAATAAGGGTGTCCCTGTAGAACCGTAGTCCGTCTTCATTAAATAAAAAAGTCTTGAATTGAATATATCGGTGAAAACTGCTTCGTGGACTTTTTTCTTTAAATGTAAAGCGAATGCCAGGTACAATTTTTTTCATTCCCAGAAACAATTTTTCTCCATCTGAACTGGTAAACTGATCAACAGTAAAAGTGGAGCCACTAATGCCTACATCTATTTTCCGGAATAACCGATCAGGATAAAAGCTTTGTGTGATAAAGCCTGTGCCGGTCATTTTTTTGGAACCGGTAGCATATAGCGCAGACAGCATGTATTGTAACCTGGATGGTGGCAGCTTTATATTGGTTATAAAGGCCCCGGCCATGAATTTATCATAACTATTTGCACCAATGACAGAACCAAAAGTTATTAGTTCTTTAGAAGGCTTCTTCAGATATGAATTAAGCCCTTTTGGTTTGAGTAAAACAAATATTTTGGTGCCTTTTCTTTGCTGGTTGGGTAAAATTCCTTTTTTATCAAGGAGAGAAAACTCGTTATCAAGTTTTCTCCCGCTTACTTCTTCAATTACTTTTTTAAAGTCTTCCGGTTGGGGGTGCCTGAACTGCCAGCGGCGATAGTATTCTTTTATTGCATTTGCCAGTACTTCTTTTCCTATTTCGGATTCCAGGTAACGAAACCACTCGGCGGTTTTATAATAGGCAACAAGGTTATAATTAATCTCACTAAACTGCCCGGAAACAGTAGCAACGGGTTGATCGATTTTTTCTATTGATATTGATTCAAACGCAATTTGCTGAGATTTGTCTGCTTCGCCATAGTGGGCTTTACTATATTTATCTTCGAAATAACTGTTTATGCCCTCATCCATCCAGGGGTAGTCTCTTTCGTTTGTTCCCAGGATACCATAAAACCAGTTGTGCCCAACCTCATGAGCAATTGTTTGATCAAGATCAGCTTTGTTATTCGTGGGTGAAATAATAGTAATAGTCGGGTATTCCATACCACCGCCAAAACTCTGTGGCCCTTGTACTACCTGAGCAATATTATAAGGGTATTCTCCAACCAGTGATGAATAGTGTCGTATTGCTCTTTTAGTGTAAGCAACACTTTCATTCCATATACTTTTATGCAGTGGTGTATAATAAGTAATAATGTTGATCACCCTTCCTGAAGCAAGGAGGCAGGTATCTTCATTTACTATGAACCGTTTGTCGGCAAACCAGGCAAAATCATGGACATTATCTTGCCTGTATTCAAGTTTTTTTATACGCACAGCTGAAGGAGGAAATATCTTTGAAGCGGATAAAAGTTTACCATCAATTGATCTTTCTTTTCCTGCCTGCCAGTCAAATGATGCTCTTGTTTTAAGCCATTCTTTTTCGGCTAAATTTTGTAACTCACCGGTGGCAGCTACTACATAGTTTTCCGGTGTGGTAATAGTTACTTTGTAGTTGCCGAATTCGCTATAAAATTCGCCCTGGTCGAGATAAGGCATCGGGTGCCAACCGTTTTTGTCATATACAGCCGGTTTAGGATACCACTGAGTTGCCTGGTAACTCTGCCCGTCGTGCCCGCCCCGGGAAAAATTGTACGGAAGTTTTACATGAAATGGAGTTGTAATGTTTGTTCTTTGACCGGGAGCAAGCGGTGTGGGAAGCAAGAGTTTTACAATATCAATATGTTGAGGATGGTCTTCTATAGTAGCTGTAACACTATTTACTTTGAAGTCAAGGCGGTTTATATACCCCTTCTCCTCCTTATTGGAGAAATAAAACTTTGTGTTGCCGTTTTCAAGCAAATGATCGCTAAAGGCTGTTTTATCGTTTTTATAAGCGTTGGGCCACAAATGGAACCAGATGAAACGTAAACTGTCTGGTGAGTTGTTGATATACTCAATGCTGGCAAAACCATCTAATGTATGCTCCTTGTCATTTAAGGAAACGTCAATATTGTAGTTGACCTGCTGCTGCCAGTAGTCAGATTGTGAGTAGCCAGATGTAAAAAATAAAAATAAAATTAATGAAGCAGTTAGTTTTTTCACCAGGACTCGTTTCATCAAAAATAAAATGTTATATCTGCAAATGGAAATCTAAATACTACTTGCCTTTCCCTTTAAAGATGATCCGTAGTGTGTGAATCATTATTTTAAAATCAAGGGCAAGCGATATATTTTCAATATAAAGCAGGTCGAATTTGCTTCTCACTATCATTTCATCCACGTTTTCGGCATAGCCGAACTGGACCATGCCCCAACTGGTTATGCCTGGCTTTACTTTCAGAAGGTATTTATAAAAGGGATACCGGGCAATGATTTGGTCAATGTAAAATCGTCTTTCAGGTCTTGGTCCCACAAGGCTCATTTCGCCCAACAGGATATTCCAGAGTTGAGGCAGTTCATCAAGCCGCCATTTACGCATTGTTTTTCCCCAGCGGGTTATTCTTGGATCTTCATTGGAGGATAGAGCCGGGCCATTTTTTTCTGCATCAACTATCATTGACCGAAACTTATACATGGTGAAAGGCTTTCCTTTAAAACCAATTCTTTCCTGTGTGAATAGTACCGGTCCCGCTGATGATAGTTTTACCCGAATGACGATATAAGCCAGTAGCGGTGATAAAATGATTAATACTGCAGCAGAAAACACCACATCGATCAGCCGTTTGATGTTTTGCTGCCATTCCGGCATTAATCCTGTCTGCAGATCAATTAGGGCTGCTCCTAGTACATTGCTTGTCTTTACGGAGCCTGAAAGGATGTCTAAAGTATTCGGCTGGATCTTTACTTCTACATCTTTTTCACTCAGCCGGTTAATTATATTTTCCAACAGTGGCTGCTCGTTTTTCTCCAGTGCCATTACGACCAGTTTTATGTTTTGTTCATCAATAATTTTTTCCAGGTCATTTACATTGCCCAACCGGGGAATACTTTTGTGAAAGCCGTTTTTGCTATTGTTATCAGGTGTAACAAAGCCGGTGTAACGATAGCCGCTGTCCTGCAGGTGCCTGGCCGTTTCCTTATAAATTCGGGCGGCATTATCATGGCTGCCGATGATAAGTGTCCTAAAAAATACTTCTCCGTTGAGTAATTGACGTTTAATCTTATTTAGTAAAATCCAGCGGCCGGTAAAAGTGAGTATAAAATGAATGCCGAAAAGATATAAGAAGGCAAGATAGTAGTAAGAGTAATTATCTCTTGCATCATCCAGTAGCAGCAAGAAAAAAATAATTATCGTACCAATAAGGCTGCATATAAAAGTGCTGGTGAACTCAAATAGCCTTGATTTTTTGTAAAGATGTTTGTAGGTGCCCACTAAAGTGTACAAGGAAAGCCAACCTGCTGGTACAACAAATATCCCGAGCCAAAACCGGTAATCTACCTGGAATTTTCCCGCTTCAGCGATTGTTTCATTCAGCATCCATTTGCGAACAAAAAAGAAACAACTCCATGCCAGCATAGAGGTGAAAAAATCAATCACGGCATACCAGGCCACAGCTATTTTTTTGTCAGATTGCATCAGCGGGTGATGATATTATTGCCGATCTTCTCTAGTATCTGGTGNNTTGGTGTTTCGATGTCAAACGCAAAAACATTAGCATCCTGTGGTTCTTTTAATTTGATGATTTCGGTTTTCTTGTTGAGGAAGTCAATTCCTATATAAGAGTCTTTTTGGAACAGGCGTATCTTTCGCATTTTTTTCATTGAAATCCTGCTGCTTGTAAGGTTGGCTACACAACCATTATGAAATTCAATGCGTACGTTGGCGATATCCGGGGTCTCTGTCATAACACCTACACCGCTGGCCGAAATACTTTTTACATCACTTTTTACAATACTTAAAATGATATCAATATCATGTATCATCAGGTCCAGTATTACACTTACTTCAGTACCTCTTGGATTAAACTGGGCCAGGCGATGTACCTCGATAAACATGGGATTCAACTGCATATCCTTAATGGCTAAAAATGCAGGATTGAATCTTTCTACATGTCCTACCTGGAATTTTATACCTGATTCTGCAGCCAGTTTCACCAGTTGTCTTGCCTCATCCATTGTGTTGGCCAATGGTTTCTCCACAAATACATGCTTGCCTTTTTTGATTGCCTTTTCGCACAATTCAAAATGATAATTGGTGGGGGCTACCACGTCAATGGCATCACAGGCATCAATCAGTACATCTGCATCTAAGAAACGGGGTAACTGGTATTTGTCTGCCACTTCTTTTGCTACTTCATCGTTTGGGTCATAAAAGCCAACCAGTTCTGTACCTGCAATTTCTTTCCAGTTGTTTAAGTGAAACTTACCGAGGTGGCCTACTCCAAAAACACCAATTTTGAGCATAAGAGTTAATTAATCCTCAAAGATAAAGATTGGTCAGGCAGTTAATTCCGGGATACAAACAAAATTGCAGGCAAAAAGAAAGCCTCCCGGTTACTGGAAACTTGTCCTTTTATACCGGGAGGCTGTTGTATTATTTAGAAAGTTTAATTAAGAACTACTGATTTATCTACATAGGAAGGGTGATAGATGAAAAGGCAGGTACCCTCTTTGATTGTATTTATGATTGGTCTAGACAACTGATCTGGAACAGCGGGACAACCATGACTGCGGCCAATGAAACCTCTTGCATTGGCAAGACTTTCTGAAACATAGTCAGCGCCATGCACTACAATTCCCCTTTCATAGGCGTGGTCATTAATGCCAGTTTCAAGTCCTTCTAACCTGAGAGAAAGCCCATGTTTTCCCTGGTATGTTTCTCTGGTCAGGTAAAAACCGGGACTGCTTTTGTGTGAGGAGTGCTGGTTGGAAAACGAACTAGCCCATTCTGTACCTGTATTTTTACCGTGTGCCACTAATGTGTTGTGTAGGACCTTGTAATTTTTCAGGTCAATAACAAACATCCTTTTTTTATTACTGGGAAGGCTGAAATCAATAATGGAAATGATAGAATCATTCACCAGTTTACCCTCCAGTAATAATTTGTCGAAACCCATTTTAGCATACTCGTATGCCTGCAGGCTGAGTCCACGTAGGTTCAGATGCAGGCTGTCGTATGCTGATTTCATTACAGGCATAAACTGCATTGAATCCACAGCATTCTTTGCGGCAGAGTCGGAAGGGGGTGTAAAAAATAATTTGGAACCGCTGGCTGATTTTGCAAAAGCAAAAGGGAGATGCAGGATACTGATAATTACAGACGATGCCAGCAGATAAAAGCTTTTGAACTTTTTCTTCATTGCTACTATTTAACCGTTAACCAATAAAAACCTTACCACATTAAACGAGGAAACCGGGTTCTTCTTTTATGCAATGCCTGCCTGGGATGTTAAAACCTTGCTAACTACCAATAAAAATGCCCGAGATCAATCTCCGGGCAGTTTTTGTTTCAGTTTGAGTTGATTTGAATCAAATCACTCGTCAATTATTGCGGACCGGACGGGACTCGAACCCGCGACCTCCGCCGTGACAGGGCGGCATTCTAACCAACTGAACTACCGATCCGTTACCTTTCAAAATCAACCGTTACCGGTTTCATTTTTCAGGACGGCAAAGATAGTCCTGTAATTATTTTCAGCCAAAAGTTTTTAGATTAATTATCCACTTGTAATTCAGCATTTTGACCTCATCACCTTATTATTATTTAATCCTTAATTTAGCCGCCACATTTTTAGCCTATGCCAACCGATGCTAACAGACAGTTTTTAGACTTCGAAAAACCCATCAAGGACCTGATTGATGAGATCCAGACGATGAAGCATCGCCAGGAGAAAACCAAAATTGATTTTACAGATTCTATACAAAAGCTTGAAAAAGGGATTTTAGATAAACGAAAAGAAATTACGCAAAACCT
>DEHX01000003.1 GCA_002352145.1 Chitinophagaceae bacterium UBA2789
ACCGGAAAAGATGGTAGCCAATATCAATATAGAAATGATCGGCATACCGCAGTTTGGTAAAAACAGCATCTTCATTACCGGGGCTAATGAGTCGTACCTGCCCAAATTGCTATATAAAGGATTTAAAGCAGCAGGTGTAAAAGTTAAAGCTGAGCCCGATACGGATAAAATGCTGTATATGCGCAGCGACAATTATGCCTTTGCACAGGCAGGAGTGCCTGCCCATACAATAATGAGCAGTGATGATGATGATAGATGCTATCACAAACCCTGTGATGAATTTGACAGAATTGATATTACGCATCTTACTAAAGTAATAAGGGGGATTGCAAAGGCAGCAGAAGAAATTATCAAAGGGGAGGTGAAAGTAAAGTGATGTTGATTTTTTACGCTTTCACCGGCACACTATGCACGGCATCACTCATTTCTTTGATCAGTGAAGCATCTTTTTCAATAGCATTACCTACAACGATCACATCAGCCCCTGCCTTACAGTTCAGGTAAGCTTTTTCCGGGGTAATGATACCGCCACCGATGATCAGCGGGGCTTCAATACTGTCGGCCACTGCTTTTATCATGCTTTCGGTAATGGGGCGTTTGGCGCCGCTGCCCGCATCCATATAGATCAGTTTCATGCCCAGCATTTCGCCGGCCATAGCGGTACACATAGCGATTTCATTCTTGTCTGCCGGCACCGGGGCAGCATTGCTGATGTAAGAAACGGTAGTGGGAGCACCGCCGTCAATTACAATATAGCCGGTAGGCATTATCTCTAAACCACTTTGCTTTACAAAAGGAGCAGATACCACATGTTGCCCGATCAGCAGTTCGGGATTACGGCCAGATATAAGGGAGAGATATAAAAGTGCATCAGCATATTTACTTACCTGCGAAGGACTGCCCGGAAAGAGTATTACCGGTATATCGCAGTTCTGTTTGATCTGCTGCACACATTCATCCAGGTGATTGGATATGACCAGGCTGCCGCCAACCAGTAAGTAATCAACATGGGCAGCTACAGATAACTCAATCAGCTCATCCAATACTGAAGTATTGACCTTGTCAGGGTCAATCAGCACGGCAAAAGATTTTTTGCCCTGCTTCTTTTTTTCAGTTAAGGAAAGGTAGATCGCTGACTTCATCCGGTACTGGTTGGTTATTGCAAAAATGCCGAAAAGTTTTTGAGTTACAAAGCATTCCGCAGGGTAAATTACCCCTTGTATTAAGTGATAAAGAGGGAATTAGAGCCGCAGGTAGGTGGCCACTTGAATGATATGGTTATTGGTAAACTGGCTGCCTTTTCCGTTGATGTACTGGTTCATATAACCCAGTTCCAGGTCGAAAGTGGAATGGAAACGCTGACCAAAGGCCAGGTAGAAACGGTTTTGGTCAAATGTTTTGCCATTCACATCAGACTTGTTTCCAAAATTGAGGAATAACTCATTCTGCAGTGCAATAAATGGTCCTTTGCTGAATGTTGTTTCTTTTTTTAGCGGCAATATATTTCTCAGGAAATAACGAAAACGGTTGGCATAGTTGGGTCCGTCTGAAAGTGGGTTACCCAGCACTACAGTTTTGCCAATAAAACGTTGTTCGATACGAAAGCGATGACTGATGCGTATGTTTTTCCATTCATGATTATAAAGTAATTGCTCCCATATCCGGTGTTCGGTAATATGGCCTGCAATATCACCTACAATTTTTCGGTTACGGATATAGGCATAACCTGCAGTAAGAGTTAGTTTTTTGTTTACATGATAATTAATACCGGGACGTAGTAATAATGTTTGCATTTGCTGCCAGTCATTATTGCTGCGAAATTGTACGTCCGCATGAATGCTGGTTTTCTTACCTGTTTTTATGGTGTTAAAAGTAGCCAGCCAGCCGGAAAATTGTGTTTGTGCTTTTGCAGCACCAAACCACAAACTGAAGAGGAGGATTATTGTAAAAAGTCTAACTGCAAGCATAAACGCAAAAATGCGGTATTCCTGTGTTATCAANNGTAATAATTTTTTAATAGATGGGGCTGAATTTTCCAAAAAAAATTTGACCATAAAATGCCGGTCTTGTGTGAAAAAATCAGCTAATGCAATACAGTAGGGCATTTGCGCATTTTGCACATTGCTTTTCCACACAATGTTAATATTTGAAGGTTTGAATTACCGTTTGTAAAAAATACTTTCGAAGTGTCTCCCGCTTGGGAGATAGATTTTTGAACCAGGACCAAAACCCGTTAAATTTTTTTAGTTATGGCCAATAAAAAGCAGGCAACCGCCAAAAGCGGCTTGCAGTTTTCACGTCGCTTTACCCGGGATGACGTGAATGTGTATGATATGTTTGAGTATGACTACCGTACCTCGGTGATCCGCAACCCAAATGGTGAAACGGTGTTCGAGATGAACAATGTAGAAGTTCCCAAACAGTGGAGCCAGATTGCAACAGACATTCTTGCCCAAAAATATTTTCGTAAAGCCGGTGTACCCCAGCCTGATGGCAGCCTGGGCAGGGAAACTTCTGCCAAACAGGTAGCACATCGCATGGCCAATTGCTGGAGGGTGTGGGGAGAACGCTATGGTTATTTTGCTTCCGAAAAAGATGCACAGGTTTTCTACGAGGAACTGGTGTACAGCATCCTTAACCAGATGTGTGTGCCTAATAGTCCGCAGTGGTTTAATTCCGGCTTGTATGAGAGCTACGGAATTACGGGTAAGCCACAGGGCCATTATTACGTTGATCCGAATGACGGCCAGCTAAAGAAATCTGTCAATGCATACGAACGCCCCCAGCCGCATGCCTGCTTCATCCTTAGTGTGGATGATGACCTGGTGAATGAAGGCGGTATAATGGATCTGTGGGTTCGGGAAGCAAGGATTTTCAAATATGGCTCTGGTGTGGGAACCAACTATTCTAATCTCCGTGGAGAAGGTGAGAAGCTAAGTGGTGGCGGCAGTTCTTCCGGCCTGATGAGTTTTTTAAAAATTGGTGACCGTGCAGCCGGAGCTATCAAGTCCGGGGGTACCACCCGTCGTGCCGCCAAAATGGTTTGTTTAGACCTGGATCATCCGGAGATCGTTGATTTCATTAACTGGAAAGTGGAAGAGGAGAAGAAGGTTGCTGCATTGATCGCTGCCGGTTATCCTTCCGGTTATGAAGATGAGGCATACAGAACAGTAAGCGGACAGAACTCCAATAACTCTATCCGTATACCCAACTCATTCTTTAAAGTATTGGAAGAGGATGGTGACTGGGAATTGAAGGGCAGGATGGATGGCCGTGTAATGAAAAAAGTTCCGGCAAGAGAACTCTGGAACCAGATAGCTTATGCGGCATGGCGTTGCGCTGACCCGGGTACACAGTATGATACTACTATCAATGAGTGGCATACTTGTCCGGCAGGTGGTCCTATCAGGGCTTCCAATCCCTGCTCTGAATATATGTTCCTCGATAACACCGCCTGTAACCTGGCATCAGCCAACCTGATGAAATTCTATGATGCGGAGAAGAATGTATTTGATGTGGAAGGCTATGAATATAATTGTCGTTTGTGGACAGTTGTACTGGAAATATCTGTACTGATGGCACAGTTCCCTTCCAAAGAAGTGGCACAACTGAGCTATGAATACAGGACGCTGGGATTGGGCTATGCCAACCTTGGCACTATGCTCATGGTAAGCGGTATTCCTTACGACAGTGAAGAAGCAAGGGGTATTGCCGGGGCTATATCAGCTATCATGACAGGTATTGCTTACAAAACGTCAGCTGAAATGGCCCAGGTACTGGGTGCCTTCCCAAGATATGAAGAGAACAAGGAGCATATGCTGAGGGTAATGCGCAACCATCGTCTGGCTGCTTATGATGCGGATGAATATGAAGGACTGAGCCTGAAGCCGCAGGGAATTCATGCAAAATATTGCCCCGATTATTTATTAAAAGCTGCCTGCAAAGCATGGGATGATGCAGTAGAATTGGGAGAAAAATATGGATACCGTAATGCACAGGCAACTGTAATCGCACCTACTGGTACTATCGGCCTGGTAATGGATTGCGATACTACCGGTGTGGAACCAGATTTTGCACTGGTGAAATTCAAAAAACTTTCCGGCGGTGGCTATTTCAAGATCATTAACCAGTCTGTACCAGTAGCGTTGAAAAACCTGGGTTATTCTGAGAAAGAAGCGGATGCTATTATTAAATATGCAACGGGAACAGCTTCTTTTGCCGGAGCTCCGTATATCAACCACCAGACGCTGAGTGAAAAGGGATTTATCGCCGATGAGATCAAGCGACTGGATGCAGCTGCACTGACGGCTTTTGAAATTGGTTTTGTATTCAATAAATATACCCTNNACTATGATGCTGGAAGGTGCACCGGGGCTGAAAGAAGAACACCTGCCCGTTTTTGACTGTGCCAACAAATGCGGCCAGAAAGGCCAGCGTTATATCCATGCCCATGGTCATATCCGTATGATGGGAGCTGTACAGCCCTTTATCAGCGGTGCCATTTCCAAGACTATCAACCTGCCGCATGAAGCAGAAGTGGGGGAGATAGCAGAAGCGTATCATCTGAGCTGGAAGCTGGGCCTGAAAGCCAATGCCCTTTACAGAGATGGTTCTAAACTGAGTCAACCGCTCAGTAATAAGAGTGATAAGAAGAAGAAAACCGGAGATGAAAAATCAACAGTTGACAGTCAGCAGTCCGCAGCCAACGAGCAACTGGCGTCGGCCAACGAATCGAATATCGTTGATCTGGGCAAATTAACTGTAGAAGAGCTGCTGGAAGAAGTACAGAAAAGGGTACAGGCTTCACCTGATACGCAACTGAAACGTAAACTGGCCAGCATTGTAGAAAGAAGAACATTGCCTGCCAAGCGCCGCGGCTTTGTACAAAAAGCAAAGATCAACGGTCAGGCTGTATTCCTACGTACCGGTGAATACAGTGATGGTACGCTGGGAGAGATATTTATTGATATGGCAAAAGAAGGAGCTACGATGCGCAGCATGATGAACTGCTTTGCCATTTCTATCTCAATCGGTTTGCAATATGGTGTACCGCTGGAAGAGTTCATTGATAAATTTGCCTTTACCCGTTTCGAACCATCCGGATTTGTAGAACACCCGAACATCAGGACAACTACTTCAATAGTAGATTTCATCTTCCGTGTACTCGGATATGAATACCTGGGCCGCACCGACCTGGTACATGTATTGGATAAACCCGAAGTGATGAATACCGGTTCAGATGACTGGGATGAGATCCCCTCCAACGGACTGGAATATGCAAAGGACCCTGAATTATCCAGTGTAAGGATTACTCCTTCATCGGGAACGGTAGCTCCCCAGCCGGTAAGAAACCAGCGTACAGCACAAACGGTAAAGGCGGATGCGGGAACCGGCGCTATGAATGAAGCATTGAAGGGCATGCAGAGTGATGCACCTGCCTGTAATGTATGCGGCAATATCATGATGCGCAGTGGTGCCTGCTACAAATGCCTGAACTGTGGCAACCAGGGAGGTTGTGGTTAAATTGTCAAGGACGGTCCGCCTTTACTAGTAATATCGGCGGATTTTTAGAAAAACCAAATAAAGAAAGTACCCATTAATTCCATCCCGGCCATTGAGCCGGGATGTTTTATTAGGTAAAAATGCTATCCGAAAAAAGAAGTTTTCAGTAGTAATTCCCTTCTTGTTTTATCAGCAGCTTTTTTATTTTACAACCAAAATCTGATACCCATGAAGAATGCTACAAGGATCGTTATGGTTTTGCTGTTAGCCAGTTTTTTATTCCAGGCCTGTAACAGGGCTATGAGTCCCTATGAGGCCGCCAATAACCCACGGGGAAAGCATTGCAGAGATATAAAATGAGGCTTTGTCACCCTGAGCTTGTCGAAGGGTGACAAGCGGTTATTCTGCCCCGAAAATATTGTTAACCGCACCCTCCAGCATAGGGAATTTCTCTACTACGAAATTTTTTATCGTGGCAATGGCTTGTTTGGCCTGCTCATCAGTAAGTCCTGCTTCGGTTTTCAGTTTTTCAATTAATTCTTGCATAGTATTATATTAAAAGAAATGGTCAGACTAAATTGTCTGACCAAATATCCTAATTATCTTTTTAAATCCGATCAACGAAGGTACTTACGCCACTTTCAACAAACTCAGCTTGCTCTTATCAAATTTGCGTTTGGCATATTCCAGGTCGAGGGTAAACTGGGTTTCTTTTGATGACGGAAGCTCATACATCGCATCAATCAATATTCCTTCGCAAATACTTCTCAGGCCTCTTGCTCCGAGTTTGTATTCCATGGCTTTTTCTACCATGAAGTCAAGCACATCTTCTTCAATGGTGAGTTGTATGCCTTCCAGTTCAAATAATTTCTTGTACTGCTTAACCAATGCGTTTTTGGGTTCAGTCAAAATGGCTCGCAGGGTAGTTGCATCCAGCGGATCAAGATGTGTTACCACCGGTAATCGTCCCAGCAATTCAGGGATAAGACCAAATGCCTTCAGGTCGGTAGCATTTACATAACGCAACAGGTTTTTCTTCATGGTTTCCTGCATTTCCTTGTCCACATTAAAACCAATGGTGTTGGTTTGTACCCTGCGGGCAATGATCTTGTCAATGCCGTCAAATGCGCCACCGCAGATGAAGAGAATATTCTGTGTGTTGATCTTGATAAGCTTTTGCTCCGGGTGTTTGCGTCCGCCCTGTGGTGGTACCAGCACATCTGTTCCTTCCAGCAGTTTTAGCATTCCCTGCTGCACACCTTCACCGCTAACATCACGGGTAATAGACGGGTTGTCACCCTTGCGGGCTATTTTATCAATCTCGTCAATATATACAATGCCCCGTTCAGCGGCAGCTACATCATAGTTACATACCTGTAATAACCTGGTAAGAATACTTTCAACGTCTTCGCCCACATAACCGGCTTCGGTAAATACCGTTGCATCAACAATCGCAAATGGTACATTAAGCATCCGGGCAATGCTTTTTGCTAATAAAGTTTTACCTGTACCAGTTTCTCCCACCATTATGATATTGCTCTTTTCAATTTCAATATCATTACCGTTATCGGCCGTTTTTTGCTGTAATCGTTTATAGTGATTGTAAACAGCTACCGCCAGCACTTTTTTGGCTTCATCCTGGCCGATGGCGTATTCGTCGAGAAATTTCTTTATTTCAACGGGTTTCTTAACTGTGAGTTTGAAGGAAGAATTACTGCGGTCGTCTTTAATGGCCAGTTCCTGGTCAATGATCTCCCGGGCATGTTCTACGCAGTTTTCACAAATATGTCCTTCCTGGCCGGCGATGAGAATCTTTACTTCATCACGGCTGCGGCCGCAAAAAGAACAGTGTAGTGGATTTTTTGCCATTTTTTATAAGGTAAAACGAATTACCAACGAATTCGTAACTCACAAAATTATAAAACCGCCCCGATTGAGGCGGTTTTATTTTATATGCACCTTGCAAAAACCTGCAAGTGGGCCATATATATGCTTGAGTTCAGCCTGTTACAAGCTCTCTACAATCCCGTCAACTATACCATATTCAATGGCTTGTTTGGCATCCATCCAGTAGTCACGGTCAAAATCTTTCATGATCTGATCAACTGTTTTGCCGCAGTTTTTTGCCAAAATCGACGCACCGATCTCTTTTACCCGCAAGGTTTGACGGGCCTGAATTTCCAGGTCGGCACTTACTCCCTGTATATATCCGCCTAAAGAAGGCTGGTGTATCATTACCTCACCATGGGGGTAGATGTAGCGTTTCCCTTTTACACCGCCGCTCAGCAGGATGCTTCCCATAGATGCTGCGAGGCCCATGCATATCGTACTCACGGGGCTTTTAATCATTTGCATGGTATCATACATTACCATGCCACTGGTAACCACACCGCCCGGGCTATTAATGAAAAACTTAATTTCTTCTCCGGGTTTATCAGCATCCAGTAACAGCAATTTGCTAACCACATCTTTGGCGCTTTTATCATCCACAACACCCCAGAGATATATAGCTCTTTTTTCAAAGAAGAGTTTTTCTAATTTTTTTCCAAACATGCCGATGTCACTTTTGGATTCCTCTTCCTTCTCTTCTTCATCTTCTGCTTTCCAGTCGTTGTATATAAATTGTTTGCGGTTCATGTAATACTTTTAAAGGGTTAAGTTTCTTTAGTCTTTCTTTTGTTTTCTTGGGTTTGTTAATAATACCTCATCAATAAGACCGTAGTCTTTAGCTTCTGAAGCAGTCATCCAGTTGTCCCTGTCAAAATCTTTTTCAATCTGATCAATAGGTTTACCTGTATGAATATTCACTACTTCATACAATTCTCTTTTCAGTTTGCGGATTTCATTGACGGTGATTTCAATATCGCTTGCCTGGCCGCCAATTGCCCCGCTGGGCTGATGCATCATGATGCGTGAATGCTTCAGTGCAGCCCGTTTGCCTTTTGTTCCGGCACCCAGCAGCACACAAGCCATAGAAGCAGCTACACCAATACAAATGGTGGCAATGTCAGGACTTACATATTGCATGGTATCATATACTCCCAGCCCGGAGTATACACTGCCGCCCGGACTGTTTATGTACATGTTGATGTCTCTTGAACGATCGGTAGAATCAAGGAACAGCAACTGAGCCGTTACAATATTGGCAATTTCATCATTTATCGGATAGCCTAAAAAGATGATACGGTCCATCATTAATCGACTATATACATCCATCACTGCCACATTCAGGGAACGTTCTTCGATGATATTAGGCGTCATGGCAGTTACAAGATGAGAAGCATAACTATTCAGCTTATTACTTGAAATGCCGTGATGTTTTACTGCGTATTTTTCAAATTCAGAATTAAAACTCATGAAAAAATCGTTTAAAGTTTACGGGTTTAAGGTTTAAAGCTTTTTATTGTTGGAGTTTTCTGACGGAAAAGTATATTTTCCAAATTCGGGGGTCCAACGTTGAACTTTAAACTTTAAACATGAACACCCCAAATATCCGTCCAAATAGCAAAACCACAAAATCAGTGACAAGTTGACTGTTTTTGTTTGACAGTATAAAAAAAAGGTTGATTAGTTATTATCCTAATCAACCTTTTAACCAGTTTACTTTTAAGCTTAATTAATGATGGTGGTGCTGATGCTCTTCCACCATTTTGGTGAAATCTTCTGCTGAAATTTCTTTATCTGCAGGGTTTACCTGGCCGGCAGCCCATTCAAATATTTTCTGAGTTTGAATACGATTGTAAGAATCTTCCACATATTTTCTGTCCTTCATCATTTTCTCTACATAGTCATTTACCCATGGTTGGTCATCGCTGAGGTTGGCACCGCCCATGTAACTAAACAGTTGCTGTTTGGCAAAATTTCTGATTTCGTCGGGGTTAACCTGGATGGCGTTGTCCTGAACAATTTTATCAGATATCAGTGTCCATTTTAACTGGCTGAGGAATTTAGGGAATTCTGCCTCTACCTCTTCATCTGACTTTTGGGTCTCACCCTGTGACTTTACCCATTTTTTCAGGAAACCTTCCGGAAATTCAATGTTGGTATGATCAACCAGTTCATGAAATACCTGGTCGTGTATCTGATTCATCGCCTGCCCGTTCCAGTAAGCCTGTATCTCGTCTTTTACTTTGCTTCGGAATTCGCCTTCTGTAACCACACTCTGGTTAGGGAACAATTGGTTGAAGAATTCTTCATTCAGTTCTCTTTTTTCCTGGATGCCGATTTTAGTGATTTCTATCTTGAAATATTTATCAGCTGCTGAAATGTCATCTTTTAAGCCAAGATCGCTGATGATCCATTCCCTTTCTTTATCGTCAAAAGCGGATTTCAGTTGTGCCACTTCTGCATCACCTACCTTTTTGCCCATCCATTTATTGCGGAAATTTTCAGCAAAATATTTAAGCAGAACAGAATTATCTTTCTTGATACCGCCTTCCGTTTCATTACCCTCAGCGTCTGTTTCAGTTAAAACAATATTCAGCACATTATCATCTGAATTGATGCTGTCTTCATCTTTCATATTGCCATACCGGTTCTGCAGACGGGTAACTTCATTATCGATCATTTCTTCAGTAACCTTTACCACATGGCGAGTAATTTTTGCCTTACCCAGATCAGGTAGCTGGAAAGAAGGTTTCATTCCTATCTCAAAATGAAATGTATAATCAACTGGATTATTTACATCCAGCTGGCGGAAATCAGATTCCATTGGCAAAGGCTGGGCAAATATATCCAGGTTGTCATTTTGCAGATAGTTGATCAGTTCCCGGTCTACCGACTTCAATACTTCATCGGTAAACAAAGAAGGACCGTACATTTTTTTAATTAATCCGGCAGGTACCATTCCTTTACGAAATCCGGGGATATTGGCCTTCTTGCTGTATTCTTTCAGTGCTTTTTCAAAAGAGGGGAGATAATCGGTCTTTTCCAGTTTCACGGTCAGCTTTTCATGCAGCAGGCCGATGTTTTCTTTGGTAACTGTAGCCATTGTTGTTAATTGGGTATTAGTTAATTGGTTGATTGGAAACCAGCCTAAAACCAATTCACCAATCAACCATTTCCTAAGCAGTCCGGATGGAGGGACTCGAACCCCCACACCTTGCGGCATCAGATCCTAAGTCTGACGTGTCTACCAATTTCACCACATCCGGTTATTCAACAGCTCATACTTATAAGCTATTATCCTGTTTTGGGGTTGCAAATGTAGGTCATTTTGCCTTATTGGAACCATTAAAAGTCTTTTAATGCTTTATGGGTGGCAAAAACCTGCAAAAATGTTTTTTCTAACTATATAAAATTTGTACGTTTGGCGACCTCGTTAACCTATCTGTTGAAATTTTCAACAATTGCCCATCTCTGATAGAATCCCATAACCTGTAACATAACCGATGCAGAAATAAGCTGCATGATTTAAGCAACCAAACCTGCCTGTCGGCTGACAGGACCAACTGCTGATGAGAAAATTATTTTTATCCCTCACGGGGTGTGCTATGGCCTTGCTTGTCACAGCACAAAACCCGGCCACGGTATTTACCATCGCCAACCGGAACATCACACTGCCATGTGGCACAGGCTGTGTAAATATCACTGCCAAGGTGCCGCATATTAAGCAAACCAACGGTTATGTAATTACCAACCCTGCTTATGTTCCGTTTGCTTATACAACACCTACGGGAAATATACCCACGGAAATTTATATTGATGACAGGTGGAGCAACACGATTAATCCCGGCTTCTCTTTTTGCTATTATGGAAATAATTTCAGCTCCCTGATCATGGGGTCTAATTCAGCTATTTCTTTTGATATCAGCAGGTCCAATACCGGCAGTGGTTATTCCATTAGTTCAACAACAGGAGCTATCCCAAACACTGCATATGCACCAAATATGATTTTTGGCCCTTATCATGATATCAACCCCAATATTTCTTCTCCCAATAAAAAAATCGAATGGCGGGTAGAAGGCACTGCGCCTAACAGGAGGTTTATTGCCAGTTACAACGATATTCCTTATTTCGGATCCAGTTGTACAACTCCCAGGGCTACTCACCAAATGGTATTGTATGAAGGAACGGGTATTGTTGAAGTATATATCAAAGACAAACCATTTTGTACAGGCTGGAATAGCGGGTTGACAATACTGGGCATGCAGGATGGTACCCGGACCAATGCCATAGCGGCACCTGGTAAAAATGCCACAGTATGGGGTACAAATGCAATGGATTCCTGTTGGAGGTTCATTCCAAACGGAGGTGTACCCAGGTATAAATCTGCCCAGTTATTGGTTAACGGAACTGTAGTAGCAACTGCTGATACCAGTACTTCAGCCCCGGGTGAACTAAACCTCAATTTCAATAACGTTTGCCCTACAGTAGATAGTACGGCATATGTACTGAGGGTAGCATATACAAATTGTAACGGACCAGATGATGTCATTTTTACCGATACAGTTTTTGTAAAGAAACTATCACCTTCTATCACCAATCTGGCAAAAACAGATCCTACCTGTACGCCAGACGGAACAATAAGTGTAACTGGTGCAGGTGGTACACCTCCTTTGAGTTACAGTATCAATGGTGGAACTACTTACCAGGCTTCCAATGTATTTACCGGTCTTAGTGGCGGAACCTATACTGTAATTATCAGGGATGGATTAGGCTGTATCAGTGCTATACAAACAATAACGTTAGCGCCGGTTAATTCACTTACCCAGACCGTTACCAAGACAGACGCCAATTGCACAACGTCTGGTTCAATTACTATTAACGCATCTGGCGGTGGCACACCTCCTTATCAGTACAGCATTAATGGTGGTAGTACCTACCAGTCATCCAATGTCTTTACAGGACTTGCAGCCGGCACATACACTGTTATTACCCGAAACCCGGTAACGCAGTGTACCGCTACTCAGCAGGTAACGATTACATTCACCAACAATCTTACCATGAACAATATTGCCGGAGGTACTATTTGCCGTGGTGCATCCTTCACTCCTCAGGTTAGCAGCAATGCAGCTTCCTATTCATGGTCACCTTCTGCAGGGGTAAGCAATACCACTATCGCTAACCCGGTATTATCGCCACAAAACACTACTACGTATACGGTTACCGGTACTTTGGGAAGCTGCACTATTCAGCGCACTGTTACTGTAACAGTTTTTGAAGGAGCTACTGCCAATGCAGGGCCGGATGCAATTATTCTGACGGGTGATGTTTACCAGATGTTGTCGTCTGGAACAGCTGGTAGTTACCTTTGGACACCTTCCACAGGATTGAGTTCAGCTACTGTGCTTAGTCCTACTGCTGCTCCGCAAACAACGACTACTTATACACTTACTGTTACCTCACCACAAGGTTGTACGGCAACCGACCAGATGACACTGACAGTGGTGCCCTATTGTGTTAAGCCGATGAATGCCTTCACGCCTAATGGTGATGGTATTAATGACAGGTGGCTGATTACGGACGGTAACTGCCTGATCGGCGTAAGGGCACAGGTGTTTAACCGATATGGATCAAGAGTATTTGAATCACCCAATTACGATAATACATGGGATGGTACTTATAAAGGAAAGCCTTTGCCAGATGGCACTTATTATTATGTGCTCGAATTTGTATTACTAAATGGTAAACGCCAGGTGTTGAAAGGTGATGTGACCATTCTACGTTAACAGAAAAAAATAGAAAAATGAAAAAGTTATTATTAATAATAAATATAGTAATGCTTGCAGGTGCGGTGCAAGGACAGCAACTAATGACCTCATCGCTCTATGACCAGCACGGGAACCTGCACAACCCGGCCACTGCCGGCAGCGCAAAACATGCGATGATTGGTGCATCATACCGCAAAACATGGGACGGTATCAGCGGTGCTCCGCAAACTACTTTAATCTTCGGATCTACTTACCTGAAAAATGCCAAAATAGGTATTGGTGGTTATCTGTATAATGATGTAACAGGCCCTACCCGGCGCACCGGTGGTCAGATGGCTTATTCTTATCATATCCAGATGGCCAATGATGCCACTTTTTCATTAGGACTGGAAGCAAGGTTGCAACAGTTTTCGCTGGACAAAGCAAAGCTTTCAGCTACGTTGGGTAATGATCCGGTACTGGCCAGTTCAGAGAGCCGGTTCAAAGCAGATGCCGGTTTTGGCATTGCTTACAACGGTAAAAAATTGCAGGTAGGTGCCTCCGTCAGCCAGTTGATTCAGTCAAAACTTGATTTTTATTCCGGTAACCTGAACCCGACAGAAGAAGGACGATTGTACAGGCATTACTACCTGCACGGAAGCTATAAATGGGATGTGGATGGTAGTACCAGGATAATTCCTAACCTGCTTTTCATTTACCTGCCTAATGCACCCTTGGAAGTACAGGGAGGAGCGAGGGTTGAGCATAATGATGTATTCTGGTGGGGACTTGGGTTAAGGGCTCGTCAAAGCTGGATGATCTCTGCTGGTGTAAAGATTCAGAAGAAATTCACCATCGGTTACTGTTTTGATATTTTCAATACGCCGCTTAGTGTCTATGATCGTGGAGCCAACGGTCATGAAATATTGCTGCGCTACGATTTTCTCAAGTAGGCCAGGTACTTAAAAAATTTTAAAGGAGGTAATGAGTTTTATTAACTCATTACCTCCTTTCTGTTTCTCTCTTTTTAACTCTTGGCTAAAAATTGTAAATTCGTAGACAATGGATACTGTTGCGCAGACACCAAAATATCATTTGAATGAAGAAGAGGAGAAGAAACTGATCCTCCGGGAGTACCGTTCACTGCTGAAAGTAATAAAGAACAAATTAAAGCCCGGTGACAAGAACCTGATCCGTACAGCTTTTGAAATGGCAGCAGAGGCGCACAAGACCATGCGCCGGAAAAGCGGCGAGCCTTATATCCTTCATCCCATTGCTGTAGCTAAAATTTGTGTGGAAGAAATCGGCCTGGGTGTTCGCTCTACTATTTGTGCTTTACTGCATGACACAGTCGAAGACACCGATATTTCACTGGATGATGTAAGAAGGGAATTTGGGGAAGAGATCACCAAAATTGTGGACGGTCTTACTAAAATTGCCAATGTAATAGATGTCAATGCATCGCAGCAGGCAGAGAACTTTAAAAAGATATTGCTGACACTTACGGATGATCCCCGTGTAATTCTCATCAAACTGGCCGACCGCCTTCATAACATGCGGACACTGGACAGCATGAAGCGGGAAAAGCAATTAAAGATTTCTTCGGAAACCGTTTACATCTATGCACCATTGGCTCATCGAATGGGGCTGTACACCATTAAAACGGAAATGGAAGACCTGGCCATGAAATATATGGAGCCGGATGTGTACAAGGATATAGCCCGCAAACTGGCAGAAACAAAAAAGGAACGAACCAAGTATATCAATGAATTCATCAAGCCAATAAAAGACAAGATTGTCAAAGCTAACCTGGAAGGAGATATCTATGGCAGGCCAAAGAGTATACATTCCATCTGGAATAAAATGAAAAAGAAAGGTGTCGAGTTTGAAGAAGTGTACGACCTTTTTGCCATACGGGTCATTCTCGATTCACCTCCGGAAAGGGAAAAAGAGGATTGCTGGAAAGTGTATTCCATGATCACAGATGAATACAATCCCTCACCGGAAAGATTACGGGACTGGCTGAGTAACCCCAAAGCAAATGGGTACGAGGCCTTGCACACTACGGTAATGGGCCCGCAGGGTAAATGGGTAGAAGTGCAGATACGTACCAGGCGAATGAATGAAATAGCTGAAAAAGGCCTGGCCGCTCACTGGAAATACAAAGAAGGGACAAGTGATGAAAGCCGGTTTGATAAGTGGTTTCACCAGATAAGAGAGGTAATCCATAACCAGGAAACAGATAGTATTGACTTCCTGCAGGATTTCAAGACCAGTTTTCTCACAGAGGAAATATATGTGTACACTCCCAAAGGAGATGTAAAAATGCTGCCAGTGGGATCGACAGCGCTGGACTTTGCCTTTGCTATTCACAGTGCAATTGGTGTAAAAACAATCGGTGCCAAGGTGAATCACAAACTGGTTCCGATCAGCCACAAGCTGCATAGCGGCGACCAGGTGGAAATTATAACCAGTAATAAACAGAAAGCATCAGAAGACTGGTTGGGTTTTGTTGTTACTTCTAAAGCAAAAGGAAGAATCAGGGATTCACTAAAGGAAGAAAAAAGAAAAGTATCAGATGAGGGCCGCTATACGGTACAGCGAAAACTGGAAGGGTTGGGTGCCGCTATGTCGCAGCATAATATTGATGAGCTGGTACACTGGTATAAGCTGCCATCCAATTTGGATCTTTTTTACCAGGTAGCCATCAAGAATATTGATCTGAAAGAGCTAAAAGACTTCAAAGTCATTGGTGACCGTATTGAAGCGCCGAAACCGGTAAAACATGTTACCGAAAAGCATGAATTCATTCCGCATATTGGCAAAAAAGATGCAGAGCTGATCATTTTCGGTGAGAGCAGCGATAAGATTGTATATAACCTTGCCAAATGTTGTAACCCTATTCCGGGTGATGATGTGTTTGGATTTGTAACAACAGGTAAGGGCCTAACCATTCATCGTTCCAATTGTCCCAATGCGGCCAAGTTACTAGCCAGTTATGGACACAGGGTTGTAAAAACCAAATGGGCCAAGAATAAAGAAATATCCTTCCTGACAGGAATAAAAATAGTGGGCATGGATGATGTGGGGGTCGTTAGTAAAATTACCAACCTTATATCCGGAGATTTGAAGATCAATATTTCTGCCCTGACCATTGAGGCGAAGGAGGGTTTGTTTGAAGGAAATATTAAGCTCTATGTACATGATAAAGAAGAGCTTGACAATTTAGTGCAGAAGTTGCTTGCTTTACCGGGTATTGAATCGGTAGAACGGTATGATATGGAGGATATTCCTTCCTAGATTTTTGTTCACAATCAAGCTATTTTGATGGTCCTTAGCCTGATTTTTGTTTATCTTAACGGCTTGTTAAGGACTGTATACTTTCACATACTGCATTTATTTATGAGATCTATCCGGCTGCGTATTTTTTCCCATATTATTTTAGGGGTCATAACTCTTTTTTCTACAGTTACTCATTACGGCCAAAGTTGTTTGCCTACCAATATTAATGGTACGAATATCAACCTGCTTTGTAACCAGATTTGTACTACTCTGGTTTTCAGGGTTCCCCATTTAAAAAGTTCTGATGATTATGCAGTCAACACTATAACATATGCTCCTTTTGCCTATACAACTCCAACAGGAAATGAACTTCCGACTTTATATGCAGATGATGAGTATGGACCATTAGTAAACCTGCCTTTTTCTTTTTGTTTTTATGGAGCGAATTATAATAGTGTAGTGGTAGGGTCAAACAGTATTATAACCTTTGATGCCAGTACTGCTAATCAGGCAAATGCATACCCGATAACTCAGCCAATACCATATGCAGGTGGAACCCCGAACGTAATATCTCCGGCCTATTATCCGCCAGCTTCTATTATGGCTGGTTATTCTGATATTGATCCAAGGGCAAGTCAATCACCTCCTGATAGAAAAATTGAGTGGAGAATTGAAGGAACAGCTCCTTGTCGCCGGTTTATTGCAAGTTATTGGCATGTTGGAACTTTTGGTGGAGGGGTCTGGTCTGCAACTGGAACTAACTGTAACTCCCAAAACCCCAACAATATTCAAATTGTCATTTACGAGTCAACTGGTATAATTGACATTTTTATTGGAAATAAAATTTGTATTCCGAGTACAAATGGAGGCAACTCAATTCTCGGAATTCAAAATTGGGCCAGGAATGCTGCGAGATGGGCGCCGGGAAAAAATGCGGTACAGTGGACTTCAACGAATGAAGGTTATCGCTTTACGCCAGCCGGGGGCACATCGAAATTTATCTCTTCACAGCTGTTTACACTTACAGGCACCCTTGTCGCCACAGCAGACACATCTACAACTACAGCGGGTTTATTAGATATTAGTTTTCCTAACATCTGTGCTCCTGCAGGTCCAACCCAATATGAAGTTGTTACAACTTTTTCTGCTTGTGATAATCCTGCAAACCTTTTAGTTAGCCGGGATACCATTACTCTAAATAGAACAAATACACTTGGCGCTACCAGTTCATTTACTAATACTACCTGCGGCCCTCCATCAGGAACTATTACAGTTACAATACCTGCTGGTGTGGGTACCGCTCCTTTTTCTTATGTATTGGATGGAGGGACTCCTGTTGTAACACCAGCTTTGACTTATACGTTTACAGGTGTTGCTGCTGGCCCACATACTGTAGTTGTAACTGATGCTTCCACAGGTTGTTCCAGTACTATAAACGTAAATATTACACAAACAAGTAGCATTACAGCCACGACAAATTCCGCTGCAACAACTTGTTCAGGGGTCAATAACGGAACTATAACTGTAACACCTACAAATGGCTCTGCACCATATAGCTATGTACTTGATGGAGGTGTACCAGTTAGCGGTGGCTCACCTTATACTTTTACTGGGCTTTCTGCTGGTAACCATACAATAGTAATTACAGATGCCAGCGGCTGTATTTCAAATACAATAACTGTTAATGTTGCCACTGGTTCAGGTGTAAATGTTTCTACGACATCAACTGCCACCAGTTGCCCGGGTGCTTCGAATGGAACAATAACTGTTAATGCTTCTGGTGGTGTACCTGCATATACGTATCAATTAGGTGCCAATCCTCCGCAGGCATCTAATGTATTTACCGGGTTAGCTTCCGGAACCTATACTATTACCGTAAGGGATAATGTGGGTTGTATAAGGACTGTATCAAGAACTGTAACTGCGGGATCGGCCATTGTCGCCAGTATGAACACTACAGGAACCACCTGTTCAGGTGCGGCCAATGGAAGCGTTACGGTGACGCCAACTAACGGAACCGGTCCGTATACATTTGTATTGGATGGTACTGTTACGCAAACCGGTGCTACTAATACAACCTTTACTAATCTTTCAGCAGGTCCTCATACAATTGTTATTACAGATAATCCCAGCGGATGTCTGAGCAATACGATCAATATCAACATCCCGGCAGGCCCGGCATTGGCTGCCAGTGTTACTTCGTCTGCGACAACCTGTAGCGGAGCAAGTAATGGTACTATTACAGTAACACCCACAAACGGTACAGGACCGTATGAGTTCTCATTAGATGGCGGTCCGTTGGTCTCGGGTGCAGTGCCTTATATTTTTACCAATGTTCCTGCCGGAAGTCATACTATTCAGGTAACAGATATTCCCACAGGTTGTATCTCTACTATTTATACAACTTTGGTGAGTGCCGGTCCTGTATTGCTGACAACTGCCAGCAAAACCGATGTATTATGTAATGGTGGAGCTACCGGCACAATAACAGTTGCACAGCCAGCCGCCGGCACTGCACCGTATGAGTATTCACTGGATAATGTGAACTGGCAAAGCAGCCCGGTATTTACTGGTTTGACAGCAGGAACTTACACTGTTTACTATAGGGAAAGCAATGGTTGTTCAAATAGCCTTAGCATAACGGTAAATGAACCGTCAACACTGACTGCTACAGATGCATCCACTGCTGTTATTTGTAATGGAGAAACCAATGGTACCATAACTGTTACAGCCAATGGAGGTGTTTCACCCTATGATTATTCTATTGACGGAGGTGCTAACTGGCAGACGGGTAATATTTTCACCGTAGCGGCAGGTGCCTACACGGTGATCATCAGAGACGCAAACGGTTGTACTGTTTCCAGAAATATAACTGTGACGGAACCGGCTGTGTTAACAGCGAATTCAGCCAATACAAATGCCAGTTGCGATGGCGGCAATGACGGTCTTATTGATGTGGCTGCAGTTGGAGGAAATGGTAATTACCAGTATTCAATAAATGGGACAACTTTCCAGTCTTCTAATATTTTCAATGTAGCGCCAGGTACTTATACTGTGACTGTTAGAGATAACCTGGGTTGTACCACAAGTTTCAGTACCACCGTTGGTTTGTCCAGTAATATTACATTTACTCCACAGGTGGATCCTACTATTTGTGAAGGATCTTCCGCACAATTACAACTTACTTCCAATGCGACCCAATACTCCTGGAGTCCCGCTGTCGCATTAAGTGATACCACTATTTATAACCCGGTGGCTAACCCTGTTGTAACTACACAATACATTGTAACTGCTACATTGGGTCGTTGCAGTATTATTGACACGGTAATTGTTAATGTGAACCCTGCCCCGGTGCCTGATGCCGGACCAGCCGGATATATCTGTTACGGTCAAACCTACCAGTTGCAGGCATCTGGCGGTGTGCAGTATCAATGGACACCGGCTACTTACCTGAATAATCCAAACATTGCTAATCCGGTATCATCTGCTCCGCAGGATATTACATACACAGTATCGATTATTGCTGATGCCAATGGTTGTCCTTCTTTAACTACAGATGATATTACTATTGATGTAACCCCGCCCATAAAGATCAATACTTTCCCATACGATACTATCGGTTATCCCGGAGATCAGATACAATTATTAGCGATTCCTACAGATACTGATGCTACTACTATTGTATGGACACCTTCAACGGGGCTTGATAATCCTTTTGTGCCCAACCCCATCGTTACGATTGGCCAGGTAGGAGATGACAGGGTTTACCAGGTTACGGCATCAACGATAGCAGGATGTAAGGGAGAGGGCTATGTGCGGGTTCGGGTATATAAAGGTCCTGATATTTATGTTCCTTCAGGCTTTACACCAAATGGTGACGGAAGAAATGACCGCTTTACACCATTCCCTGTAGGTATAAAGTCCTTAACTTATTTCAGAATATTCAATCGCTGGGGGCAGCAGATATTTTCAACCAACAGATTGCATGACGGCTGGGATGGTACGTTGAATGGCACTGCACAGCCTTCCGGAGTCTATGTATGGATGATTCAGGCAGTTACAGATGACAACCGTGTGATCAACAAAAAAGGAACAGTTACTATAATCCGATAATTAATTGGTGATAACTCAGCTATTTGGGTATAAAAAACTGGCAAAGCCACCGGATTTAATTCGGTGGCTTTTTAGTGAACCCGTAATTTTGCCCTGCCTTTGCAAAAGCTATGGCAGGCAGGCCCGCCTATTTCAAAGGGCAATGAAAAAATGCAGCGATAAATCATGGTTGATGTAATACTAGGCCTCCAGTGGGGCGATGAAGGAAAAGGAAAGATTGTAGACTTTTTTGCCAAAGACTATGACCTGGTAGCCCGTTTCCAGGGTGGTCCCAATGCAGGTCATACCTTGTATGTTAATGATAAAAAAGTAGTGTTGCACCAGATACCTTCCGGCGTTTTTCATGAAGGGATAATAAACCTGATAGGTAATGGTGTGGTGCTTGATCCTGTGACATTGAAAAGAGAATGTGATACCGTAGCATCTTTTGGAATCGATCTCAGGAAAAATCTTTTTATAGCAGAAAGAACTCACCTTATTTTACCTACACACCGTGCCCTGGATAAAGCAGCTGAATTATCAAAAGGTCAGCAGAAGATCGGATCAACCTTAAAAGGCATAGGCCCTGCTTATATGGATAAAACCGGCCGTAATGGTCTAAGGGTGGGAGATTTACTGGATAAAAATTTTACAACTTCGTATATCAAGCTGCGCTTAAAGCATCAGCGTTTGCTGGATAATTATAACTTTCAGGAAGATATTTCGCAATGGGAAGAGGAGTTTTTTGAAGCGGTGGAATTTCTTAAACAGCTGAATATTGTTAATGGCGAATATTTTATTAACAGTAACCTGAAAGCAGGTAAGAAGATCCTGGCTGAAGGGGCCCAGGGAAGTATGCTGGATATTGACTTTGGTACTTTCCCGTTTGTTACTTCATCCAATACCATTTCTGCCGGTGTATGCAGTGGTTTAGGAATAGCACCGGGTCATATCAGGGATGTGATTGGGGTGACAAAGGCTTACTGCACCCGGGTAGGCGGTGGTCCTTTTCCAACTGAATTGGAAAATGAAACCGGAGAAGAGTTAAGAAAGATTGGAAATGAATTTGGTGCTACCACCGGCCGTCCCCGTCGTTGCGGCTGGATTGATCTTGTAGCTTTGAATTTTGCCTGTATGATCAATGGGGTCACTAAACTGGTGATGACAAAAGCAGATGTATTGGATGCGTTTAAGGAGTTGCAGCTTTGTACTGATTACAAAATAAACGGAAAACAGACAAGGGAGATACCATTTCAGATGGAAAGACAAAAACCAGAACCGGTTTACAAGCAGTTTGCCGGCTGGAATACAGCTACTGATGCAGCGAAAACCTATGCGAAATTGCCTGCAACTATGAAAGAATATGTAAACTTTATCAATAGTTACTTAGGGGTCAATATACAATACATTTCTAATGGCCCGGGAAGAGATCAGTTGGTAAAAGTTGGATAATAAACAAGCAAGGAAAAAATATTTTTAAAAATTTGGCCAATTAAAAAGTTCGCCGAAATTTTACAGCTATAATCCTGAAACGACTATGGCAATAAAACCAGAAAAAGGAAAAAAGACTCCCGGGAGAACTTCAGCTGCCTCCGAAAAAGCTGCTGCAAAAAAACCGTCTTCAAAGCCAACAAAGAAAGAGGAGGAAGAAGATGATGAAGACGATTTTGAAGATGAGGATGATGTGAAGCCTGTAAAAAAGGGTAGTAAAGCTGCTTCTAAGAAGTCAGATGAAGACGATGATGAAGATATTGATGATGGTCCTGACGATTGGGAGAAACCGGAAGAAGAGGAAGAATGGGATCCTGACTTCGAGGAGTTTGATATTCCCAAGTCAAAAGGGAAAAAAGCCGCTGGTAAAAAAGGGATTGATGAAGACGATGATTTTAAGATGGATGATGAGTTTAAGGATATGTTTGGTGATAAGGATTTTGACGATGATGAAGAGGATGATTATTAATTCAGCCGCTTTGCGGGGTAACTTATCAATTTGAAAAATAAATCCTCGACTAACTGCACATTTCGTGTAAGCGACTTTGAGGCGACAAAAGATAAAGTGTTGAACTGGGCTAAACAGTTCAGCACTTTTTGTTTTTTGGATAACCACCAGTACCAGATTGAACCGCACAGTGTAGAATGCTTATTGGCAGCTGGCCAAAAGAGGATGATCAGTTCAATTGCCGGTTCAGCTTTACATGAACTAGAGCAGTTTTTGGATGAAAGAAAAAGCTGGCTTTTTGGTCATCTTTCGTATGATCTTAAGAACGAAATTGAAAACATCTCTTCCCGTCATGTTGACCAGGTAGGGTTTCCAGACCTCTTTTTTTTTGAACCGGAAATTTTAATTCGTCTCTCTGCTGATGAAGTATGTATTGAAGCAGACGATGCTTTAGCAGTATTTGAAAAGATAGAGAACTATGTAAATAATTCTTTACCGGTAACCGGCTCTTTCCAGGTAAAAAACAGAATTTCTAAAAGTCAATATGTGGATTATGTTCGCCAGTTGCAGAAACATATTGCAAGGGGTGATTGTTATGAAGTGAATTACTGCCAGGAGTTTTTTGCAGAAGGGGCAATTATCGACCCTTTGCATGTTTACAAAAGACTATCGGAGACATCACCTAATCCTTTTTCTGCTTTATACCGGGTGCATGATAAATGGCTTATTTGTGCAAGTCCGGAACGGTTTCTCAAAAGAAACGGCAGTTCTGTTATCTCCCAGCCAATAAAAGGCACATCCCGGAGAGCCATTGATAATGTTTTTACGGATGAGCTTAACAAACAAACATTGTACAACAGCAGAAAAGACAGGTCTGAAAATGTGATGGTGGTTGACCTGGTTAGAAATGACCTGGCAAAAGTTTGCCGGGAAGGTACTGTAAAGGTTGATGAGCTGTTTGGTATTTATTCTTTTCCGCAGGTGCATCAGATGATATCAACTGTTAGTGGTGAATTAAAACCTTACATAAGATTTGAAGAGATAATAAGGGCTGCATTTCCTATGGGCTCAATGACCGGAGCCCCTAAAAGAAGAGTGATGGAATTGATAGAACAGTATGAGCAGACTAAGCGGGGAATCTTCTCCGGGGCTGTTGGTTATATAACCCCAGATGGCGATTTTGACTTCAATGTGGTGATCAGGAGTATCATGTACAATGAAACATCAAAATACCTTTCTTTCCAGGCGGGTTCCGGAATTACTTTTTACAGTGAAGCTGAACAAGAATGGGAAGAGTGCTTGCTAAAGGCCGAAGCTATTAAGAGAGTACTGGAAAATTACTAGCGGGAGGCATTATCAACTGGTTTCAGCAGTAGTTGAATGCTTTCGTCTAATATCTGGTAGCGTTTTGCTACAAATATGTTCATCATTTGCGTGGGTAGTCGCAGTTCATATTTTCCGTCAACGGCTATCTTATTATCAAATCCAGGGTTATACCTGTCGAATGTTGGCTTATCAATATTTACATATTTCATGATGACAGCAGAACTAAATCTGCCAGTAATATTATATGCTGTTGAAGTATTAATTTCTTCATCCTTTAAACGGGCTGATGCCTCATAAACAAGATCTTTCATCTCATTTTTAGTTACAGTGGTGATTCCGCCTTCCCCTTCAAATATGTAGTGAGTGCCAATGAATTTTTTTACATGATTCATGGATTCGTTGGGAAGGTAATATTGTAATGTCCAGAAATCTTTGCTGCCTCCGGCACGACGTATGGCTTTGTCTACATTGCCTGGACCACCATTGTATGCAGCTATTACAAGCAACCAATCCCCATATTTTGCATATAGGTCCGTCAACAACCTTGCTGCGGCATGGGTGCTTTTGTAATAATCAAGTCGTTCGTCTCGGCCCCGAGTGATATCCAGTCCGTATTGGCGGGCTGCAGCCGGCATAAATGCCCAGGGGCCACAGGCGCCTGCCCAAGAAATGGCATTGTGCTTCAGGCCGGACTCTATAACGGCTATGTATTTTAATTCTTTTGGAAGGCCATGTTGAGTCAAAACATTGTCCATCATGTCAAAATACGGTTTAGCCCAATCCTTCATAGCTTTAAACCCTTTACTATTTCTGGCAATATAGTTTTGGACAAAGCTGATGGCCATTGGATTTAGTCTCGCACCGTTGATTCCATCACCAGTTACAGCTGTTGTAAAAAGATTCTTGAAACCAAGTTTAGGGTCGTTTATGAGAGCGGTATTCCGATTTGCAGAATCGCTTATGGCAGTATCCGCCACAGCAATGTTTTTTAATGGTTGGTTATGTGGAATACCAGTAGCTTTTGCCGCCTGTATCAGCAAAAATCCGGTTAACCCGGTAATTGTTATGGTTACAATTTTTCTCAAGACAACAGATTTTCAATGTTTTACAGTTTTAGTCCTGTAAAAGTTTGTTGGAAACCTGCAGCAAAGATACTTCATCAAAGCGGTTTGCCATTACCTGGAGACCGAAGGGCATGCCATTGCTGTGCTTGAAAAGGGGGATTGAAATGGCCGGGACACCCACTAAATTTGCCATTACGGTATAAATATCAGCGAGATACATGGCAATGGGGTCGTCCATTTTTTCACCGGTTTTAAAGGCAGTTACCGGTGAAGTAGGGAGTAAAATGAAGTCAAAGTCCCTGAAAATCAACTGAATCTTGTCTGTTAATAACTTTCTTACCTTCTGTGCCCGGGTAAAGTAGGCATCATAGTAACCAGCACTTAACACGAAGGTGCCCAGCATGATACGGCGTTTGACTTCTTTACCAAAACCAGCTGACCGGGTCTGCTTATAAAACTCTGTTAATTCAATTCCCGGGTTGGCAGTACGGTAGCCAAACTTTATCCCGTCATAACGTGAAAGATTGGAAGAGGCCTCTGCAGTAGTTAACACATAATAGGCAGGAACAATGTAATCGAGCAGGTCAAAATCCACTTTTTCAGCAATATGTCCCTGACTTTTCAATTCCTCAATCTTGCTGGCAATTGCCTTACTTATCTCAGGATCAATACCAGGATGGTCAAGGGCTTCTTTGAAATAAGCAAAACGATACTTTTTGTCGGAAGAAAGCTGGCGAGTATAGGCAGGTACCTCTTTTAATGAAACTGTACTGTCAAATTCGTCAGGTCCGGCCATAACTTCCAGCAACAAGGCTACATCTTTGACATTGTTTCCAAAAATGCCAATCTGGTCAAAAGATGAAGCATAAGCAATGAGTCCATACCGGGAGATTCTACCATATGTTGGCTTCAAGCCAATAATTCCACAGAAATCTGCTGGTTGCCTTACAGAACCGCCTGTATCACTTCCTAAAGAAACCATACATAAACCAGCTTGCACAGCAACAGCGGAACCTCCGGATGATCCACCGGGCACCCGGGTCTCATCCAATGCATTTAGTACTTTACCATAGGTAGAATTTTCGTTGGTACTACCCATGGCAAATTCATCACAGTTCAGGTTACCAATGATTATGGCTTCTTCCTTAATTAATCGCTCTACGGCGGTAGCAGAATAAATGGATGTAAAATCTTTTAATATTCCAGACGCAGCAGTTACGGGATGATCCTTATAGCAGATCACATCTTTTAATCCAATAACTACTCCATGCAGTTTACCAATAGGAGTTCCTTTTTTTCGGTACTCGTCTAATTCCTTAGCCTTTGCTAAGGCTTTCTCTTTGTAAACATGTACGAAGGCATTGAGATGTCTTGTATCGGCGATGCGGCTCAGATAATGCTCAACCGCCTGTACGCAGGTTATACTTCCTTCTTCTAGTTGGGCATGGTATTGCTCAATGGAAGAGAACTCAATCAAAAGCACTTGCTTTTTTGGTGATCAGATAGAAATGAAGAATAAAAATCAGTTGTTGGGTGAATTCTTAATATCGCTGGCACTTTCTTCAATCTCTTTCTTCACATTGCTTTTGGCATCATTGAATTCACGAACACCCTTTCCAAGACCACGCATCAGTTCGGGGATTTTCTTTCCTCCAAACAATAACA
>DEHX01000063.1:0-5979 GCA_002352145.1 Chitinophagaceae bacterium UBA2789
GGCCCTGTTTTATCCTGGTAGATATAACCGCCAAGGCCAATTTTTTGCTCCGGCAATTCAAACGATCCGAATACCGTTGCCGTTTTTGGACTGCCGCTGAATCCACTCCACTGTGTACGATAGGAAGCCCCGACAAAATTAAAACCCTGTGTACCCGCCGTAGAGGGATTGTGATAAACTCCCTGCAGATCATACATAGAAGATGTCTGTAACTGCTGTGCTTTACCGCTCACAACTGCAGCCAGCAGGCAGACAAGAATGAATTGATACTTTTTCATAATAGTATTGTTTGAATAATTATCTCAAAATTGTTACATCACCTTTCACAGTTACTTTTCTTCCGTTGAAAAGTGTATATGTGATCACATAGTAATACGTAGCATCCGGAACAGGACTTCCTTTGTATGTGCCATCCCAGTTGTTCTGGTAGTTAGGGTTCACATAAACCTCGCCGCCGTACCGGTTGAAAACTGTAACATATACATTGGTTACACAAAGGCCACCATTGTTGGTTACGATCCAGCGGTCATTGGTTCCATCTCCATTCGGAGTAAAGGCGTTCATTACCTTTAAACAATACGGTAGTACTGTCACTTGTGCATTATCAGCAGATATACAGCCATTGGCATCCGTAACCGTCATTGTATAAGTAGTAGAAGTAAGCGGTCTTACTATCGGGGTCAATGTATTTCCTGCTGACAAAATAGTATTATTAGGTGCCCATACAATAGTGGCGGGGTTACCACTGCTGCTTCCCTGCAGCATTACTTCATCCCCTTCTACGATTGTTTTATCAGGCCCTGCACTAACTGAAGGAGCAGGACGTACCGGCACTATTACTGTCTTTGTAATAAGGCCGCAGGCAAAATCCCTGATGGTGATCGTATGATTTCCTGCACTTACATTATTAAACGTTCCTGTTGATTGGAAGGCCCCTCCATCAATACTATAGGTATAGGGTGGTATGCCGCCAGCAGCAGTAACTGTTATTGAACCGTTGGCTGTATTATTACAGGATGACACCATCAACTCAGAAGATGAAACATTCAGGTTGGTAGTATCGCCATATTCAAGAATGTGATTACTAAAAACACCTACCGAGAAAAGCCTTCTGTTAGCTGCTGGTGTTCCTGCTGGTACTTTTTTAGGTGCAAATGCAATACTTGTGTGATTGGTAGGTGATGCTGTCTGATCAATTCTCCAGGTTACACCACCATTGCTGGTAACCAGGAACCCTCCTGCACAACCAACATAACCGTTATTAATATCATGAAAAACAACAGAGTTGAAATTTCCAACCGGGAAAATAGCAAGCGCATTTCCTGTAATGTCCTGCCAGGTGTTTCCGCCATCCGTTGTTCTGAAAATTGCTTTCCTGGGGAAACCGTTTCCTGCAAGGAAAACTGTGTTTGCATCCAGGGCGAACATATCATTGTAGGTAATCTGAGGAGTTACACCCGGAGTTGGTAACGGCAATTTGTTCCAGGTTACGCCGCCATCAGTGGTTTTCCATAATGTATCTCTTGTGCCACTAACATACCCCACGAGGCTTGTTGGAAACTCAATATGCCTGAGTAAATAATTTGTTGCACTTGGATTGGAAGGAAATGCTGTTGCTTGTGACCATGTATTTCCACCATTAGTTGAACGAAATACTCTTGAAACCTGCGCTGTAGAAGGAGTTGGAGTGTAACCGCATACCCATACACTATCATTCCCCGATGTGGCAACATCCCACATTTGGAAACCCGACAAAGAATATACAGGGTCTATGGTGGGCAGTGCCGGCGGGGCAACATTCATATCCGTAGTTCTGTAAATATTACCAACGCTGGTGGCAAAATAGGCTTTGGCGGGATTACCCGTTGCATAGGCAACTGAGTTGATGCTGATGTTCAGATTAATGAAATCCTGCCTTACAACCTGATCCCATGTTTTTCCGCCATCCCTGGTGCGGGCAATAGTTCCGCCACCGGCCGCAATGATGTTATTGCAATCGGCTACATCCATTTTATTGAATGAACCAGTTGTACCCTGTACATATGTGCTGTTCCATTGACCGCCGGGAATCGAATCAGATATTACACCATTTTGTCCAGCTGCAACAAATTTTCCTGAAGGAAGAATATCAATGGCCTGACCACCAAACTCACTGTAATTTCTTCCCGTTGGTAACCATCTTTCCTCTCTCCAGGTAGCTCCGTTATCCGCAGAAGTCATCATCCTGTTTACAGGAAAAAGAACCGGTGAATTAACATTGGTAAACAGTTTGCCGTTGGCTGCTTTAACAATATTCGTTGGCTGGCTAAACCCAAATGCAGGGTTGGCCGGAATTGGTGCACCAAGTGCTGAAGAATTATTTTGAGGAGGCGTTGGGGCATTGAGCAACTGATAAGTTCCTATCTCATTTACTCCCGGTGCGTTAATGTTAGGTGTGATGGCACCCGGGGCTGTGTTAACACGAACAACAATATTGTTATTCAAAGAAACAAGCAATACATTATTGGCATCAATAATGTGCATAGCCTTATACGTTTGTGTATGTATTGAGTTGGAGGCGTACCGATAGTTGCAGGCGCCCGGCAGTGTTGTATATATGCCGTTATATCCTAATCTTTCTTTACTGATTGAATAATCGGTTAATGTGCCATTTGAAAACTTCCACAACAGGCTTGCATGATGGGAGCCGGTGGATGTATTGGTACCCGTTGGATTACAAGGAGAGGTGCTGCTTACATTAGGTATGGGCTCAAAAGTGCTTAATCCGCTTCCACAGATATACCCTGTGTTATCATCCCAAAATATGATGCGGTATAGTTCTTTATCTTTTGCATTTATGTCCCATAAAAAAGAACCCACCGGGTTATTTACATAGCCCACTCTTGTTTTCCCGCCTACCGGAGCCGATATCGAATCCCAGGTAGCGCCGCCGTTAAGTGTGAAATAAAGTTTGGGAGTAAGATCGGGTGTGTTGTTGTGCTGCCCGCCGATATACCCTTTATTTTCATTCAAAAACCAAACGGTATTTACATTTCTTGCATTGGCAAAAAGCGGGTTGTTCACCCGATTCCATGTAACACCACCATCGGTAGTTTTTGCCATGCAACCATTGCTGCCTACAGCATAAGCAGTTGTTGCTGATATAAAGTGAACATCCTGAAATGATGTTGACGTTTGCAGGCCCGACTGGTTGATGAAGGAGAAATTACCATAGCTCCAGGTGGTGCCGCCATTTTTTGTATAGGCAATACCGCCATTGGCCCCAACAGCAATACCGTTGTTATTATCAAAAAAGTCCATGTCTATAACAGCAAATCCGAATTGTTTGGGGTTGCTGAACCGCCAGTTGGTAGTGTTATAAAATCCCTGCCCGGCAGCAACCATTGTGAATAACAGGAATAGAATTGCCAATAATGAAGCAGGCAATTTCCCAAAGCAGCTTTTATTCATTTTGCTTAAATTTTGCGTTTTGGATAAAAAAGGAAAGCAAGGTTAGACCATTAGCCAATTTTGGATTGTAGAATAAATTCTACTGGTGATTTTTGTTATTCTGCTGAATATTGACCTTTAATAAACTATGCATTTCAGGGGGTTAACCATATTTATCATTTTACTTTTTTGGCATACCACTGCTTATCAGCAGAATATATCAAACAAGGGCAAAGAGTTCTGGCTGGGCTATGGATATAATTCCTGGTTCTTTATTCCAGACGGAGCCCTGCCACCCAATTCACAAGAACTGAACCTATACCTTACAACTGAAGCTGCCGCAACAGTAACTGTTTCTATACCTAATACCGGCTGGAGTCAGACGCTGAATATTCCGGCCAATACAGTTGATGCAACGATATTAATACCAAAGTCTGGGACAAATGATGCCCGTATCACTGCAGAAGGTTTAAACAATAAGGCCATACATATAATAAGTGATACTCCAATTGTTGTATTTGCTCATATGTATAATACCCAAACATCGGGTGCAACTATGCTGATACCTGTGGAAGCCTTTGGTTACAAATATTATTCGCTTAACTATTCTCAGTCACAATCGAATTCCAGAGTTCCCTACTCTTATTCCAATACCACTGCCAACGGCACCAATTGGTATTCCTGGTTCTATGTTGTTGCCTCGGAAGATAATACCCGGCTTGAAATAACCCCTTCGGATACTACACAGAGCGGGGTGCTACCCGGACAAACATTTACAGTAAACCTTAACAGGGGAGATGTTTATAATGTAATGGGCAAACTAGTTAGTGGCGGTAACCAGCTTTGGCAGGCAAGCAAGGATCTGACCGGAAGCAAAGTGGTATCGGTACCCGGCAACGACGGTAACTGTCATCCTTTTGCCCTTTTCTCCGGTAGTGGTGGCATACGCTTTTGCTATTTTGATGGTGGAGAGGTAATGATGCAGCAGGCGTTTCCCACACAAGCCTGGGGCACCCGGTATCTTACCTACCACATGATAAATAATACAAATACCGATATAAACGATCCATTTAAAAATTTTTATCGGATTGCAGTTGATGATCCTACTACAGTAGTCAGAAGAAACGGTGTTCCAATGACAGGATTGATCAATAATTTTTACTATGAGATCATTGACAGTATCGGAGGAGATTATATAACCGCTGATAAACCCATCATGGTGGCACAATATACGCCGGGTGGCAACCGCTGCTGGAACAATAGTCAATTTGCATACGGCGATCCAGAGATGATTTATCTAAGTCCAATAGAGCAGGGTAGTAAGGATGCATTATTTTATGCCAACAGAAAAACATTCATTGATTTTAACTATCTGAATGTGTTGGTACAATCAACAGGCATACCTTCTTTACGCATAGATGGTAATCCTTTTGACCCGGTTAATATTATCACCCATCCCAACAATCCTTCATATTCTGTAGCTATCGCCAGAATAACTGGTGCCGCCGGACAACATAGGCTCACCTGCGATTCCGTTTTCAATGCTACTATTTATGGTCTTGGTTTTTTTGAAAGCTATGGTTACAATGTCGGCACTTTTGTCAACAACCTGAACAGCTATAGCCAGATACAAAACACCCTGAATACAAACGGAAAAATTGACACTTTCACCTGCCCCAAAACACCCGTCAGGTTGTATGCCAAATTAGCTCATGCGGCCAATTCCATTACCTGGAAACTGAGCCAGGTACCAGGCATTAGCCCAAATGCAGATTCGGTGGTGGCGAATCCGCCTCTTGTTCGCACCGAAGTGATCAATGGCAGAACCTACTATGTTTATACCCTGCAACAGGATTTTATTTTCAATGCACCGGGTACCTATAAAATACCAATTGCTTATTCATCCACCGTAATTGAAAATTGCAACCAAACCGAAAATGTAGAATTGACTGTTCTGGTAAAACCCGGCCCACCTGCTGATTTTACTATCTCCAATCAACTATGCCTGAGTGATACCGTTCGTTTTACAGGTACTACTTCTACTGTAAACGGGTTATTTAATTATACCAGCTACCTGTGGAATTTTGATGACGGCAGCACACAAAACACAAAAGATGCCCGCAAAAGATTTGCAACTACCGGCAATCATGATGTCCGCTACCGGGTGTATGCTGATAATGGCTGCATTGGTGATACAATAAAAACAATCAACATCATTAATGGTACTGGTCCGCAACTTTCTTTTACCATAACAGGCAACCGTTGTAAAGACAGTGTATTAACATTCACTTCATCAATAACACCCAACGCTTCCAACCCCACAACCTGGTATTGGGATTTTGGCGGCGGGCAAACAGTTACTTCATCAACCAGCAACAGTACCACACATAGTTTTCCGGCAGCTGGCACCAATATACCGGTCAGGCACACTACCACATTTACTACCGGTTGCCAGCCGGATACTATAACCGTAAACATTCCGGTAATACATAATAACCCGGCGGCTTCTTTTGCCATTAACGCAGATACGCTTTGTCCGGGCAAGCCGGT
>DEHX01000063.1:6014-14277 GCA_002352145.1 Chitinophagaceae bacterium UBA2789
CCGGATAAATACATAAGTGTAAATACTTCCACCACTTTGGATGCAACAGTTTCTCCTGCGGGCAGTTATAGTTATCTCTGGACACCCGGAAATTATTTATCATCTGTTACCGTATTGAACCCGGTTTCCACCCCGGCCTTTACACCAGTAACTTATACGCTTGAGGTAACAGATCGTACAACATTTTGTACAGGTAAAGACGCCGTTACCATTATCCCTGTTTCCCAGTTGTATATACCCACTGCCTTTACCCCCAACAATGATGGACGCAATGATAAGTGGAATATCCCGGGGCTTGCCCTTTACCCGGATGCTGTAGTTACTGTCTACAACAGGTGGGGGGAAAAAATATTTGAATCAAAAAATTATATCAATAACCCGTGGGATGGAAAGTATAAGGGTATACAGCAGTCTGGTGATACCTTTGTATATACTATTGTGCTTAATGATGCTAAAAAGCAGTTTTTCAAGGGAACGGTAACGATTATAAAATAGTTTTGAACCCAAATGCACCCACAGATATTATTGGCCGATGATCATAGTATGATCAGAAAAGGGCTTAAGCTTTATTTGCAACTGAACCTTGGGTACTCCGATATCCAGGAGGTTGATAGCTGTGGCGGCCTGATGAAAGAGCTTGTCAAAAAAAGATACACTCATCTTATTCTTGATATTATCTTATCGGATGGCAGTACCCTGGAAGTAATTCCCAATATACGACGGGTATACCCGGATCTTTCTATCATGATCTTCTCTATGCAACCGGCAGAAATTTATGGTGAGGCGGTAAAGCAATTTGGTATTAATTATTATTTATCCAAATCTGCCGGCGAAGAAGAGATCATCCAGGTTTTAAAAAAATTCATACAGAATGAAGCCCCTGTCCGTAAAACTGTACTGCCCCATCATGATAATCCTTTCAAATCGCTGGCACCAAGGGAACTGGAAATTCTGCACTATGTACTGAAGGGTATTGGCACCAAAGAAATTTCGGAAACACTTAACCTGAAAATGAATACTGTTTCCACCCTCAAAAGCCGCATTTATGAAAAAACGAATGCCGGCAATATAAAAGAGTTGCTGGAGCTGGCAACACTTTATAATGTAAATTATTAGGCGGGATGCTGTAACTTGGTAATACAATCAGTTATGGCTCTTCGGTGCTCAATTATTACACTCCTTCTTACCTGTTATTTTGCTGCTGTTGGGCAAACAGAAGATTATCGTATTGCCCATTATGGTACCGAGGACGGCCTTCCTTCCAACGGCATAAAAGGAATGCAGTGGGACAGGCAAACCGGTTTTCTTTGGGTTGCTACAGAGGCTGGCCTGGTAAGGTACAACGGGATGACATTTAAAACTTTTACCAACGATGACAATAAACAGATTACCAATGAACGAATGCTTTTTCTTGTAAAGAACAACACCGGGAGGATATACACGGCAGATAACACCGGTAATATTTTTTCTGTTCAAAAAAACAATCTTTCTTTTTACGAAAAGATAAGTATCTCAGGAAATAGCAAGAACAATGCTATTTCGCTTAGTGTATCTGAAACCCTTTTTAAAAAGAAACACCAGTTCGTCAACGGACCGTTTACCTTACAATTTGACCGTGTATTGCCGGTAAATGATACGCTATGCATTATCAACCGCTATGATAAGGTATTTTATTTTTCGATATCAGTGGCTTCACCTGTTCTATTGCCTTTTCCGATAAAACAACTCAGATCTTCCTTTATGTGCAGGGGCAGAGTGTTCACCTGTGACGAGAATAACAATATATGGCTGATCGACCCCTTTAACAAATCGCTTGGTAAAACCAAAATAGAATTTAGGACTGCTAATGTGCAGAAGCCGTTATTAACGAAAAGCTTTTTAGCCTGGGAAAACGGCATGGAATATCCCATAGTGATTGATGGTGCGAACGCCTGGAAGATCTCCTATGAAAATGAGAAACTCATCGCTACCAATATTTGTACGGCAGTGCCGCAGGATGCATTGATCCGATATGTACAATATGATGAACAGCGGGGTACTTTATTTCTCGGAACTGACTCAAAAGGAATTATCATTATCCGAAAAAACAAAATAACACAACTCCGAAAAAAGCGGACCGCCGTTGATGAAAGAACTTCCTATTATTCACAACTGGAACTGCCCGATGGAACTGTTATGACGAATGAAGGACATGTATTGGGAAAAAAAGATCAGGAATATCGTACTTCAACCGGCATCCAAAAATTTAGTATAAGCACCTACCTGATGGGTGATTCCCTGTTCTGGTTCACAGCACAGAACATGGGGTCTGGCGGGTCCCGGCTGAACTGCTATAACCTTAAAACGAAAACGCTTAAACGGTTTGATAAGATCCGTGAAAGCTATTCACAGCTGGTAATGACTTCTGTCAACGGTATTTTATATGTAGCCAATGAATTGGGAATTTCCCGCCTCGAAGGAGATTCGTTGAAAATGCTCTTTTCATATTCCAAAACCGAGAAACCACAGATTCATTTTGACATTAAAGAAACCGAACCCGGTATACTTTACATTGCCAATTGCAATGCGTTGTTACGATATGATATTGCCAAAAACAAAACAGAAAAAATTTACCTGTCCGGTAATTATTGTGTCAGGACTATCTGGCAATACAAAGAGTACTTGTTTTTCGGAACATACGGCAATGGCCTTTATATAAGCAAGAACGGGAAGGTTAAACCGCTGCCATTAGATAAAAACCGTTATTTACAATTTACTCATTGTTTTGTGGAAGATGAGGAGGGGTTCTGCTGGATCAGTACCAACCATGGGCTTTTCAAAACCAGCATCGCTGATATGATCGATGCATATGAAAACGATCTTCCCCGGGTATATTATCACTACTATGGACTTAATGACGGAATGGTAATGACGGAAATGAACGGAGGTTGCCTTCCTTGTGCCATTACCCTCAGGAATAACACTATCTCCTTTCCGACAATGGACGGACTTCTATGGGTAAATCCAAAAGAAGCTATTCCTGCTTTGCCGGATGGGGAGATTTTTGCGGATGAAGTAATGGTAGATAATAAACGGGTTGAATCATCCTTATTTGGCCAAACACCACTTTCGCCCGGCAAACATGATATACATATACGATTGGGATTTTCAGCATGGTGCAATAAAGAAAATGTTTACCTGGAATACCAGCTTGGAGATGATGATTCCTGGCGGCCTATTGATACTGACAACGGGGCTGTATTCAGTTTCAACAACCTGGCACCGGGCAATTATAATATCCGCATCAGAAAAATGAATGGCTTTGGCAGAGATAATTATTCCTATAAAGAAATCAGTTTTGTTATCAGCACTCCCTGGTATCAGCGTTGGTGGTTCTATGCAGCCTGCGCAGGACTTTTAGCCGGCCTGGTTGTCGTGTATATTAATTTTCGAACTAAACAATTCAAGATCCGGCAGCGAAGGCTTGAAAAACAGGTTGCCGAAAAAACCAAAGAACTACAGGAGCAAAATGAAATATTAGAAAAGAACAACAGTATCAAAACAAGGCTTATTTCTATCATCAGCCACGACATTGTTACTCCTCTTAAATTTCTAACTGCTGCCGGAAAAAACCTGCTGGAGAAAAGAAAACTCATGAGCGAAGATTTGCAACAGGAGACCGTTCGGGAAATGACAAATACTTCGCAAGAACTGCAATTGTTGTCCACCAATATCCTGAACTGGATAAAATACCAAAATGAAAACCGGAGAATGGTGAAAGAGGTGTTTAACCTGAATGAAATGGTAGCACAGGTATTGGGTATTTTACAAACCCTGGCCCGCCAAAAAAGCCTTGTCATCGAAAACAATGTTGACCCGTCAATAGAAATTAACCAGTTTTACGAGCCGTTAAAAATCCTCATCTATAACCTGCTGACAAACGCCATTCAGTTTACTGAAAAAGGCACTATCGCTGTTAATACCAGAATAGAAAACGGTCATATTGTTGTTTCAGTTAAAGATGAAGGTATTGGTATGAGCCCGGAACAGATACAGCGGCTGATGGAAGACGAAGTAGTAATCACTGCCGCCAACGTAGACAACAAAAAGGGTCATGGCCTTGGTTATCTTATTATAAAAGATCTCCTTAAAACAATGGGAGCCTCACTGGATATTACGAGCACCAAAGGAGCCGGCACTACTGTTTCTATAAAAATGAGCAAATGAAACCGGGAGAATTTATTAAGTTCAGGATATTCAGGCCGCTGCTGCTGAAGATTGGCGCCTGGATGGGTAAATATTCACCTGTTGGCGATCTCCCTGTTTTTGATAATAAAGATTTTGAATGGACAACGCTTTTGGAAGAAAACTGGCTGACGATCCGCAAAGAGCTGGAAGGCATTCTGGCTAACCATCAGCAATTCCCGAGCCTGCAGGATATACAGAAAGAACAAATTGTTTTAAACCAGGATAATAACTGGAAAACATATTTCTTATTTGGATTCGGATTAAAAGCAGTCAAGAATTGCGAAGCTTGTCCCGTTACGGCTTCCCTGCTGGAAAAGATTCCGGATATGAAAACCGCTTTTTTTTCCATCCTCTACCCGGGCAAACATATACCCGCCCATAAAGGCGTTTTCAAGGGGCTGATAAGAAGTCACCTTGGCCTAATCATTCCGGGGAAGAAAGGAGATTGCCTGATGCGGATTGATAATCAAAAAATTCTTTGGGAGGAAGGAAAGGCTGTTGTTTTTGATGATACCTATGAGCATGAAGTATGGAACAACAGTAACCAGGTTCGTGTTGTATTGCTGATTGATATTATCCGCCCGTTCAAAACTCCGCTGGCAGCTATCAACAAGGGCATTATCAATATAATCAGCAAGTCCTTTTTTGTAAAAAATGCACAGAAGAATTACCAGGAATGGGAAGACAAGTATTATGCTATCAACGATGGCGGTAAATAAGAGTGATGAAAGTTATTCATTCTCCACTGCCTTTCTAACAAGGTCCGATTCAAAGCCTTTTGCAAGCAGGTAATCCATCGTTTTCTTTTTACGCACCAGGTATTGTTCACTTTTAAGCGCAGCATATTTTTCTTTGGCCAGCTTATTCAATACAGAAAGATATTCTTCCTCATCAATCTGTTTCATCGCTTTTTTAATACTGTAATCACTAACCTGTTTCTGTTTCAGCTCATACTTAATTTTTACCCGGCCCCATTGTTTCACCCTGAATTTACCACCTGCATAGGCAATGGCAAATCGTTCTTCGTTTAGATAATTTTCTTCAATTAATGAGGCAATTATTTCATCATGGTCTTTTTTCCATACTCCCAGCTGGTATAGCTTTTCTTTGACCTCGCTATGGCAGCGTTCCTGGTAGGCGCAGTAATGCTTTAGCTTTTGCAGGGCCTGTTCTTTGGTCAATGATTTTTTGTACATGCGAAAATTCCTGTGGTGTCAGGTTATTCTTCCAGTCTTTCTGTACAGCCATACTCCTTCTTCAAAAAGTCGTCGTAATGATCGGCCTGCCGGAATAAACGGCTAAAGGCTTCTACTCCGTTGTCTTTGGTAAGATCGAGGTCATACATTACACTGCTTAGCACAATATTTTGTTTGACACAACTAAGCACCAATCCGTTCATGCGATAATTTTCCTGTAACAGGAACTGATAAAGCGGTTTGATCTTCGTGGCGTCTGACGGCATCTGGCATAGGTAGGCGTCGCCGGCAATGAAATAATTATCGGGGTTATAGGTTATCTTGATTTTAGCAGATCCCTCTTTCACACTCCAGTTATTCACCCCTTCTCTTGCGAGTTTGACATCTTTGCCAAGTTCTTTTAATATCTCCTCTATTGTTTTTGCTGCGCCAATGGCTTCTACTTCTTTTTCGGGTATTTCCGGCAGCTTTACTTCTGTACCACAACTTGGACAGTATTTTTTTGAATCAATGTTTTGAGTAGTCACCAGGTAACCACAGCTGAAACAGCGGGTAGAAGCCTGTCCCCTGTTGGGCGTATATAATTGCAAAGCCTCCCTCAGGTAATTAACGGGTAATGCAAATCCCAGGTTATCACCACCGCGAATAATAAATGAATTAACACCGATGACCTCGCCATTCATATTCACCAATGGCCCGCCACTATTGCCGGGATTTATGGCAGCATCAATCTGAATATACTTCAAGCCTTCTCTTATCCGGTCAACTTTAGAAATGACCCCTTGTGTAGCTGTATAATTCAGACCGTATGGATGACCAATAGCTACCACCACATCACCATCTTTCATTTGTTCGTACATGCCCAGTCTTACCTCCGGCAATTCAATATTCTTTGGTGCTTCCAGGAAAGCAAGATCATGTTTGCGGTCGGTGTACCAAACCCTTGACAACGCCTTGTCAAATGTTTTTCCGGCAATGGTCACTTCTGCATTATCTGCCACCACATGGTCGTTGGTTACGATAAGGTCATACTCCTTCACATAAAATCCGGTACCGGTACCACCAGCGGTGGCAATTTGTATAATAGCGTTCTGGTATTTTTCTATAATCAGTTGTGGATCCATATCATTGATTACTTGGGTTCCATATTTAAAAATTCCATCTCATTGGTAAATGTCAGGTCAAAATTCACCAGGCTGTCAAACCGTAGGTTCTGTGTTTTAAAATCCATCAGCGGGTATTTTTCTTTCCATTTCTGCTGTATGGATAATACTTTTTCTATTATCGACTCATTTTCAAATTTGCCGCTGGCCGGATCGTAGTACGCTGTTTTATAGCCTAATGCTGAAAAGTAATCGGGATAGTTTACCATCATAAACAAATGGAATAGCTCTGTAATGACGCTGGGTAAGCTGTACGAATACTGGCAATAAGAAATACCATATTCGCAAATCTGTGTGGCGATGAACGGGTAATTATTGTCGCGGTACCACATCATGTTCTGGTTGGATGCATGAATATTGTCGGCGATAGTTTTGTACTGCTGTGGTGCCACAATAGCAAAAGTGTGTTTGGAACGAAACAGGTTTTTGAACACTTCTTCTTTGGGTATTGCCTGAATCTTTTTGAACTCTTCGATCATGTCCCGGTTCTTTTCCACCACCGGCCGTTCATCTTTCTTAAAATAAATACCGGCAATTTTTTCCAGTTCATGAAGCAATTTTCCCTCTGGAGTTATCAAATAATCGATGCGGCAGATCAAAGCCAAAAGCAGGTAAGCGATACCACCGGAAAATTTATCGGCATCCAGCGGTGAAATAATGTCCAGTGTTTGTTTGATCCATTTTTGCAGGAACTCGTACTTCACCAACTTTTCATTTTCTGACAACACTGTAATGTGTTCACTGTCGCTTGTTTCCAGGATAGTGAAGTCCTGCACCAGCAGGTCGTCTTGTTTATCCGCTTTTGTTGCCAGTTCTTTCAACCCATAATACAATTTGCTTGGGCTGGCCGTTTCAGCATCGCTGTCAAAACGCATACAAAGACGATCATTGTCCAAAGAAAACCGGCTATAGTACAAATTGAAATTCATTTCAAGCAAGCGGCGCATCACCGGTACGCTGGGCTGCGGCATACGGGCCAGTGTAACTTCCGCTTTCAACAGCTCCCCATCAAAACTGCCCCTTACAATTTTTGAGCCCTGGTAAAAAAGAAACCGGCCCTCTGCACCATTCCGTTCGTACACCACATTCTGAATAGTATCATCCCGCAGGTATTCAAAAAAAGCATCAAGGCTTTCAGGATACTTTTTTTCCTTGAACAAATTATCGGCATCCGTCCAGCGGTTCACCTTTGCCAGTGGCTTGTTATTATCTGAATAGCGGCCAAAGGAAATTTCAGGTTCTGCCTCTTGCCCTGCCTTCTTTTTTCCCCAGCCAAAAAGTTTATCAAACATGCTGTGTAGTTGAGAGTAAGCAAGATACAAAAGAAGGGAAAAGGAACAAGCCGGGAAAACCCCTTTCCACAGCCCTTAGCCAGTAATCCACGCCGGTGTCTAAAGTGTTGGCTGTTAACCAAAAATCAGTAGTTTCGCCACAAACCAAGAATACGATGAAGTTCATAGCATCCTCCTCATCTTTATTAAAGCAACTGCAGCATATCGCCGGTGTGATCAACGCCAACACGGTATTGCCGATACTGGAAGATTTTTTGTTTGAAGTGGAAAAAAATAAGCTGACCGTAGTGGCTACCGACCTGGAAACCGTAATGAGGGTTCAGCTGGATATTGAGGCCAAAGACAGCGGCAAAGTGTGTATCCCTGCCAAAATACTGATGGATTC
>DEHX01000063.1:14306-16690 GCA_002352145.1 Chitinophagaceae bacterium UBA2789
TTTGCTACGAGCAACGATGATTTGCGTCCGGCCATGACCGGTGTTTTCTTCGAACTGGATAAAAAAGGATTGCAGTGTGTGGCCACTGATGCACACAGGCTGGTTCGTTATAAGAGAACGGATGTAAAATGTCCTAAAACAGATTCATTCATTGCGCCCCGCAAACCTTTGACACTGCTAAAAACAGCGATTCCTTCCAATGAAGATGAAATAACCGTAAGCTATAACAGCAACCACCTGTTTGTAAAACACGGCACTACCCAAATGAGTTGCCGCCTGATTGATGCCCGTTTCCCTGATTACAAGGTGGTAATACCGGCAGACAACCCGTATAAGCTGACTGTGAATAAAAGCGATTTCCAAAGTGCATTGCGCCGTGTAAGTGTATTCAGTAATAAAAGCACCAACCAGGTAGCATTGAGTATCAGCGGCAGCGAATTGCAACTGGCTGCACAGGATGTGGATTTCAGCTTTGAAGGAAATGAAAGAATGAAGTGCCAGTACAATGGCGAAGACCTGATGATAGCCTTTAATGCCCGTTTCCTGATTGAAATGCTGAATGCTACGGAAAGTGATGAAGTAAATATTGAGCTGTCAACACCTACCAAGGCCGGCATCATTAAACCAACTGACCAGGATGAGAATGAAGAATTGCTGATGCTGGTAATGCCGCTGATGCTGAATCAGTAGAAGAACCACGATTAATAAGATAACCGAAGCTCACAATGTTTGTGAGCTTTTTTATTAAAAGCACAAACTCCTTATTGACTAATTAACCTATCCCTGCTCCAGGCTTCTTCTTTTATAAAAGCTTTTTAGTTTACTGCGGTAAACAATATACTCTGCCACTCCCAGGTTCACCACCCAGCCCAGCCATGCAACCACCCGGTATACATCCATCGGCGGAAAGACCCAGTTGGGATCAATATGGTATGCGTTGGTGATTACATATTTCCATGCCCTTAATGTGAGCGCCGATAAGGTGAGGGCATAACTGCGGATCATATAATGACGATGGGATTTGAAATCTTTTTGTTTTGCTTTGATCAATGCCATGGCCGTGAAGTATATCCATAAAAACGCCAGCAACACAAAAGCGATTCTTGACAGCAAGCCGCCGTTGGCGTAAAAACCCATCAGCAAACCGGCAGGACCAGTGACCAGTAAAACATCTGCCACATAGATATAGCCCATGGCCCGGTGCAGCTTCGGATTGTTTCGTTGCACCCAACCAGAAAATTGAGTGAAGCCTGCCAGCAATACCCAGATGCTGGCATATACATGAATAAAGAAAGCAATCCGCCAGTGGTCAATCTCGATGTACTGCTGTTTAATTCGCAGGAAGCCGACATCAGTATTGTAAGGAATATAATCAATAGTTATTCCAGCCATCAGCCAGGTAAAGAAAGCCAGAATAATCAGCAGGCCTGCGTTCCATATGTTTGTACGGGAAAGAATTTGTTTTATATTTAGTTAGTAATGCTTTCACCAAATTTAAACCTTTCACCATGAGAAAAATTAGCTGCTTATTTATCGCCGGGTTCCTTTTTGTTGCCTGCAATAATGATAAAAAATCAGATGCTCCTGCAGACAAGCAGGAAGACAAGACCGACACCACCACCCAGGCCGGCACAACAGAATTAAAGCAAACACCACTGCAGGTTGCCGTTAAGCCTTACGAGAAATTATTGGGTTCTTTTGTCGGGCCATTCGGCACCAATAAAATCACCATGCTGATAACCTTAATAGCAGGTGATTCTGTAGTGGGCCGCACCATTGTTGGTGGCAACGACCGGCCGTTCCGCGGCACATTTAAGAAAGAGGGTGATTTCTATTATTTTAATGCCAAAGAACCGGGAGATCATAAAGATGACGGAGAGTTTAACTGGGTAATGGATGATACCAGCCCCGACCATATAAACGGCGGCTGGAAGCCTTATGCAAAAGGCCGTGCCGAAAAAGAATACCAGTTGCAACGAAAAAAATTTGAATACCGTACCGATGTAGGCACATGGCCTGAGTCTTCACAGCGTTTGCTGAAGCCGGAAGATGTAGAGAACCTGATGAAAGAAGAGCTCGAGTTTATGCGCAACGAGATCTTTGCCCGTCATGGTTATTGCTTCAGCAAAAAACATTTGCGCCAGCAATTTGAAATGGAAGAATGGTATGTGCCCAACACTGTTGATATCCGGGGCTTCCTGACCGATATTGAAAAGAAAAACATTGAGATGATCAAGCGGTATGAAAAATATGCAGAAGAATATGGAGATGAGTATGGACGTTAAACATGTACTATGGAGTTTGTTTTATTAAGCAGCTATACAAACTATGTAGAAGCACACATTGCAAGAGGTGTGCTGGAGGAAGAAGGTATCAACTGCTGG
>DEHX01000064.1:0-532 GCA_002352145.1 Chitinophagaceae bacterium UBA2789
GCCCGGTAAGGATTCAGCCAGGCATGAAATTCCATTCCCCGTTTATGGGTTTCTTCGATCATGAACTGCATCGGATCCCAGTAGGGAGAGGGGGGCTGGCCCTGCACACCTGTAAGCCACTGGCTCCAGGGCTCATATTGAGAGGGGTAAAAAGCATCGGCAGCAGGCCGCACCTGCACAATCATGGCATTCATGCCATTTTTCTGATGCAGATCCAGCAGGCGGATGTAATCGGCCTTTTGTTTTTCAGGGTCAGTCACTCCGGCAGGTGGCCAGTCAATATTATTGACCGTAGCGATCCATACGCCACGAAATTCATACTTGGGTTGAGCTACAGAAATTTGAAATGTTATAAGGGCTAAAAGCAATAACCAGTGGGAACGATTCATGTTTTCAGATTCGGGATGAACAATCGGGCAAATTTACATCATTCGCCGCCATCCCTGATCTTATCCAGCAGATCGCTTAAAGTATTAGCATCTTTTTCAGAAAGATTACCCAATACGCCGTCAATTTCGTCTTGCCGGGTATC
>DEHX01000064.1:690-44470 GCA_002352145.1 Chitinophagaceae bacterium UBA2789
TTCTCTATTCCCATCTTTGGTAAAAGTAAAAAGTTTCGGGCTAAGCAGAACACTTAACCCGAAACAATATTCATCCGGTACGGTTATATAGCTTAGTTATTATAGTAGAATTTCTCTTCTACAATTTTACCGTTCTTCCAGCGCTGAACAGCCAGCTGACGATAGTTACGAACGCCGTAATCCTTGTGGGTATAATCAAACCACCACTCTGTAACGGCCAGGTCATCACTCACCAGGGTGTTTAGAATCTTGGCACCACGGAATTCTGTCAGGCCGTTCACGAAAGCTTCTTCATACTGGCGGTTTACATCCTTGCCTACCCGGGCAGGATAGTCGTTGTCCTGCATTACGATGTTATCATCATAGAATTTTTCAAAAGCGTCCAGGATTTTTCCTTCCAGCACCATTTGGTTCAGCTGATCAACATTTGTTCTTAAATCGCTCATGTTATAAGTTTTAGTGTGTGATAAAATAATTGAAAGTGCAAATTTAATGTTGCAACATTGATTTATCAAAATTTATTTTCCCGCTTGGACAGACTTAGCCATTTATTAACATTTGACGGGCAGCACCGGTGTAAAAAATCACCTCTTTGTGGTATTGTCGGAAAGACGGGAAAACTGCAGCTTTACAGTAGGATAAATTCACTTAAAATATAACCACCATGAAAATTTTATCAGAATCAATACGCAGCTTTTTTGAAGGATTCACTTCATTCTACACTTCTCTATATCGGGAAGTGCAGAAATGGTAAGCACCCCCTTATGTCCGGTCTGCCTGTTTAAGCTCTGCGGCCAGCTTAAAAATAGTGAAGAGGTGATGTGCCTCATGCAGTAAAAAGAAATTCAGCCACTGGTGCAGGTTCATTTTCCCATACACTATATGAGTACCTCTTTTGTCAAAATCTGTTTCTTTGAAGGAAACAATCTCGGCGGTCATCTCCTTTCTTGTCGTCAGCAGGTCCTGCATAATTTCACGGGTGGATTTATGGCAGTTATCCAAAAAAAGGGGGTCNNCTCAAACCATCAAGAATCTCTACCAAAACCTTATGCTGGTAATGAAGTCGTGTCGATATAGCAGAGGATAATTGCATATGTATGATTTAATATTACCGCTCCCACACTTTTGTTCCTTCGCTACAATTAGAGCAGATATCAATATTCTTTCTTCCCTGTAAAATTTGTTTCCTGAATTTAGTGTATTCCCCGTTTTTCCAAATCTCTTTAAACGATTTTTTCTTCAGGTCGCCGAGCTGATGCTGAGCATCTTTATCGAAACAACAGGGTGCCACCAGGCCATCCCAGGTAATGACAGGATCATGCCAGAGTCGCCAGCAGTGATTGGCCAGCTTTCCTTTAAAGATATAGCCATCAGCAGTTTTTTTATACCGGCTGTATTTGTCAGTTACCGGTATCAATTGGTTCGGATCATTTTTATAATCATATACCTGTGCTGTCTTGAACCACACATCATCCACCCCTATTTCTTTGGCAAGCCTTTTTACATCTTCTACCTGGTGCTCGTTGGGTTTTACTACCAGAAACTGGAACACCACAAATGGCTTTTTGCTCTTAAGCTCCTTTTTCCATTTTACTATATTGGTGGCTCCTTCTATTACTTTTTGCAGTTGGCCGCCCACCCTGTACTGCTGGTATACATCCTGTGTTGTGCCGTCTATTGAAATAATGAGACGATCAAGTCCGCTTTCGATGGTACGTTTCGCATTTTCATCAGTTAAATAATGCGCATTGGTAGATGTAGCCGTATATATTTTCTTTTGTGAAGCATATTTTACCATATCCAGGAAAGAGGCGTTCAGGTAAGGTTCCCCCTGGAAATAGAAAACAAGGTAGAGCAACTCCCTGTGCAACTGATCAATGGTCTCACTGAAGAAATCCTTTTGCAGCATCCCGGTTGGTCTTGTAAAAGCCCTTAATCCGCTGGGGCACTCCGGACAGCGAAGATTACAGGAAGTAGTCGGTTCAAAAGAAATAGAAACAGGATAGCCCCACTGCACCGGCTTTTTTGTCCACTTGCTGATAAAGTAACTCGATAACACTTTCACCCCGTTCCATGCCCGGCGTAAAGTGAGTTTGGATAATAAATTAAAACTGTCCCGCAGGTTAACGTTAGCCATCGCAGTAAAGTTAAGCTCCTGAAAACAAAAAAGCCCAACCATAGGGTGAGTTGGGCCTTTTGTAATCATCCATCCTTGTTGTGTGTCCAATCAGCCGTTTAATACTTTAGAGCCAAGCAGGTAATTTTTTGACGGATGATAAATAAACAGGCAAGTACCTTCTTTAATCGTTGTTATAATTTTTGTTGATTCTTTAACCGGAACAGCAGGGCATCCAAAACTTCGGCCCATCATGATTCCGGCTTTTGCCCTGGCACCATCAACATAAGCAGCGCCGTGTATCACTATACTGCGGGCCAACGCTTTATCATTAAAGCCGGGATCTACACCATTAACTCTCAGAGACAAGCCATGCTCGCCGGTATAAGTATGAGAAGTAACATAAAAGCCAAGACTGCTTTGAAGGGATTCTGGTATGTTGGAAAACTTGGTGGCATATTCATTGCCGCTGTTCCTGCCATGTGCCACCCAGGTATTGGTAACCAGTTTAGCATTGGCAACATCGATTATATACAATCTCTTTTGACGGGAAGACTGACTAAAATCGCAGATAGTTAAATACTCAGATCTTTTGATGCTACCCTTCTCTACCAGGTATTGATATCCTTTCCATGCATATTCAAAAGCTGTTTTTGAAAGACCATATTCCTGCAGGCAAATATCATTGTATAACTGACTTGCCATTTCCTTCGCAGAAACCGCATCACTCACAGAAGAGGTAGTGATAGTCGCAGCCGATGCAGGCTGCTGTGATTTTGGTGGAATGATGGTAAATGACAGGCACATCATTCCTGCGGATATTGGAATAATAAGTTTTCTCACTCAGGTACGGTTTTTCTCTGAACACCCTTTTGGGTCTTGTTGTTCAGACTGGGTTCTTTAAACGGAAGCCGATGCTAAAATATTATTCAATCATTAAAAATTCTAACAATAACTACTTGTTTTTGATGTATTTGCGAAGAAGTACGCTGAGTGAAGTAAATATTTGCAAGGGAAAATACGAGTGCATAAATAGATATACTTAGCTGAATTAGTTCTCCATTATCTTATGTATATCTCTTTGCTTGGTTACAAATTCAGTGGTATATATTTTAAGCAACAATATAAACATTGAAATTAGCAACGGACCAAAAATCAATCCTAAAAAGCCAAACAGGTTCAACCCGATAATGACACCGAATACAGTGACCAGCTGGTGTACATTGGCCATCCTCTTTAATAAGGTAAAGCGAAGCACATTGTCAACCAGGCCAATGATACCAAATCCAAAGATCAACAAGGCAATTCCCTGCCCCGATTGGCCGTTGGCAAAAAATATAATCGAAAGGGGAACATAGGCCAATGCAGCCCCGACCACCGGCAACATAGCAGCAATACAGGTGACGCCAAACCAGAAAAAAGGCTCCTTCACTCCAATGATAAGATAACCGATCAATCCCACCACCCCTTGCACAAAAGCGATCAGCGGTATACCAATGGCATTAGAATAAACCATCGTATGAATTTCTTTACCAATCTTGGACACATTTTCATCTCTCAACGGAATATATTCATACAACGCATCCTCCATCCTGCGGGCATTCACCAGCATAAAATATAGAATGAAATACATGAAGAATATGGTCGTAAGTGTATTAAATGTGGCCCCTAATATTTTAGGAAGGCTTTCGGCAATAGCATTGCCCAGCTTATTTATATTTTCATCACTGGCTATAACAATATTATATTGTGTTTCGATATCTGTTACCACTTTCTTCAATGCAGTTGTAAGTTCTGCTGAATGTTGAATGGCGTAACTAACCTTCGAAGAAAGCATGTTTACCAGCAGTCCCACAGGTAGCAGAATCACAATAAAGGAAATAAACATCAGCAGTAAAGCAGCAAGGCCCTTCCTCCATTTCTTTTTCTCGGTCAGGTAAAACATCCACCGGTGCATGAGAATATACAGCGTTATAGCGCCAAGCATTGCCGGTAAAAAAGAATACAACTGAAACGAGAGCAGGATACCGAGTAATAATATCAGCACTATAAAGAAAAACTGGCGGACCCTGTTCTGATCAATTACATTATTACTCATATACCAAAAATAAGAAGTAGGAAATACGAAGTATGGAATGCAGACCGAAGACTCATTCCACACTTGGTAAAAATATTGATTAAACAGCGACCTGTTTCCATTTTCCTTTCCTAAAGTAATAGTAAGCCACAAGAGCCATGACCGTTTCTGCTACAGGAATAGCAATGAAAGCACCCAGGGGGCCCAGTTTAAATACCTTGGCCAGCAGGAAAGCAAACGGTATCTGGAACAACCAGAAGCCAAAAAAATTGATCCAGGTCGGCGTACGGGTATCGCCGGCTCCATTTAGTGCCTGTATCATCACCATTCCGATTCCGTAAAAAATATAGCCGCTGCCAATGATCTGCAATGACAAAACCCCATAGGCATGCACTTCCGGGTTATTCGTAAAAATGCTGATGATGGGTGAGGCAAAGAGGAGAAACAGCAACATTACACCGGCCATAAATAGGGCATTATACTTTGTAGTAAGCAAGACACTTTTTTCTGCCCGGTCTGGTTGTTTCGCACCCAGGTTTTGACCTACCAGCGTAGCTGCGGCATTACTCAATCCCCATGCGGGCAGGATAAAGAAAACCACGTTACGGATCGCTACCTGGTAGCCTGCACTGGCATTGGTACTGCCTGTATCAGAAACCAGCCAGGCCAGAACGATCCAGCTGCCGCTTTGAATAAAAAACTGCAGGGTAGCAGGCCATGCCACTTCATATACATGTTTGATAACTGGAAAATCCCATTTAAAATGTGGCCATTTTATCCGGATATTTCCCTTACTGTGAAAAAGATAATAGCATTGATACACTACTCCGGCTCCTCTTCCAATAGTGGTAGCAATCGCCGCACCTTTCAATCCCAGTTCCGGGAACGGTCCATATCCATTGATCAGCATGGGGCATAGAAAAATATTGATGATACTGGCCAGCCACAAACTTCGCATGGCAATGGCCGCATCACCGGCCCCGCGGAAAATACCATTTATCAAAAAAAGCAAAACGATTACCGTGCTGCCACCCAGCATGATACGGGTAAACACAGCGCCTTCCTGCACTACTCTTTCTTCTGCTTTCATTAATCGCAAGATTTCGGGTGCAAAAATGGCACCTGTAATACTCAGCAATACAGCAGCAGCAACAGCCAGTAAAATAGACTGTGCGCCGGCATGGGCAGCAGCTTCAGGATTTTTCTCGCCAATCCGTCGGGCTACCACTGCCGTGGCGCCGGTGCTCAGGCCTATGGCCAGTGTGTAAATGATAGCTATTACAGACTCAGTAAGGCCGACTGTTGCAATAGCTATTTCATTATCGGGTAAATGGCTGACAAAGTACATATCTACTACTGCAAATACTGATTCAAGACTTAATTCAAGTATCATGGGTATTGCCAGCAGTACAATGGCGCCGCGGATACTTCCCTGCGTATAGTCATGCTCCCCACCCTTTAGTGATTGCCTGACTAATGAAAAGAAATAGGTTAGTTTATTGGTTTTTGTTTGTCTCGACATGGTTCTTGGTTTGCCCAGGACATAGCACAAACTATAACCTGGTATATGAAAATAAATTAAATGAAATTGAAAAACAGCAGCTAATGCTGTTGATTGACGAGCGGTCTTATTATTTCAGGTTCTGTCCCGGGATACCCGGGATTACAATGGGATCGAACCTTAGCAGATTTTCATATTCGTTACTTGAAAGGAATGCGAAGATAAAAGAAACCGGTAAATGGCTAATCACATAAATATGTGAATGAAAAATATCAGCAGATACGGGGCAATTGTTCACCGGGCAAAAATCCAACCACCCGCTGTCCGCCAATACTGCTGTTGAGGATTACCTTTCCCGTATTTGTATTGGTTACTTCTCCGATAATGGCGGCGTGAATGCCATTACTGTCTTGTTGAAGAGCAGACAAAAATTCATCAGCCACATCAGCCTTAACGATAGCGAGGAATACTCCTTCATTTGCAATGTACAAAGGATCAAGTCCCAGCATCTCACAGGCCCCTTCCACCTGCGGATCAATCGGCAACGCAGACTGATGAAGCTGGTATCCGAGACGGGTAAGACCGGCAATTTCATTTAACACAGAAGCCGGGCCTCCTCTTGTCGGGTCACGGAGAAACCGGATACTATCACCAAATTTATCCAGCAGTTGCATTACGGTATCATGCAGTGCTGCTGTATCGCTTTGTATGGTTGTTTCAAATTCCAGTCCCTTTCTCAGGCTCATAATGGTGATGCCATGATTAGCCAGCTGGCCGCTGATAATGATTTTATCGCCCGTCTGTATATTATTATGGTGAATCTTTGCTTTGGGGTGCATGATGCCAATACCAGACGTATTAATAAACACTTTATCTCCTTTACCTTTTTCTACTACTTTGGTATCCCCTGTTACAATTTTTACGTCCGCCTTGTTGGCTGCCTCTTTTATGCTTACCAGTATTGTCCAGAATTCCTCCATCGTCAATCCTTCTTCCAGTATGAATGATAAGGAAAGGTATTTCGCTTTGGCTCCACACATGGCAAGGTCGTTTATAGTTCCGTTAACTGCCAGGTCACCAATATTACCACCCGGAAAGAAAATGGGAGTAACCACATAACTGTCTGTACTAAATGACACGTCACCGGACAAAGAAAAAGAGGCCCCGTCATGCTGCTGATCAAGCAGGTCATTTTTGAATAAATCAAATACACCGCTCTCCAGTAATTTATGCGTTAATAACCCGCCGCTGCCATGACCTAAAGTAATGACATCAAAATCGAATTTGGGCATGGGGCAATTTAATTGCATCATTTACGGGGTTTAAAAAAACAAACTAAAACTCAGTCTTGCAAAGAAAGGTGTTCCGGGTGTAAAGTGAATCTCTGATACAGGGTCAGTTTCATTTTGCAACCTGCTTTCGGTATCAAACTGTGTCTCCTTCCATTTTGTATTAAAGAGGTTTTGTATTGAAATGCCTGCTTCCCAGTTTTTCTTTGTGTAGTTAATTGCAGCATCAGTAACAAAATATCCCTTAGCCACTACACTGTTGTCTTCATTGGCCGGTCGGTTGGCCATATAACGGTAACGCAAGCTTCCATTCCATCCTTTTTCTTTTCTGTATGTAATGCCACCCACACTGGTAAATCTTGGAGCCAGCGGCAGGTAACTTTCTGCTTTGTCAACTTCCAGCGCCCTTGGATTCGTGACAGTGAAGTCTGCATCTGCATAAAGGTTTTTGCTTAGTTCGTAGCGCAGTGATAAATCCCAGCCGATGCGTTGCGTTTTGCCACCGGGCTCCACTACACCTTCATCACCAACGTACACAAACTCCTGCTTCATCCATAAATACCATAAAGCAGTCTGAAGCATGGCCTTCCTGCCTAATTTAAAAATACCACCGATATCACTGCCCCAGGCAGGAGTAACTACTTCCCGGCCATTTTGGACAACAGCCACCCTGGTATCATTGCTGTGAAAACCCTGACCGCTGTACCAGTAAAGCTGAACCTTATCATTCATCCGGTAATTAATATTGAGTTTTGGACTTACGATTACGGAATTGGATGATTGAACCGTTGCAGCTAGTTTATCGTTGTATTTATTCGTGAAATAGTCCAGCCTGACTCCGGTTGCAATATCCCATTGGCTGCTGAGTACTACTTTCTGCTGTGCAAAAAAGCCGGCATTAAACTCATTGATATCGCCCAGCATAATATCCCGGGTGTTGACATTCCTGTTTTTTGTTCTTGTTAATTCTATATCATTAACATCATCATACCTGAGTTGTGCACCGGCGGTGAATTGCCCTTTCTTCTTTCCAATACTATTATCCCGCTGGTAGGATAAATTATAACCAAGAATATTTCTTTTTTCCTTTTGTCTTATCTGGTCACCATTAACCGGGTCCTCTTTAAAAAAAGTGAAATTGGAATACAGTTCAAATAAATAGCGGGAATAAAAAAGCTGATTCTTTAAAACAGCGCCGTTTGATAAATTATGCATCAGCTCGGCAGAAGCATTGTAGCGGTTGGTGTTTCCTCCTTCGTTATCATCAATGGCGCCAAAAAAACCAATAGTGCCATCCGCAACTGCACGGTCAGGTATCTGACCACTGGCATTCCACTTGCTGGTAAGGCCGCTTAGCAATGCTGTAAGTGTACTGTTGTCACCCGTTTTGCCATGGTACTTAATCATCCCGTTGAACCGTGAAAAATTCTGCGGACTATCAAAATATCCTTTGGTAAATGAACCTTCGCCGGCTATATAAAGACTCTGCTTTTTCTCGCTGCTTCCTTTGGGCAGCAGGTTAATGCCAGTAATAGCCCTTACAGTGTTGTATTGACCGCCCTCAAGTTTGAAGAAATTTTTTTCCAGGTAATTTTTTGTTTTGAAGGCCACATATCCCGCAGTGGCAAGGTTTCCCTTGTCGGAGTAATAAGGACCTTTGCTGAAGTTTACTTTTTCAATCAACTCGGGAATCACAAAGTGCAGATCGGCATACCCCTGCCCGTGTGCATGGCTAACCATATTTACGGGCAGCCCATCAACGGTTAAGTGAATATCGGTGCCATGGTCAAGGTCAAAACCACGAAGAAAAATTTGTTCGGCTTTGCCACCGCCCGCATGTTGCCCGATAAATAAACCAGGAACCATCCTTAATACTTCCTGTGAATTAATAATAGGACGCAAATGAATATCAAGATCGCTGATGGTCTTAAATATTCCTGTTTTTGCCGAAGCCCTCACCACCACATCGGTTAGTGTTGTGATTTTGGGCAGCAGCCAGATGATGTCATTCGTTATTTCTGACAGCAGAATATTTTTTGTTTCAAAACCAATGGCTGATATAATAATAGATTTTGAGCTGGCAGGAAGATTTTTCAGCGAAACAAAACCGTTTTCATCACTCACTTCAGCAAAGTTGAAATCGGATGTGTATACAGACACATCCGGAATGGGAGTTTTGCTGTTTTGATTGTAAATACTGATTCCTTTTGGCAACGATTGTGAGAAGATGAAACTGGTGTTAAAAACCAACATGGTAAAAAATAAAATTCCTTTTTTCATACACCCATTTATTTGAAACAGTAAGAAATTAAGTTTCATTAAGAATTGTTTCTTCATTTCCTTAATGCCTTAATGGTTTTAATTGTTTTTATCTGAATAATGATAATATGCTGCACAGGCTCCTTCGCTGCTCACCATGGGTGCACCCAGCGGATGCTCTGGTTTGCATAAAGTGCCAAAATTGGGGCATTGAACCGGCTTTTTCAAACCTTTCATAATATCTCCGCTGATACAGGCTTTGTTTTCTTCAGCCAAAGGAATATTGAGATCAAACTTCAGACGGGCATTATACTTTTTATACCGTTCATTCACTTCATAACCGCTTTGCGGAATGGAGCCAATGCCCCTCCATTGCCTGTCATCGATTGTAAAAACTTTCCCGATCGAATCCTTTGCCAGCCGGTTCCCTTCTCTTTGCACTGACCTTGCATATTGATTTTCTACCTTGTACTCTCCCTTTTCCAGCTGCATCACCGTCATCAGTATCCCTTGTAGTAAATCCAACGGTTCAAAACCGGTAACAACGATGGGTGTTTTATATTTTTCAGCGATGGGATAATACTCTTCCATCCCCATGATAGTACAGACATGCCCCGCCGCCAAAAACCCGTCTATTTTATTTTCCGGATCACTTAATAAAGCTTCCATGGCTGGAGGCACCAAAACATGTGAAGCAAGAATGCTGTAGTTGGTTACTCCAAGTTTATCCGCCTGTATCACACTGAGTGCATTAGCCGGAGCAGTGGTTTCAAAACCTACTGCAAAAAAAACAACTTCTTTCTCGGGGCTTTGTTGAGCCAGCTGAACAGCTTCAAGAGGAGAATATAAAATCCTTACATCAGCACCTGCAGATTTTACTTCAAGTAAACTTTTTGATGAACCCGGTACCCGTAACATATCTCCAAAAGAGCAGAGAATGACATTTTCCTTTTGTGCCAAATGAATGGCCTCATCAATTACACTGATACTCGTCACACAAACCGGGCAGCCCGGCCCATGCACCATGGTAATTTTATCCGGTAACAGATCAAGGATTCCGTTTCTGACGAGGCTATGCGTTTGCCCGCCACAAATTTCCATCAGCGTCCATGGCTTAGTGGTAACCCTGCGTATCTCTTCAAAATACTGCCGGGCCAGCTCCGGATCCCTGTATTCTGATAAAAATTTCATTCGTCATTCAATTCATTTGTTTCACCAATCTGCTTCAGGTACTCAAATGTCAGTTTTGCTTCTTCCTCATCAATACGGCTGATGGCTACCCCCACATGCACCAGCACATAATCATTCACCGCAGCATCCGGCACCATACTAAGGTTTACTTCTTTGGTAATACCGCCAAAAGAAACCTTTCCCATACGGAAAGTTTCATCCGTTTTTGGAATGATCGATAATATCTTTCCTGGTATTGCTAAACACATAATTCAAGATACATTTAATTCATTTCACTAATTATCATAGATGCCGGTAATTGCATTTCCATCTGTCTTTTCTTCGATAAATGATAACATGCCAGTTGTCCAAATCCTATACACTCGTCATTCGGACTTAATTGCTTGTGGCGATACAACTGCTTCTTACCTGCATATAAGCTATCAATCATATTGGTCAGCAGTGCATTTTGAAAAACACCGCCGCTGAAGGCAATCTTATCTATACCCAGGTGATCACTCATCCTGCCAACTGTTAATGCCAGCGAGTAAAATATTTTAGCGGCAACCTGGTTAACGGGCATTCCTGCTTCCCTATCATGCATCATATCCTGCAACATCAGCAATAGTTCAATACGGTTATTCTTTACAGGCAATGGATAATAATCAGTCATTTCACCCCGGTAACTTCTTGCAACTGCCTCCAGTTTCATGGCTGCTTCGCCTTCATAAGTATTGATGGAGCAGATTCCCAGTATGCAGGCAACGGCATCAAGCAGGCGGCCCACACTGCTTGTGAGAAGTGTGGCCGGTTGTTTTATCAATTGCTGATAATACTGCCACTCGGTTACTGAAAAATAGGGTTCAAGTACAGACTGTTTGGCGGGCAACTGTTTCAGCAGACTTAATGCAGACAATCTTGGTTCACGGCTCATTTTGTCACCGAGCAATTGCGGGAAATAATCAAAGTGTACCGTCCTGTTGATCTCACCATATTCAAAAACAAAAAACTCGCCGCCCCATACCTGCTGATCATCACCATAGCCGGCTCCGTCCCAAATAATACCCAGCACAGGTTCTTGTGCAGACAACAGACCATTCTCTGCCAGCACAGCCCCGAAATGTGCTTCGTGGTGCTGCACTGAAAAGAGTGGAATATTATTTTCAAGCGATAGTTCATTTGCCCGCTGCGAAACAAAATAGCCCGGGTGTTTATCTGCAAGAATAACAGAAGGCTTAGTTTGCAACAAATCAAATAAATGATTACTGGTATGCGTAAAGGCCTCCTGTGATGCAAGGCTTTCCTGGTTTCCCAAAAACTGGCTTATATAAAGCCGGTGCCGTTCCTGAATGGCAAAAGCATTTTTCAATTCACCGCCAGTAGCCAATATGCACTCATCAGTTGCTTCAAAAGGGTTCGGAAAATAATTAGGCGCCATTCCACGGCTTCTCCGTAAAATAATTTTCTCTCCTTTATCAGTCAGTTGCAATACGCTGTCATCCTGCGGCACAACAATTTCTCTTTCATATGTGATGATATAATCAGCTATGCCGGAAAGTTTTTCGAGTGCCTCTTCATCATTATAGATGATTGGCGAACCACTTATATTGGCACTGGTGGTGATCAATGGTTTTCCAAAATCATTAACCAGCAGTTGCAACAGCGGTGCACAAGGCAACATAATTCCGATTTTATCAAGCCCGGGTGCAATTACGTATGTACAAATTTCATTTTGCTGAACTTCTTTCAGCCGGCAAAGCACAATGGGAGCTGCTTTATCTTTTAGAGCTGCTTCTTCGTATTCAGATATATGTACATCCTTTGAGGCATTCTCGATGCTGGCATACAAAAGAGCAAATGGCCTGGCTGGCCGGTGCTTTCTGCTGCGCAACTGCTGAACAGCTGACTCGTTGGTGGCATCACATAGCAGCAGGTAGCCGCCTATGCCTTTTACTGCGATGATATTCCCCGCAGCAAAATATTGCTTGCAATTGATCAGAATTTCTTCGGGTTGATGACTTATAATTTTACCGGCAGCCGAAAAAAGATGCATCGGTATACTGCATTTATTGCAGGAATTGGTTTGACTGTAATGCCGGCGATCATATACATTATTATATTCATCACTACAGTCCTCGCACATTGGCAAATGAGACATCGTTGTATGATATCGCTCATAAGGCAATGCTTTGATGATAGAATACCTCGGTCCGCAATGCAGACAGGTAGTAAACGGGTAACGGTATCGCCTGTTTTTCGGATCTGCTGTTTCATTCTTGCAATGCTCACAAATGGCAAAGTCTGGTGTGAGTAGTAAATCGGGCTTGCTATCAGTATTATCGGGAAGAATTGAAAAGGAAGAAAATGTTTTCGGTGCAACTTCCTTGATACTGTGAGCGGTTATAACAGCATTGTCTGGCGGTTGCTGAATTACAGACCGATAAAATAATGCTGATACTGTTTCCTCTGCATTGATTTCAATATGAACACCGTCTTTAGTATTACTCACCCACCCTGTCAGCGCCATCTGCTCTGCTATTTTATATACATGTGGCCGGAATCCCACTCCCTGCACCAGGCCGCCGATATGGATGTGATAGGTTTTCATAATCAGGCAGGCTGCAATACAGGCACTTTGGCCCGCAGCCATTCGTACCATTGGGGCAAACCCTCCCCGGTCAGACAACTTACTTCAATGATTTCTAAATTATGGTTAACCTGCCTGGCATAAGCCTTCGCCCTTTCAATATTAAAAGGCACATAAGGTAGCAGATCTGTTTTATTAATGATACAAAGTGTAGAAGTATGAAACATTTCCGGGTATTTCAGTGGTTTGTCTTCACCTTCTGTTACACTCATGATCACCACTCTTTCCTTTTCTCCTAGATCAAACATGGCCGGGCATACCAGGTTACCTACATTCTCAATAAACATTACACCATTTTCTTTCGGCTTCATTCCCTGCAATGCATGCAGCACCATATGTGCATCAAGGTGACAACCCTTACCGGTATTGATCTGAACTACTTTTGTACCGGTGGCATGTATCCGGTCAGCATCCAGGTTAGTTTGCTGATCACCTTCTATTACATAAAAGTCAAACTGGTCTTTCAGGTCTTTTAATGTTCTCTCCAGCAAAGCAGTTTTACCGGACCCAGGTGAGCTCACCATGTTTATGGCAAGAATATTTTTTGCATCAAAATAACCCCTGTTTCTTTGCGCCAGCAAATTATTCTGGTGCAGAATATCCTGCTCCACTTCCACTACAGTTTTTTCATGGCTATGTGAATGGCCATGATCGTGGTTATGATGATGTTCATGGCCGGGCTCATGAAAGGAGATATTTCCATTGCTGTCGCAGCCGCAGGTAGCACACATAACTAACGTTTTTGTTCATGAATAAATTATACCTTCTTTTGTTTTTTAAAATAACTACGAAAAAAAAGAATCCCTGCTGCCAATACACCGATCAGCAATAACAGATGCTCGGGCTCTACAAAATAATGGGTAATGGTAAATCCATGTGTATGGCCATGACCCTCATGTGCAAAACCTAAAAAAGGAAATAAGGCAGTGAACAAACTAACGATTGCAATCTTTTTCATTTTGGTTTGTTTTACAGACACCAATATTAGAAAATATGCGCTGCAGGACAGAACAACCCTGTCATAGCCGAATATGATAATAATCAGGTAAAAGGCTGTTTTTAATAACCTGCCTAGGCCATAAAGCTGGTCTGCTTAAAATCACATAACAGATTAACAATAGTCATACACTTCTGTAGTGAAATGTGTTGATATTGAGTCGTTTTCTGAAACCATAAATCCCGACTATGCCTGCCGAAACAGTACAACAACTGGTGGAATCCGGGCAAACGCAAATGCTCAACCAGTTATGGGAATTGCAATTAAAAAATGGTTTTATCAATGATGATGATATAAAGAAGATAGCCGAACAGTTCAATCTATCCACTATTGAAGTGGAAGGCGTTGTTTCCTTCTACCATTTTTTTCACCGGAAGCCCACCGGTAAGTACACCATTTATCTCAACAACAGCATAATAGCTGATATAAAAGGGTTCAAAAGGATAAAAGAAACCTTTGAACGGGAAACAGGCGCTGTCTTTGGCTCTGTGGACCGCACCGGTACATTCGGTTTGTTCCTTACACCATGTATCGGGCTCAGCGACCAGGAGCCGTCTGCCTTGATCAACTTTTATCCTTTCACTAACCTGAATGCCATTCGGGTCAAGGATATTATTAATGCTTTGAACAATGGTGCCACTCCTGAATCTATCTGTGATGCTCCGGCTGATAATATACGTTATACACCTCCGGGTGAGAAAAGTATTTTCTTTAAAAAGTTCGAAGATGGGAAAGCATTGACCCATGCAGAAAAGCTGGGAGCAGACGGTGTAATCGAAGCATTGAAAAAAACCGAACTGGCCGGCAGAGGCGGCGCTTACTTTCCCACCTGGAAGAAATGGAAAGCTGCAAAAGAGCAAACTACAACTCCAAAGTTTGTGGTTTGTAATGCCGATGAGGGTGAACCCGGTACTTTCAAAGACAGGGTACTCATTAGTACACAGGCGACATCAATGATCGAGGGAATGATGATTTGCGGTTACACTATCGGCGCTGAATATGGTATCATCTATTTGCGTGGCGAATACCGCTGGCTGAAACCCAAACTGGATGAAGCCATTGATGATTACCGAAAAAAAGGATTGCTGGGAAAAGACTGCGGAAACATCAAAGGCTTCCATTTTGATATCAGGGTTCAGATGGGCGCCGGCTCTTATGTATGCGGTGAAGAAACAGCTTTATTAGAATCATTGGAAGGTAAAAGAGGCGAACCCAGAACCAAATGGTTTTTCCCGGTTGAAAAAGGTTACCTGCAACTGCCCACCGTCATTAATAATGTCGAAACCTTCTGTGCGGCTGCCCGTATACTCGAAATGGGTGCAGAACAATACATGCAGATGGGAATACCCGGTTCACCCGGCACCAAACTCATCAGTGTATCCGGCGATTGCAAATTCCCCGGCATATATGAAATTGAATGGGGAATGACAGTAGCGGAACTGCTGGAGCTCTGTGAAGCGGATGATCCCTACTACATACAGGTCAGCGGGCCGTCGGGAGAGTGTATTTCTATTAAGGAAAAATATCGCCGCATTTCCATGCTCGACCTGCTGGCCAGAAAAGACATTCGTTGCGGTGGCTCGTTCATGATCTTCAACAAACAAAGAGACCTTGTAAAAGTGTTGTTGAATTTTTCTGAATTCTTTAAATCAGAATCCTGTGGTATTTGTACGCCCTGCCGGGCAGGTAATTTTATTATTCAGCGAAAATTAGAAAGGCTCGACAACGGTCTCGCTAATGAAAAGGACCTGGAGGAGCTGAAAAGCTGGGGCACTATTATGAAGAATACCAGCCGTTGCGGCTTAGGTAAAACGGCTACCAACAGCCTGATATTCTCCATGGAAAAATTTACTGACTACTTCCGCGGCAAATTGGACAAAGAATATAATGGGCTGAATCTGAAGTTTGACATGGAAGAAGCAACGGAAGACTATGAGAAATATAAAATCTGAAGGTCATGGCAGAAATGGTAAACATAACAATTGATGGCAAAAGCATACAGGCCGAAAAAGGTAAAAACCTGATGCAGGTGGCAAAGGAAAATGGCATATTCATACCATCACTCTGTTACTACGAACACATAGAACCGCCACTCGGCACCTGCCGGGTGTGCACCTGCAAAATGAACGGCAAGTACAACCCTGCCTGTACGGAAAAAGTATCCGAAGGCCTCGTGGTGGAAGTAAATACATCTGAACTGACAGATACCCGTAAGGCATTGGTTGAAATGATGTTTGCCGAAGGCAATCATATCTGCCCGGCCTGCGAGAAAAGCGGCAACTGCGATTTGCAGCACATGGGCTATGAACTGGGCGTTTCATCCACAAGATTTCAGCACCTGTTCAAAGACAGGCTGATTGATTTCAATCCGCAGCGGATGGTGATGGAGCATAACCGTTGCATCAAATGCCTGCGCTGTGTAGTAGAAGTAAAAACCAGTGATGGCAAAAAAGTATTCAACTACCAGGAAAGAGGTAATGAAACGTTTGTTGGTATTGATTACGAACAGGAAGCAAAACTTACAAAAGAACAGGCGCTGAACGCTATGCACATTTGTCCAACAGGCGCCATAATTGTAAGAGGAGAAAGTTTAGCTGCTCCATTTGGCGATAGAAAATTTGATATGGAATCAGTGCAGAAAGATTACAACAAGAAAAAAACGACACACAAAAACCGGCCACCGGTAATGGGTAAAAAAATTGTGGCCACTGTTTCGCTGGCAGGTTGCTTTGGCTGCCATATGTCGTTGCTGGATATTGACGAAGACCTGCTGGATGTGGTAGAACTGATCTCATTTGACAAATCACCATTGACAGATTTTAAAGAATTCACATCCCGTTGCCACATTGGAATTATAGAAGGTGGTGTGTGTAATTCAGAAAATGTGGAAACACTGCGAAAATTCAGGGAGCATTGTGATATCCTTGTTTCATTAGGAGAATGCTCGGTATGGGGCGGCTTGCCTTCCATGCGCAATTCGATTCCTTTAAGTGAATGTTTGGAGGAAGCCTATCTCAACTCTGCTACCAGTGAGCCCGGCGCTAACATCATTCCCTACCACGAAGATTTACCCAAGATCCTGGATAGGGTGTATGCCTGCAATGAAATAGTGAAGATTGATTATTATATCCCCGGCTGCCCTCCTGATGCCAATCATATCTGGAAAGCAGTGAAGAATATTTTGTGGGGAGAAGAGTACTCCATTTTGTATTCAGAATTCAAGTACGATTAATGAATGTAACATGACACGAAAAATAACCATAGATCCTGTAACAAGAGTGGAAGGCCATGGCAGGGTTACTATACATCTCGATGAATATGGCCAGGTGAAAGATTCCTTCTTTCACATTGTAGAGTTCAGGGGCTTTGAACGTTTTATACAAGGTCATCCCTATTGGGAAGCACCTGTGCTGGTACAACGGCTTTGCGGTATTTGTCCCGTAAGCCATCACCTGGCAGCTGCCAAAGCAATTGACCAGATCGTTGGTGTTGATCCAACCGATCTTTCACCTACTGCCACCAAACTTCGCAGGTTAATGCACTATGGACAGGTCTTTCAGTCGCATGCATTACACTTCTTTTATCTCGCTTCACCGGATCTTCTGTTTGGTGTAGATGCTCCGGCAGAAAAAAGAAATGTGGTGGCGGTTGCAGTAGAAAACCGTGAATTGGCGGTGAAAGGCATTACCATGCGCAAATACGGGCAGGAGATCATTAAAGCCGTGGCCGGTAAAAAAATACATGGCATACTGGCAGTGCCCGGTGGTGTTCATAAAACATTTACTGAAAAAGAAAGAGATTATTTTCTTGACGGAAAGAATATTGAGAATATCGATACCATGATTGAATGGTCTCTGGCCATGGTGGATTTTATGAAAGGGTATCATGAAGCCAACCGAAAATTCCTCGATGATTTTGCTTACTTCCCTTCCGGTCACCTCGGTATGGTGAATGATTTTGGAGGAATGGATCTGTACGACGGCAAACTGAGAGCCATTGACAGCGAAGGAAAAAGAACATTGGACGATATTTCCACTAACCTCTATCAAGATTACTTTTTAGAAGCTGCATCACAATGGTCGTATATGAAATTTCCCTACCTAAAACAATTAGGCAGAGAAAAAGGATGGAACCGGGTAGGCCCGCTGGCAAGGATCAATGTTTGCGATTTTATCACTACTCCGTTGGCAGATAAAGCCCGGAAAGAGTTTATTGCATTCACCGGTAAAAAAGTCAACAACAGTACGATGTATTCACACTGGGCAAGGCTGATTGAAGTGCTGCATTGTGCTGAAGAAATGAAACTATTGCTGAATGATCCTGAATTAATGGGCAGCGATCTTGTCCGTAAAGGAACACCCCGGCATAAAGGTATTGGCATTATCGAAGCTCCCCGAGGCACCCTGACCCATCACTACGAAGTAGATGACAAGGGTATGATCACCAAATGCAACCTGATCGTTTCCACCACCCATAACAACGATGCGATGAATACAGCCGTGAGATGGGTGGCCAATAACGTCATCAGCCGCAAAGGCCATATCACTGACGGTATGCTGAACCAGGTAGAAGTAGCCATCAGGGCTTATGATCCCTGCCTCAGTTGTGCCACACAGGCGATGGGAAAAATGCCGTTGAAAGCAGAATTGTATAATGATAAAGGAGAATTAATTGATGAAAAATTCAAAAACTGAAAAGGGTAATATATTACTGATTGGTATAGGCAACAGCGGCCGCCGGGATGACGGGCTGGGCTGGAAATTTACCGATATGGCCAGGCATCTAGGATACAAGGAGATGGATTGTGAATTCCGTTATCAGCTGCAAGTGGAAGATGTATTGATGGTTTGCCGCTACGAAAAAGTGGTGTTTGCAGATGCATCACATACTTCAATAAAAGAGGGATTTGAAATAAAACCAATAAAACCTGCCGGGCACTATTTCTTCTCCTCTCACATGCAAAGCCCGGAAACAATCCTCTACCTGGCCAAAGAACTGTACAATAAAACACCGGAGGCATATACACTTGCCATATCGGGGCATAATTGGGGGCTGGGTACAGTACTCAGCAGGGCGGCACAGGAAAACCTGCAAAAAGCCTTTCGATTTTTTAAATCCAGATTTGTTCTGTCCAGCAAAGAATCAGCAGAATAAGGATTAGTTAGCAGCATAAGCCATATCATCTTTACATCTGATACGCATCATACCCCACCCGGCCAATTCGGCTTAATATAGCATCCTCATTTACAGCTAAAATCCGGGTCATGTACTCACTAATTACTTCGCTGTTTGTAATACCCGTTCTGATCAGTCTCCTGCTATTGTTTGTTCACAGGTCGCTGGCAAAACCATTGGTCATAACAGCAGCTTTATTCCTCTCTGCAGTATCAGTTTATTTATTTATCAATGCCGAAGGTGTTTATTATTTCGGCGTTCCGGCTTATGTGAATGATATTGTGGCAGTGGCCGATGTCATGCTGCTTGTTTTCTTCGGCTGGATCGCTATTAAAAGAAGAAGCTGGATAGTTGGACTGATGAGCCTGTTGCAGCTGGGCGGTTTATTATACCTGTTGAATAATATGCCGGTGCATCACTCATTGCAATTCATGGTAGACAAGCTGAGCCTCTTCATGTTTCTCCTTATCAATATCATCAGCGGCATCATTGCTGTGTATTCACTCAGGTATATTGATGAAGAACATTGCAGCCTTTTTCGAAAAAAATATTTTCTCTCCACCATCTTCTGGTTCATTGCTGTAATGAACCTGGTTGTTTCATCCGATAATCTGGAGTATTTCTTTTTGTTCTTCGAACTGACTACACTGGCCTCTTTTTTACTGATTGGTTTCAGGAAGGACGAAGTATCTGTAAAAAATTCACTGACGGCTTTATGGATGAACCAGGTTGGTGGCCTGGCAATTTTGGCAGCTATTTTCTTTATCCAACACAACGGTTATGGTGAGGCTACATTTACTAACCTGCTGGCAAATGTAAAAGCTGAGGGCATTTTACTTCCGCTGGCTTTATTGAGTATGGCAGCCCTTATCAAAGGGGCACAAATGCCTTTCAGCAAATGGCTGCTCGGAGCGATGGTGGCGCCAACTCCTGTCAGTGCCCTGCTGCATTCCTCCACCATGGTGAAGATTGCCCCGTTCATTATCCTTCGTTTATCACCGGCTTTAAAAGATACACCGGTGGCTTACGTCATCATTGCGCTGACAGGCTTCGTGTTCATCGCTGCTGCTATTGGAGCTTTGTCACAGGATAATTTCAAGCGGATACTGGCACATTCCACCATTGCTTTATTGGCATTAATGATCATGATGGCGGCAGTAGCTGCACCTGTCACTATTACTGCTTCATTGATACTGGTGCTGTTTCATGGTATCTCCAAATCCATGCTCTTCCTTAATGCAGGCATACTGGAAAAAGTATTTCACCTCAAGCAATCATCCGATATGGATAAGCTGGGGGAAAGCGGACCTTTTACAGCTTTAGTCATTACCATTGGTTTTATGTCTTTATTGCTGCCGCCATTCGGCGCTTTTATTGGTAAATGGATGAGCATTGAATCACTCGGAGCATTAGCTACTGATAAAAAAATACTGGGTGCACTGGCTATGGTTGCTGTAGCCGGCGGAGGTGCGGTGCTATCACTTTTATATTTCAAAGTAATGGGTGTNNACTGTCATAAGCCTGCCCTTATTGCTGAATCAGTATTTCGCACCGGTAGCAGGATCTTTATCAGGTACACCATTAACAATTACAACAGAAGGTTGGACTATGTTTCTCGGCTCTATCAAACTGCCGCTGATACCTATGCTGATCGCTTTTCTGTTATTACCGGTCAGTGTTATCGCAGCCATGTTTGTCAGGTTTAAAAATGTAGACAGGGCCAAAGAATATATGTGCGGGGAAAAAGTGAGTTATTCTTTTTCCTCCTTCTATTTCTCTACCGACAGGGCCACTCCTTATTTCGCTACAGCAGGTATCCTGTTTTTTGTAGCATTGATCATCGTGGCATTGATTTAAACTGATTATTATGAACAACCTCTGGATTCCGATAATACTGATTATACTGGCTCCCTTCATTGGCGGACTGGTATATGGTTTTGAACGCATCATCAAAGCAAGAATGCAACGGCGTATCGGGCCACCGCTACTGCAACCCTTTTATGATTTCCTGAAGCTGGCAGACAAACGAAAAATGATCATTCATTCAGCACATGCTTTTCTCGGTATCATGCACTTTGTATCACTGTGGTTTGCTTTAGGCGTTTTACTATTGGGGGGTGATCTTATTCTTGTCATCTTCCTGCACCTGCTTTCCACTGCGTTATTAATACTGGCAGCTTACAGCACCCGTTCTATTTTCAGTCACCTCGGTGCAAATCGTACCGCTATCAGTATACTGGCCTATGAACCGGTACTTATTATTATTGCTGTTTCTATCTTCATACTAACCGGAAGCTTTGATGCAGCAGCAGCTTTTCAATCAGAACAGCCTTTGCTGTACAAAATGCCATTGGCCTTTATTGCTTTGCTGCTGGTACTACCGATCAAGTTAAAAAAATCACCCTTTGATGTGGCTGAAGCTCACCAGGAACTAACAGGCGGCGTAGAACTTGAATTTTCCGGTATCTTTTATGAAGCGGTGTACACCGCCAAATGGCTGGATTATGTATTCTGCTATGCATTGGTCTATCTTTTTGCAGGTAATAATATGTTATTGGGCGCCGGATTGATAGTATTCACTTTCTTTTACCTGAATGCACTCGATAATTCCACTGCAAGGGTTAACTATAAGCAAATGCTACGGTTTTCATTAGCCGTTTCATTTTCCCTTGCCTTTATCAACTTACTAATAAATAGTTTTTCATGAAACTGGCTTCATACAGAAAGAAATCTCCCTGGATACTGCACTACAACGCAGGCGGCTGCAACGGATGTGATATTGAGATACTGGCCTGCCTCAGTCCTAAATATGATATTGAACGTTTCGGCATGATCAATACCGGCAATCCCAAACAATCAGATATCTTACTAGTGACTGGACCGGTAACCAAACGCAACCGTGAACGGCTGGTGGAGATCTATGCACAAATGCCCGAACCCAAAGTGGTAATAGCCTGCGGCGCTTGTGCCAGTACAGGCGGTGTGTTTCGGGGCATGTATAATTGCGAGGGTGGTATCGACCAGTATATTCCTGTAGATGTGTATGTATGCGGATGCGGCACAAGGCCGGAGCAAATTATTGACGGGGTGGTGCAGGCCCTGGCCATACTGGAAACAAAAACAAAAGAGCTTGAAGAATCAGTGCGGCTAAAGAAAGAAGCGGTAAAAGAAAAACAACAACTAAACAGAAGAAATATTGCTGATGAAATAAAACCGGCATTCACATGAAAAAGATCGAAACCACATTAACCTCCTTAAAAAGCGACATAGCTGCTTTTTACAAACAGGAACTCCATCATTTCATGGTAATGAATGCAGTGGAAGTGGCTGACAAAATAGAAGTGCAGTGGTTTTTTAGTGATTATGCTTACCTCTGCGAAACTACCTGCTTCTTTACACTGATTGATCCGGCAGAGAAAATTCCGAGCATTAAAGACATTGTAGTATCCGCCTGGGTGGCAGAAGCTGAACTGGTGGACCTGATGAATATTAATATCGAAAACACAGCAAAAGGATTTGTGCTTGAACCTGATTTTGAAAGCGGCCCGCTGCGTAAAAAGAAATAATCATGGCAAAACAATATGAAATACCAATAGGCGCCCAGCATATTTCCCTGCTGGAACCCCTGCATTTTAAATTCACTACTGAGAATGAAAAAATAGTGAAGACTGATGCCAATGTCTATTATGTACACAGGGGCATAGAGCAGGCCTGCTGCTCCAAATTCAAATTCCGCCAGGTAAGTTTCGTTGTGGGAAGGGTTTGCGGACTCTGTTCCATTTCACACACTACTGCCTACTCACAGGTTGCAGAAAAACTGGTGAAGATAGAAGTGCCTAAAAGAGCAAAATATTTACGGATGCTGGTAATTGAACTGGACCGCATTCACTCACACTTACTTTGCTTAAGCCATGTGGCGGAAAATTCCGGCTTCGAAGCACTGTTCATGAAAACCATGCAGTACCGGGAGTTCTCTATGGAGCTACTCGAAGCCGTTTGCGGCAACCGCATCCAGTATGACTTCTCCATTGTGGGTGGTGTGGCCAGGGATCTGAAACCACAGGTTGCGCAATCGATTATTGAAAGGCTGAAAAAATTTGTTCCGCAACTAGATGAACTTATGGACATCTACAAAAATAACTGGACGCTGTCCTTGAAGAACAAAGGCGCAGGAGCCATCACCAAAGAAGATGCTATGCGGCTTAATGTGGTGGGACCTTTTGCAAGAGCTGCAGGATTAGCAGTAGATGTTCGCAACGAAACAGAAGACCTGCTTCCCTGGAAAGAAGTAGGTTATGAAATGATCACAGAAACCAGTGGCGATGTGTATGCAAGAAACATTGTTCGCCTGAGGGAGTTGTATGTATCAATACGCATTATTGAAAATATCATTAACGGCTTGCCCGAAACACCATTGATCACCGAAACAAAAGCTTTTCCTGACGGCGAAGCAACCGTAAGGCTTGAGGCTCCAAGAGGAGAGTTGTTCTATTATGCCAAAGGGAACAAAACACAAGTACTGGAAAGACTAAAGATCAAGGCGCCAACATTCTCCAATGTAGCAGCTATGGCAGAAGCATTTACCGGCAATGAATATGGTTCAGTCCCGGCTATCATTGCTTCTTATGACCCTTGCCTTTCCTGTACAGCCAGATAAAACTTGAATGATGAAAACATTTTTTAAAACAATAGGTAACGTATTTAAGAAACCGGTCACCACCAAATACCCGTTTGAAAAAACATTTATACCCGAGGATTACCGGGGACTGATCGGCTTCGATGAAAACCTCTGCATCTGGTGCCGTCGTTGTGAAATGGTTTGCCCGCCTGGTGCTATTGTTTTTTCACAGGATATGGAAGGCAAACAAACCTATCATTTCAACAGGGCTGTTTGTATCTATTGTGGCGAATGTGTCCGTGCCTGCCCCAAAGAAGGTGCTATTTTCCAAACAGCAGAACCAGCCCCATGTGCATTGAAAACAGAGAACATTAATAACGGCTGGAATAAATTATATGCAGAAGCACTGCAAAGCCGTGAAGCTTACGCTGCCGAAAAGAAAAAGAAAGCGGCAGAAAAAGCGGCAGCTGATAAGCTGGCTGCAGCAAAAAAAGAGGAAGAGAATAAATCAGCCACCGATAATCAAACCGGTGCTGTATAAATCTATCTTATTCAATATGCATGAGCTCTCTATAGCACAGTCTATTCTTGCCATTGCCCAAAAAGCAGCCCCGCCTGATGTCATTATTACCGGTGTAAACATTCAGGTAGGAGAATTAAGCAGTATTGAAACTGAATCGTTAAAATTTGCTTTTACCGCTATCAGAGACGAAACAATTTTACAAAAAGCCGATCTGAACATCGACATCATTCCCGGGGAGGCACAATGTGCTGACTGTAGCAACATTTTTCACTTGCCTGCTTTTGGACATCCCTGCCCACGCTGCCAGGGCTTTTCCTTAAAGATCCTGAAGGGCCGGGAGATGAAAGTGACAAGTCTCACCGTAGAGGAGTAAATCCTCTGTTTTTCCAATGAAAAACTGACATAAATCATACCCAGCCATGACGGGGCAACTGTGAATCGGGCCGGCATATTTGGACATTTGTTATAGCTCTAAAACCCGGATAATGGAAGACAACACCAACAAAACCGCTACGGCGAAGGAAAGAAAAGTCAAAGGAAGGGTTGAAATTGACATACAAAGATGCAAAGGCTGCGAACTCTGCACTACCGCCTGCAAAGAACATGCACTGACTCTTTCTGATACCATCAACATCAAAGGCTATCGTTACATCATTGCCAATAATGATGTATGCACCGGCTGTGTCAACTGTGCATTGGTTTGTCCCGATGCAGTCATCACAGTATACAGAACCCACCCAAAGAAAAAACCGATTGACATCACACCGGAGAATATCAAAGAGCAACTGCAAACAATGATCAGTCCTTCAAAATAATTTGTTATGACGGAAACCAAACTCATGAAGGGTAACGAAGCCATGGCAGAAGCCGCCATTCTGGCCGGCTGCGATGCCTACTTCGGCTATCCCATCACCCCGCAATCAGAAGTACTGGAATACCTGGCAAGAGAAATGCCCAAACACAATCGCATTGTGTTGCAGGCAGAAAGTGAAGTAGCTTCTATCAATATGGTTTATGGCGCTGCCGGTGCAGGCTTTCGGACCATGACCAGTTCCTCTTCTCCGGGTATCAGCCTGATGCAGGAAGGAATTTCGTATATCGCCGGTGCAGAGTTGCCATGTTTAATTGTAAATGTCAATAGAGCAGGCCCGGGGCTCGGAACCATACAACCCGGGCAGGGTGATTATTTCCAGGCAACAAAGGGCGGAGGCCATGGAGATTATAAAATGATCGTACTGGCGCCTGCCTCTGTACAGGAAATGGCTGATTTTGTTTACCTCGGATTTGATCTGGCTGATAAATACCGTAACCCGGTGATGATGCTCTCTGATGGTGCTATTGGCCAGATGATGGAAAAAGTAGAGTTTAAAACTTATACCAAACCGAATATTGATAAATCATGGGCCACTACCGGTAAACCAAAAACCCGTAGCAGGAACTATATCACTTCTCTCTTCATTCAGCCGGAAAGAATGGAACAACATAACCTGAAGCTGGAAGAAAAGTTCAAACGCATCCGGGAAAATGAAGTAAGGTTCGAAGAAATAAATACAACCGATGCCGAATTTCTTTTTGTAGCCTACGGACTCAGTGCCCGTATCTGCCAGAAAGCAATGGACATTGCAAGAGAAAAAGGCATCAAAGCAGGATTGTTCCGCCCCATCACATTATACCCCTACCCTTACCAGCGACTGAAAGAACTTGCTAAAGATGTAAAACTCATGCTGAGTGTCGAACTCAACAGCGGGCAAATGGTAGAAGATGTGAAACTGGCTGTGGAAGGAAAAGTACCGGTTGAGTACTACGGAAGAATGGGCGGAATGGTACCCACTCCGGAAGACATTGTACATCATTTAGAAACTTTAATACAGTATCATCATGCCAACTGAAGAACATGTATTACCCGATACAGCGCTGGATGTGGTAACACCGGCCTGCCACGATGAGGAAGAATACGAAGTGGTGTATCACAAACCGCATACAATGGTGGATGTGAGTATGCACTACTGTCCGGGCTGTGCCCATAGCCTCGTACACAAACTCATCATGGAAGTGGTGGAAGAAATGGATATACAGGAACAAACCATTGGCATTGCACCTGTAGGCTGTTCTGTCTTTGCGTATGATTATATGGATATTGACATGCAGGAGGCAGCACACGGCCGTGCCTGTGCGGTGGCAACAGGTATTAAAAAACTGATGCCGGATAAATATGTTTTCACTTATCAGGGTGATGGTGATCTGGCTGCCATAGGTATTGCCGAAACATTGCATGCCATTAACCGTGGTGAAAATATTTTGATTGTCTTCATGAATAATGCAGTATATGGAATGACCAGTGGACAAATGGCGCCTACTACCCTGCCTGGCATGCATACCACCACCAGTCCAGATGGAAGAGATGTAGGTTACTATGGTTCACCTATCCAGGTTTCAGAATTGATGGCCAACCTTCCGGGAGCTTTCTATGTAACAAGACAGGCAGTAAACAGTGCTAATGCAGTCCGCAGAACAAAAAAGGCATTGCAAAATGCATTCAAATATCAGCAACTGCATAAAGGAACCTGTTTGGTAGAAATTATCGGCAATTGTCCTTCCAACTGGAAGATGACACCGGTGGAAGCCGCAAAATTCATTGACGAGGAAATGGTAAAAACATTTCCGCTGGGTGATATTAAAGTGCCAAAAGGAGCTTAAATAAAGCCGCCTTTGACAAGCTCAGGCTGACATTTTTCTTGTCATGCTGAGTTTATTTATGTCATACTGAGCTTGTCGAAGTATGATTGTAGTAATTAATAAAACAATCATTCTTTAAATAACCAATATGAGCAACATGAATGATTTTAAAAAACTGGAAGAACTCGTAGTCGCCGGATTTGGCGGACAGGGAGTATTATCACTCGGTATGACATTGGCCTATGCAGGCATGGTAGAAGGAAAGGAAATTTCCTGGATGCCTTCTTATGGACCGGAGATGAGAGGTGGTACAGCCAATTGTATTACGATTCTATCAGAAAAAAAGATCAGCTCACCTATTATTTCATTCTTTGATACCGCTATTGTACTCAACCAGCCTTCAATGGATAAATTCGCACCAAGGGTAAAACCCGGCGGATTGCTGTTGTATGAATCTGGCAATATCCTGAAACCCAGTACAAGAACAGATATTCAGCTGGTGGGCATCAACGCAACCACAGAAGCTTTGCTGATGAAGAATGCAAAGATCATGAACATGATCATACTCGGTGCCTACCTGCACCTGAAACCGGTAGTGAAGATTGAGTCTATACTGGAAGCCCTCAAAAAGGTATTGCCGGAAAAATATCATCATCTGCTGCCGATCAATAAAGAAGCACTGGAAAAAGGTGCTGCCATGGTAGCACAACAGGCAGAGCCCATAATCTAGCAGTTGGCTATCTTTGGCAATTAATTTTTACGGCAATGACTCCCCATGAAATAGCGCAGCTGCGCAAAGACTATACCCTGCATTCACTTAATGAAGATGATGTGGCAGATTCCCCTATTGCCCAGTTTCAGCGCTGGTGGGAGGATGCAGAAAAATCACAGATAGATGAAATGAATGCCATGACACTGGCCACAGTAGGTCACGATGGTATGCCGGAGGCAAGGACGGTATTGGTAAAAGCCTTTGATGAGAATGGATTTGTTTTCTTCACCAATTATAATAGTGCCAAAAGCAAACAGCTTGATTTTAATGTTAACTGCTGCCTGCTTTTTTTCTGGAAAGAACTGGAACGACAGGTGCGTATTAATGGCGTAGCTGAAAAAATTTCGATGAAAGAGAGTATTGATTATTTCGATAGCCGACCGGATGGCAGTAAGATAGGCGCATGGGCATCACCACAGAGTTTAGTGGTCGCCGGCAAAGCCTGGTTGAAAGAAACATTTGAATACTATGCGGAACGTTTTAAACATGGTAAAATCCCAAAACCGCCACATTGGGGAGGCTACAGGGTAAAACCGCTACGCATAGAATTCTGGCAAGGCCGGCCCAGCCGCATGCACGACAGGATACAATATTCTAAAACAGAAGAGGGAAAATGGAATATTGAGAGACTGGCACCTTAATTAAAATAAAGATAATTGCTGCTCATCTCCTCTCTTCTTTTTTATCTTACCCTTAATCTCAATCTTAGTCTTATCCTCATTCTTCACCTCAAACACCTCACCCGCCGTATACCTCGAAGCAATCACAATCCTTGTATGATGGGCATGTGGCGCAAATAATTTTTCAACCAGTTCCGGCTTGTTGTTATTCTTTGACAGGTGAGATAAGATCAGCAACTGTAAATCTTTTGAACGAAAGTGCTGAAACAGTTCCAGTGCCTGTGCGTTACTCAAATGCCCTTCATCACCGCGGATCCGTTGCTTCAGATGATAAGGATAGCTGCCATTTTCCAGCATATCCTCACAATAGTTTGCTTCGAGGAAAGCAGCATGGCATTGGCTGAAATACTTTATTACTCTTTTACAGGCATAACCAATATCAGTGATCACTCCAACATTAACACCATGGCCGCTGATCATAAAACTATGCGGGTCAGCAGCATCATGACTTTTACGAAAGGGAGTAACAGATAAGCTCCCGATCTCCAATGTTTTCGTATGCCGGAAATGCCGGAGCAAAGGCTCCTCCACAGGTATGGAACTGTTACGGAAAGTCCCTTCGGTTATATAAACAGGTAACTGGTATTTTTTTGACAAACCCGGCACTCCGCTGATATGGTCTGCATGTTCATGAGAAACAAAAAGGGCCTTTACTTTTTGCAGGGACAGGCCAAGTTGCTTCATTCTTTTTTCGGTCTCACGGCAACTGAGTCCGGCATCCACCAGCAACGCTTCCTGGTCATTTCCCACATAGTAACAGTTGGCATTGCTGCCGGAATTTAGCGAGGCAATAAAAAGAGACATACTTGTCCAAAAATAGCAACTAATCATCTACAGGAAAGAAATCAATATTCCTGTCAATACTCATGTAAAACTGAAGCCGGGACTGACTTTCCTCATTTTAATCAGGCAGGGCTTGTTTTTACTTTTAGATATTGTGATGACAGGATCTGGACAATACTCCTTGTGAAATAAGATTGCTTAACATTTAAACCATTTTTATGATTGCGACAAAAAATACAGCTGTTGACAAGTTCATGCAGCTGATGAAAAAACGCAACCCTTACCAGCCTGAATTCCTGCAGGCCGTTTCCGAGGTTGCACATGCCATTATTCCTTTTATCGAAGAACATCCCGAATACAAAAAGGCCAATATCCTGGAAAGGATGACCGAACCCGAAAGGGTGATCATCTTCCGGGTTCCCTGGGTAGATGATGAAGGCAATTTCCGCATCAACCGCGGGTTCCGGGTGCAGATGAACAATGCCATCGGTCCTTATAAAGGCGGTCTCCGCTTCCACCCCAGCGTTAACCTCAGTATCCTCAAATTCCTCGCCTTTGAACAGGTATTCAAAAACTCTCTCACCACTTTACCAATGGGTGGGGCCAAGGGAGGTTCAGATTTTGACCCCAAAGGAAAATCAGACAATGAAGTAATGCGCTTCTGCCAGAGCTTTATGACAGAACTATATCGCCACATCGGCAACGACACAGACGTACCAGCCGGTGATATAGGTGTAGGCGGAAGAGAAATCGGTTACCTATTTGGACAATACAAACGCCTCAGCAATCAATTTACCGGTGTGCTCACCGGAAAAGGATATACCTATGGCGGCAGCCTTATCCGCCCCGAAGCAACCGGTTATGGCACCCTTTTCTTTGTAGAAGAAATGCTGAAAACAAAAGGCGAAACCCTGAAGGGTAAAAAAGTAGTCATATCCGGTAGCGGAAACGTATCACAGTATGCCATTGAAAAAACAATACAGCTGGGAGGTATACCGCTTACTGCATCCGACAGCAATGGCTTCATATATGATCCCGATGGAATAAATGAAGAAAAACTGGCCTTCATCCTCGAACTGAAAAATGTTCGCCGCGGCCGCATTGCCGAATATGCCGACAAATATGCTGTGCCTTATTACGAAGGCGAAAAACCCTGGAAGATACCTTGTGATATCGCTCTGCCCTGTGCCACACAAAATGAGCTGGACGAAGAAGATGCAAAAATGCTGGTGAAAAAAGGATGCAAACTGGTAGCAGAAGGCGCTAATATGCCAACCACTCCTGAAGCAATTAAAGTACTGCAGGATAAAGGAGTGATGTATGCACCGGGCAAAGCTGCCAATGCTGGTGGCGTAGCCACTTCCGGGCTCGAAATGTCACAAAACTCCATCCGTCTTTCCTGGACAAGAGAAGAAGTAGAAAAAAGATTGCAGACAATCATGAGAAATATTCATGAGCAATGCATGATGTATGGTAAAAAAGAAGACGGCACCATTGACTATGTTAAAGGCGCAAACATAGCTGGCTTCGTACGGGTAGCAGATGCTATGCTGGCCGAAGGCCATGTTTAGGCAATCAATTCACATGAATCAAGGCGCACAAGGAAACGCCCCGGTTCTTCCGGGGCGTTTTTCATCCGTCTCTTAACAAATGTCAATTTTTTCCGGGCACACTCTTGTTACTTTTATTACCATAAAAGCACCGGGCATGCAAAGGATAAAAACATACCTCTTGCTCCTGCTGGCTGTGCTGGCAGGAAACTCCTCCATCCTTCAACCATATGTAGACCCGCTGCAGGTAAGATTTACAAATGGTTTCCGGAACAATAACAGTACGGAAAGAGGTACGCCGTTCACTCACTTATGGGCCGGTAGCGATATACCTGTTAAACTGGCGCCGGAAACCTATTTGCTGCTCAGCCCTTATTATGAAAACTGGCAATTGGATTCCGGTAAAAAAGAAAATATTGTACCGGGAGTGCATAGTCTTGCATTGCCCATAGGCCTCCTGCTTCCGTTGAAAAATAAAAAATGGTCACTGTCCTTTACAGCTATACTGCGGTCAAATGCTGAAAAATTACTGGCTGACAAAACGATCCAGGCAGGCGGGGCTGGTTTCCTTAGCTACGAAAAAGCAAAGAGTAAAAAATTACGCTTCGGGTTATATGTTAACTCCGATTTCTTCGGGCTTTTCGTCATGCCGCTGGCCGGGGCCGACTGGCGGATCAATAAACGAAATTATCTCTTTGGCCTCCTGCCCGGAAGGTTCACATGGGAACACCAATTTAATAACCGGCTCTTTGGCGGGCTTACCTTCCGTGCCATCACCAATAGTTACCGGCTTCGGAACGGTAACTACCTGCGCATAGATGATAACCAGCTATCCGGCTTTTTGGATGTTTATCTCTCCCGGCGGATTTGCTTCACGGTGGAACCCGGTTATGGTATCCTTCGAAAACTAAGAACAAGTTTTGAAAAAAGAGAGTATTTGCCTGGTAAAACATGGGAGGATGGATTCTTTATCAAACTCAGTACAGCATACAGGATACGCTTCGAAAAATAAAATACCCACGGCTTTTGTTTGATTTCTTTCCTAATTTTCACTTCATGGAAACCACAATAGCCATCATGATGGCCGACCTTTCCGGCTACACCGCTCTCACCGAAATTCATGGCGGCGAAAAAGCGGCCGATATGGTACATCGTTTCTTGCAACTGGTCAATCAGTCACTGGTGGGCGATAGCCGCCTGCATGAACGGGTAGGCGACCAGGTAGTGATCGTTTCTTCTTCGGCAGAGCAACTGGCCTATACCGCTACATTTTTGTTTGAAAGGGTACATGAACAGGAGTGGTTTCTCGCCTTGCATGCAGGACTGCATTATGGAACCGTGGTACAAAAAGATAATGCATACTTCGGCTCTACCATCAATACAGCGTCCCGCATCATGTCAGCAGCAGAGAAAGGAAAGATGCTTTGCTCCAAAGAGTTCGTCGAACAGTTGCCGGCCAATCATGCATTCGTAACTAGCAGTAAAGGATTGATGCAGTTCAAAAACCTGCTTCAGCCGGTTGATCTCTACGAGCTGCATTGCTGTATAAAAAACATCAGCAAGACCTATGTGATCGACCCGGTTTGTCACATGCTTATAACGGCTCCTGAAAAAGCAGTGCAGCTGACACGACAGAACGATACCTTGTATTTCTGCTCAGAAAAATGCAGGGACATGTATATTACGCATCATTCCGGTTGATAAAATATGGCTGTCTCAAAAGGCTGGCGTTTTAAAACAATCCCACCTTAATACTAATTCAATCAGGATTACAGCACCTCCACGCTTCGTTCTACAAAGGCCGTCAGATCAGCTCCCTTCAGCATACCCTGCGCCAGCAGGGCAAGGTCAAATGCCTGTTTGGCCAGTATGGTTTGCTGTGCCTCGTCAGCAGCAAGAATTTTTGAAATGAGCTTGTGATTGCCATTCACCGCTACTTTATAAGTGTCAGGCATAGTGCCATAAAAATTCATACCACCGCCCAGCCGGCTCATTTCCTTCATCCGGCGCATCCATTCTTCCATGGTAATGGTGACAGGTAAATGATCGGCAGGCTGACTTTCCACTTCCACCTTCATGTTTACATTATTGATCGCCTTATCAAAAATAGCTTTAAGCTTGTCCGACTCTTCCTGTGTGAGTTTATGCTGCTCAGTATTTTCTTTTTCAATCAGCTTATCCAATACATCCGCATCCACTCTCTTCAAGGATGTTTTCTCCAGCTTCATTTCCAGGTGATGAATGAAATGAGTATCAATCGGCGAATTCATCAGCAGCACATCATAATTCTTTTTTTGTGCCGCCGCCACATAACTGTGCTGGTGCTCTGCATCGGCAGTATAGAGGTATACCAGTTGTCCGTTCTTGTCCGTCTGGAAGTCTTTCACCTTAGTACTGTATTCTTCCAGGGTATAATGTTCCTTTTGAGTGTTGGTAAGCAATAAAAACTCTTTCGCCTTTTCATAAAACTTTTCATCACTCAACGCACCGTATTTTACAAAGAGCCCTATATCACTCCATTTTTCTTCATATGCTTTGCGGTCTTTTTTAAAAAGCTCCAGGAGTTTCTCCGCTACCTTACGGCTGATATAGCTGTTGATCTTTTTCACATTACTGTCGCTCTGCAGGAAAGAGCGGCTTACATTCAGCGGAATATCCGGNNCGGCTGAAAAGCTTGATCTTATTCTTATGTACTTCAAAATCATTCTTCAGTTTCGGGAAGTATAATACACCGGTAAGGTTGAAAGGATAATCTACATTCAGGTGTATCCAGAACAATGGCTCATCCTGGAAGGGATACAGCTCCTGGTAGAAGTGCAGGTAATCCTCATCCTTCAGGTCAGCAGGGGCCTTGGTCCAGATGGGGTTAGTGTTGTTGATGATATTATCAACTTCAACAGTTTTGTATTTGGTTTTGCCTTCTTCATCGGTTCCGTCTTCCACCGATTCTGTTTTAGTGCCAAACTGCACCGGCACCGGTAAAAATTTGGCATACTTATCCAGTATGGATTGAATACGGTGCTTCTCTAAAAACTCAACGGAGTCTTCATTGATATAAAGTATTACATCCGTTCCTCTTTCGCTGCGGTTTCCTTCTGTGATCTCAAATTCAGTGCTGCCGTCACAAATCCAGCGGGCCGGTTCGGCTCCTTCCTGGTAAGAGAGTGTTTGTATCTCCACTTTCTCCGCCACCATAAAAGCAGAATAGAAACCCAAACCAAAGCGGCCGATAATCTCGTTGGCATCATTGGCTTCCTTGAATTTTTCCATAAACTCGGTAGCGCCGGAAAAAGCCACCTGGTTAATGTATTTTTTGATCTCATCAGCCGTCATACCGATACCGCTATCGGAGATGGTGATCGTTTTGGCATCCTTATCCACCACTACTTTGATATTCAGGTTGCCAAGGTCCTTATTGTAATGTCCCAGCGAACTCAGTCGCCTGATCTTCTGGGTAGCGTCCACTGCATTGCTCACCAGTTCCCGCAAAAAAATCTCATGATCAGAGTAGAGGAATTTCTTGATGATGGGAAATATGTTCTCTGTATTGATCGAAATCGTTCCTTTTTCCTGTACCATAACCCGGTGATATTTAATTAATGATTATCAGAATACCTGCCAGCCGGTTTACCTGCTGAAGGCATGGCAGACAGATCTGCAAAATAACAATTGGTGTTCCAATACGGGGGATTTTGCCAGATTGGCATTTGAAACCAACATAAAGGCAGGCTATCAGTAAAAGGTATTAAAATAGGAACCACGGTGACAGGAAGACAAAGGATAGAGTTTACTCCAATATCCCCGTGAACTCCCTGTCACTGTGGTTCCATTACCTGCTAATTAAAATACAGTTTTTACAATCCTTCCCCTGTCCATTCGAACAACTACACCGACCCGTTCACTTCAAACACATCCATAAACACCAGCCTTTCTTCATATTGAGGAACCGGCGCCCCGGTGGTAGCCCTGCGGTCAAAAGCTCTCTTTCTTGCCTCTTCTGCCACCCGAATCGGATCAAACTCATGCAATTCATATTCCCGGATAACTACCCGGAAGGGCTGAGTGGCATACGCTGATCCAAGGCTTATCCTTTCTACAAATTCAATCTGGTTGCCTTTGAACTGCTGACGATCCAAATAGTATTGTTTGATAAACACACTGGTGTTGATTCCCTGCGGCCGGTTATTCATGCTGATAAAGGCATCATCACTCTTGCCGAGTGTTGTATTCTCAATGGTAACGGTAATCTTGCAGCGGGATGGACTCTGTGTATTATCATTCATAAACTTCTGCCCGGTGAAAGTGTAAGGAGCCGTACCCCGCAGCGCCACATCAAATTCATTCTTGCCGCCTTTGAAATACAAAGCAGTATAACGTACCGGCACTACCTGCAGCCAATCTACGGTGGTGGTGGGACTCAGGCAACAGTCCTTATTATTTATTTTCAACGAATGTTTTTGATACCTCGCTACACATAACCGAACAAAAGGAAAATAAGCCTGGTTAATATTGACAGGCACATCGGCGTAATGCAATTGTTTTTCCTCATCAAATAAAACCTTGTAGGCTGCCACTGCCATCCTTGTACTTTCATCTTCAGCCAGTGTGACAGTATCATAAGCCGCAGCAAAAGGAAAATTCTCNNCTGCTGAACCAGGGCCTTTGTAAATACACCCTGATATTGCCGGTACGCATTCTTGTTATCTCATTTCCTTTATCGCTGGTCAGCCAGTTAAAACTGGGTACTACATAGTCCACTACTGCAGTGGCAGGTCTTGCCGAACTCAGAATATTTATTTGCACTGCATCACCTGTCTGAATCAAACTCACCGGCTTATTTGTCTTTTCACCCGTTTCAATTATACCGGTAAAATATTCCCGGTAGCGGCTGGTGGCCACTCCTTTATAATTTACCATACGGTGTTTGGTATCATTAAACGGATGATGTATTTGCGGAAACCTTCTCTCTTCAGCCGTGCCGGCAGTCTTGGCTGCTGATGCCGTTAGCTTTTTATTACAATAAGCAACCTGCAATGTGGCCACATGAGTGTTGAACTGCCCGGTAATGATATTGGTGTTCTTTAAATCATCTACCTGTTCGGTCCAGCTGGCTTCCAGGTCCACTTTATCGGTACTGCTGCCATGTACTTTCATTGTGGCAGACAGTTTAGCGAATGTGTCATTGTAGTTTCGGTCGCTCTTCAATGTATTCGGTTCAAAGACCGGTTTCTCCAATGGTTGCTGTACTGCATGCACTAATCGTATATTTCGCCAGGGGCTGAACATCCAGTGCAAACTTTTTCGGGCATACTCAAGACTACGAATCTTATTGGTACCCAAACTTACAATAGGCTGCAAGGCATTATACTTGTCTACATCATCGGGCCGCCAGAAGCTGGCATACTTAATTTCAATCTCTGCCGATTTAGGCAAAGCGATCGTCAATATCCGGTCTGACTTGCTCCAGTCTGTTGTTCCGTTTCCTTCTACCAGTTTAATGCGGAATGATTTAGGGTTCTTCCACGCCTCTTTGGTAAAAGGAGTATTGGCCGAAGCATCAGTCACTTCATCATCAAAGTAAAAACTGAACTTGCGGGCCTGGTCCTTCTTCCAGTTGGTTTCAAAGGTGGTATTCGATTTCATCACCAGCACCACTCCGGCCGCCATCGGGTCGGCTAAATATTCAATGGGCAGGTTGGNNAAAAACTTTCATCAAACATACCATGCGTTTCCGCCATATGCTGGCTGTTTCGCGGCGCTTTGAAATGTCGCACTGCTTCCGGCATCCAGGTTAAGGTGTTATTTACATTACGGGTACCCTCCTGGTAAATATTGGTGGGATTTTGTTTTTCATAATCCTGAGGGCTGATGCCGATATTGCTGCGAACGACCATATGCTCCAGCGACTCACCATCTCTTTCCCTCACTTTATCATTGGCTTTGCTGGCAATTTCATCTGTTCCAACCAACACAGGTACCGGCAACGGTTCGTATCGCAAATACCTGATGCCTGTTTTTATAGCCACATTCGCATTTTCGGGCGCCACATCATGGGGCAGTGAATTACCAGCAATATCAACCGTCCTTACTTTCAACCGGTAACTTTTTCCAAAGCGAAGCATCGGTAATGTTTTTGGTGCAAGGCCCATGTTGACCTGCATTCGGAAAGGCACATTGTCTTTCAGTTTATACTTCTCTTTCTCTGCATTATCGTTGCTCACAATATTTGCATTGTCTTCATTGATGCCCTTGCCCGGTTTGGGTACAGCTAAACTCCAGCCCTGCCAGCGGGCAATCACCTCATTTACTTTATCAGTGTCTTTATCTTCATCATTCTCATCTTCAACCAGTGCAATATTGATACAGCCCTCATCAATAACTTCATCCTCTGCCAGCGGAATATTTTCTGCTGTTGGAGCACCTACCGGCAAAAAGCCATAAGTGTTCTTCCGCTTATGCAGTGAATACCATTGTGTGGGTTTTTCTTCATAGGCAATATCCATCCGGTAGCCCTGCACCAGGTCATCTGCAAATAAGGTTTGAGTCGCTGGCGGAAGAATAACAGGATTGGCAATCACTGCCTTTATTTTTACATTCCCTGCATCTCTCACTTTTTTAATGGCAACAGGATCTTTAAAGTTGATGACCGGCTGTGTTTTATTGGTGTTGAGCAGCTCTGCACTTTTCAGCTGGTTCTCCGGTTTTACAAAACCGGTAAAAATGATTTCATTGGCTTTTAATTTCTGAAAGATGGTTTCAGCCAGTCCGTTCTTTACCAGTCCGATTCCCGCACTGCGAAGGGCTGGCAATCCTTCATCCGTATCATCTTTATCATCCGCTACGGCTGGACCACATTCCTCGTTTTCTATAGGAAGCACTAAATTTTTATAAACATCCGAATCAATCATCTGGAAAGTGAAGTAATTGCTTTTATCTGCCAGCTTCATACCTGTTTTTTCTACGATCGTTTCGGTATGGGTAACCAGTTTCATAGCCGCAGCATCCGTATCATAAGTCACTACATCAAACTCGTCAGTGTTCAGTTTCAGCACACCTTTATCAATCGGGCTGCCGGCTTTTGGGGCTGCATAAAAGCCATTGGCAGTAGATTCATACGAAGTATTTGGCGCTACTACCGATACATCTTCTGCGAAATTCAGGTTAGTAGGCACAATGCGTACAGTTCCTTTAGCAGAAGCTGGAGCAGCAGGCAGAACAAAATCAACAATAAGCCCCAGCTTACGCAATATCACCGGGTAACTGGTGATTACAGAGAACACATCATGGTATTCAAAATCTTTGGGCGGTATGGGCGCCGGGCCTTTGGCCAAAATCTTTTCATTTTTGGCAAAATAATTATGCAGCTGACCAAAATCCCTGTCCACATTAGGCTGCTGGTTATACGCAATCACCCGGTTGCCGGATAATTGTTGCTTCACCTGTACCTGTCCCAAATGTCCTTTCCGGATAAAATCAGTTTTAGTGAACCGTTTATTCTGGTTGGTAATAGGGGCCGTTTGGGTAAGGGCGACTTTGGATATCGGGTTCAGCCTGGTGTATTCTTTGGTAAAGAAACTGGCCTTAGGCAGCTCTGTCATTTTCAGGTTACCCACTTCCATATAAGTATCAAAAATAAAATTGCTGATATGCTTTACCGGGTATGATTTGATCTTGATCGTAGCCATGTTCACCGGTGCAAATCCTTTTACTTTAATACCGCTGTGAAATAATTTCTCATACAAGGCCGGATCCCACTTCGATGTTACCGGTTTTAATTCGGCAGGTGTACCACTATTCCATTGCACATAGAAAACAGCCTGCTGAATTTTTTCCATCCATTTCAGTATATCGGGAAAAGCTGCCAATGTGGTTTCTGCTGCTGTTTCCAGCTGAATATTCATCATGGCGCTGAGCATCCATTTACCTGTTTTGTAATCTTTCCACGGACAGGTGGTGACAATGATTTTTTGAGACATATGCTAAAGTTTCTTGTTTCTGGTTGCTGGTTACTGGTTTTAAGCGGCGAATGCATCACAATACTGCTGCCATTCTCCTTCGCTGATAAGCATGGCAAATGTGGGATCGGCACCGGCGCCGGCAAACTCTCTCGAGGTCTTCAGCGTAACGGTTTTGCTGAACATGAATATCTCGATCTTGATCTTCAATGTTGCCTGGCCCCACACTTTCGTTACTTTATCCTTACCGTTTACAGTTTCAATATTCGCAATAAGCTGCAGCAGGAATTCCAGGCTGGCCGTGATGATTCCCAAAATGCTTAATGAGCCGTTGATACGCAGGTAGCCTTCAATGGTGATTTCCTTGCCATCATCTTCTTTTTTAGTCAGCTTAAAGTATACACCACCCATAATACTTACGGCACCACTGGCTACTCCGAGATTGATAGAGGCGGCAGCGCCAAACTCCAGCGCTGCTTCTATGGTGCGGACACCTTTCATGTCCAGCTCCATCGCAAAGAAACCGCCTCCACCCAATGCAGAAACAGTCAGTGTAAAGGGCTGATGCTTTTCACAGAAATTAAACCGCATGATCAGCGGGCCGCCGGTAAAGGATAAACTCACCGATGCACCGAGATTGATATTCCGCAAAGTGAAAGCGCCAAGCTGCACATCCGGTAAGGCCAGTGTATAACCAGAAGTAATGCCGCTGGTTGTTATATCTAAGAATGGCGGATCACTGAAACCATCTGCCGGAATAAACTTCTGCAATACATTGATGAAGGTGAGCGGCCCTAAAAACTCCAGCGCCGGGTTCTTCATGTCTACTGTAAAATCCGTCTTCGTATTAGCGCCGGTTTTAAACCCTACTTTCTTAAAGCCCACTTTGGCAAGCCCCATCAGGATTACATCAAAATTGCTGATATGCGAATCCACAATCAGCGCATTCGGCTTATTGGCCTTGTAACGATACAGGCTTGTTTCAATGATCAGGCGGGCATCACCACCGGGTTTGAAAGTGAGCACATCACCAAAAAACTTTCGTTCAACCAGCCTGGCACCTTTCCAGTTGTATTGAGTAATATGTGCTTCTTCGGTTTCTATATTCTTTAATGCAGGAATGGGCGATTCGCCATTTAACAGGTCAGCCGTTTTCTTAATAATATCACCGAGGGGTATAATGCCAAATAGTTTGGCATCTGTATTAAAGAACTGCGACGGGTCCATCAGTTTGTTCTTCGCATCTTCAAGCTTACCACTGATAACGCCGTATGCTTTTGATAAACCGGTAATAGAAAAATTGGGCGAAAGACTGCCCCCCGTTTTATTACCGCTGCCGTTAAAATTTACATCCAGTTTAGAGCTGGCAGCATGCAGTTTCGCAAATACACCACCGGCATTGCGGTCATCTTCCAATTGCACTTTGATAGCCTTACGCTGCCCCGTGATATTCTCCACGGCACTGGCGAAAATATCCAGCGAAGCAGTAGTCGGGACAAAACCCGGCGCTTCATTTTTATCAAAGCGGCCGTTAAAGACAATGTTCGCTGTTTCATAATGTGTTTCGCCCGGTTTGTTTACGCTGCGGGCAAGGGCCAGTTTCTGGTTGCGTAGCGAAACGGTATTGATGGCATTGCCATTGTAAGCATTATTCAGTTTGTTGATATTGCCTTCATGAAATGCCTGGCTGTCATTGACCGACACATTGGTACTGACAAATACGAGGGGCATTTCAAAACTAACATCACCACCATCATAATCATAACCCACTAATTTGAAAAGAAAGGGCTGGCCGTTTGGCATAGTGGGCACAAACTGGTGGTCATCATTACCACTGATGGTACCGGTAAATTTTGTCGGAGTTTTAATAGTAGGCGTAGCTGCCGTTACAATCTTTATGGTGGAAAAAGGAAAAGCATTGTGCTTGTTCTCCCGGTTGACAGGGTTATATTTTTTTTCCTCTTCTGTAATCGCCACAAAATAACGCTGCCAGTTAGCCGCAAACCCGTTCTTCGGTTTGCGTTCTGTAATACGTACTAATGCTGCTTCATGACCGAAAGGATACATGTTGCCGGCATACACCACTTCCACATAATGATCTCTTGCCAATGTGGCAATATGTTTCCACTTCAGCATGTTCAGGTCGCTGAGCACACTGCTTAGTTCGGGTCTTTTAAATTCGACAATAGCATCCAGCCAGGCGCCAAGTGTACTCAGCATCAGGTTATTTACCTGCACCGGCTTAGGCCTGAATCCGGTGATACCAAAATTGCTGGTTTGGTGTACAATACAGTGACGGTCGTCATTATAGAGAGAAGTGATAAACTTATTCAGCCCGGCAGAATCCATTTTGCCATCCGGCGAATAATCCCGTTCCGGTTTGTTTTTCCAGTCACCGTCAATATCAGTAGCCCATAATGCCCTCACCGTTTTAATGGCATCGGTAGCCCTTGTGTTATCAAGTGCTCCTCGGCAATTGGTGCTGGCCAGTCTTGAATGCCACAATTCAAATGTAGAAAGTTGTGTGCCCTGCAGGTCGGGACGGTTCTTCAGTTTCGTTTCCTGTTTCCAGGCAGCAAACTGGTTGGGTGAAAGGAATAAACGATAGGGCACTTCTATCGCTGTTTCCATATCACCTACCGGGGCTGGTTTATTGCTGTTTAGAAATGCAGTGATATTGGCCAGTATTCCATCATCCTGTTTGATGACTGTCACAGGTAATTCGTTCTTCTGTATTTGTGTTACTTCATCTTTACCGGCAGCACGGATATTGCGGTTTACTTCCACCTGCCGGCGAAGCGTATCTTTTGTGGCCGGTTGTATTATCCTGCGGCCGGGATTATTATTGTTCGCCGGCGGCTGCTTTACCGGTTCCGTTTTTACCGGCTCTGTTTTTATTACATCAACCTTCTGCGGCGCTTTGATATTGATATTATTATATGGAGCTGTATTTATATCAGCCGCACTGAACACCGGTGAGCAAGTGGCCCGTTTGTTGACCACTAACTGAAAACCGCTCCAGTCCAGTAATGACGAAGGAGAAAGAACAATATTGTCTTTTCCTTTTGTGTCAAACACTAATCTTGTTTTACCGGCTATATAAGTTTTAGCCGGGGGAATTATAGTCTTCAGCCCGGGATTGATAGAGGGATTACCAATGATCATTGAAGTGATCACAGGTTCGTTAGGCTTATTCCATTTCAGGTCCTTTTTGGCAGCTGCGTCTAAGTTAGCCTGGCCATCTTCACCACCTGCTTCTTCCCATGCCTGTTCAGCAAGACTTTGCGGATGAAACTCCACCAGCAGCAGGTAAGGCGCCGCTGTTTTGATCAATGACTTATTGTCTGGTGATTTTTTATACCCGGTAAAGGTCATCTTCAGTTCCAGCAGGTCCTGCGGACGAAAGAGTACCAGCTCGGTTTTGTCATTGAGTAAATCAGCAGTGCTGAATAAAGAATCAGCCCACTCTTCTGTGCTGCCCGCAAAAACAGGAGTAGCACTGAGACCGGTGCCAAGTCCCAGTAATTTTAGAAGCTTACGGCGGGATTTACTTTGTGGTCCGTTGGAAATGGGACCACTTGCAGTTGGGCTGCCAGGTTTTTTCATAAAGAAAGGTGTGATGGTTATTAACCAAACTTAACTTTTTTACCTGCAATTCCAACTGAAAAAAATAAAATTGTCAATAACTTTTTTGGCTCAGCCTTTATGCAAACACTTCTTCTTCTGCCGGCTCCCAGCTTCCTTCGGCCATTTCTGCTTCGAGCTCCCCGGCATTCCAGCCGCAGTAGCCGATAAAGATCTTAATATCCGATACGGTGAGGCTTTTATTGTTGATTGCCGTAATGGCCTGTTTAAAATTGCCGCCGTAATAAACATCATCCCCAATAGCCTTTCCTTCCTGTATTATATCAGGCCTTTGGTGGATAAAAAACAAATGCTCAGTATCAACCGGCCCTCCTTCATACAACGGAAAAGCAGAACTGTGTTTAAATTCTTCCAGCTCATTCAGTTGACGGCTAAAGAGTTTGTTGACAACAAATCCAACTGCACCTTTCTCATTATATTCTGTGATCAGTATAACTGCATTCTCAAAATTAGTATCGTTCAATGCTGCAGTAGCCTTGAGCAACATACCAGTTTGCGGTTTCATGTCAATTGCTTTAAGTGAAGATTGTAACATGAAGTTACGCCGTACCGTTGCGGAAGGAAATGATGAAACTCATTTCAGGCAGTATTGTGATGACTTTTTTATAGCCCCGCTACCCTGTCCTGATAGTTATTGGTATTGTTGAAAGACAAGTAACTAAACCGCTGTCACCCTGTCCCGATAGTTTTCGGGATTGTCGGGGGCAACAACCTTCCTCTATATTCAACCACACTAAATCATCAGCTCATTCCATGAAATAGCAATCATCGACCTGCAAACTGCATGACAAACAAAAAAAATAATTGATAAAATTTGGCAACATCAAAAAAATAGTTTCACCTTTGCATTCGCAAAAAATAAAAAATGCTTCGCAGAAATACACATATTGAATCAGTGAACAGGTTTAGTCCTAAAGGAGACTATGCAGGTTGCGGGGCATGTAGTGCTGCTGAATAAGTGTAATAACGAATTCAATCAATACAGGCCCCGACAGAATCGTCGGGGCTTTTTATTGCACCCCGTCAGCGGCTATAAGCCCTGACGGCGGTTAATAGAAAAAACAAAAGGACTTTGTGTAATAAAATGCTTATTGAATCTAAGGATAACGAAAAATAAAATGCTGAAACAGGAAAAACATAAACGATTTACATGGAGTATGAATGATACATGTTTATCACGCAGGTGCTATGGGTATGCGCAGTTACTACCAAGTGCAGCCCCCATTGGCAATGAAAAAGATAAAAGGTATCTGCGGCCGGATCATGTCCATACATAGGAGTAACTACTCCTGTGAAGGAAAACCCGGTCGCTCTAAACGACCGGGTTTTTTTATACCCTAACCCCGT
>DEHX01000036.1 GCA_002352145.1 Chitinophagaceae bacterium UBA2789
CAGATGCATATTCAGTTGAAGTAGTACCTGGATTAACCGCATAAATGTTTTTGGCCTGCAGCAACATAGTTTCTGCCTTTTCATACAAGCCCATTTCCTGGCACAGCGCTGCATAGTTGCTTAAGGTATTGGCAATATCAGGACTATTGGGTTCCAGTATTTTTTTCTGTACCGCCAGTGATTGATTGTACAATACATCTGCTTTTTCATAATACCCTGTTTGCGCATAGATAGCAGCCAGGATATTCATACTGGTAGCATAGTCAGGATCATTTTCGCCCAATGCTTTTTTCCTGATGGCTGCCGACTGCAGCAACAATGGTTCTGCCTTACTGTACTGACCCATATAGAAATACAATACACCCAGATCATTAATGGCTGCTGCATAGCCGGGATGATCTTCTCCCAATAGTTTTCGCTTGATCTCTCTCAGTTGCAGGTATAGTGGTTCGGCCTTGCTGTATTGTTGCAATTTCAAATACACCCATACCAGGTTTTCGGAAATGGTGATACAATCAGCGCCTTCTTCACCTTCAAATTTTTGCTTTATGGCCCTTGCCTGCACAAACAATGGTTCGGATTTGCTGTATTGCTGAGTTTTTATGTAAAACAAGCCCAGCAGGTTGATGATGGTTCCGTAATCGGATGTGGTTTCGCCAATTTGCGTCTTTGCTTTTTGTACTGCTTTTTCCGCCAGTGGAAGCCCTTTTTCAAATTCACCTTTTAGAAAATGTTCTTTGGCTGTTACATAAAGCGTTGCTGCATCTTCCTGGGCGGACGCCAAATAAGAAATAAAAAAGAAACATGCCAGCAGCGTTGCTTTCATNNTTCATGAGGAGTTTAATGATTGCTTGTTGAATGTACACAATCTTATGCAGCTGGTAAATACTATTCTACCAATACAAACGCTGCCCAGTAGTAGGGTGAATATTTCTTCCGCATCTCTGCCTGTGCCTGTGTAAAAGCCTGCTCTATTGTTTTGCCCTTTAACCAATAACCATAGAAAGCTGTCATCAGTTCGGCTGTTTCTTTATCAGGCACCTGCCACAGGCTGACGATCATTTTCTTTACACCAGACATTTTGAATGCTCTTTGTAAGCCAAACACTCCTTCGCTGCCCTTTACATCACCAAGTGCAGTTTCGCAGGCGGAGAGAACAACTAATTCCGTATTGGATAAGTTGAGTTGTGAAATTTCATAAGCAGTAGCAATGCCGTCTTCAACGCCTTCAATGGGTGTCTTGCCGCTCCAGGCATAGTTGCCGCCGGATAATATTAATCCGCTTCTAAGCAGGGGATCATCGGCTAATGTGTAGGAATTATCGTTACTGCTGAAATTGTCTTTTCTCTTTTTATCCGGTTCTGGTAAAAAGAAACCATGGGTAGCGATATGCAGTATCTGCGGAGAATTGCCGCTGAGTGCTTTAAGGTTCTCCTCGCTGGCTGCTGCTTGGGTAAAAGACTTTGTGCTAATCTTGTTCTGCTCAAATAACTGTTTGATCTTTTTCACTTCTTCAGCCGTACCGGGCAGATCGGTCCAGCTGTTACCACGATTGCCGCGGTTGGGGGGAGTATAAATATTGGAAACAGTATTGTTAGTTTTTGATTGAGCAATGGTTGTACTGTCCATTGTAAATCTTGCATCGCCGAAAAGTGATATGCTTTGAGGTTTGCGGTTTTCTTCCTGTGTTTTTCGCAAAGCCACCTGCCGGGTGCTGGTGTATTGATTCAGTTCATATTTGTCCATCAATATTTTATTGCTGTCCACCGGCAGGGCATGAAAGGCAATACTATACAGTTTGCCGGCAGGGGAGTAGCTGATCTTTTTTTTCCCTTTTAAATACGGCTCCAGCGGCGCCCAGACAAGATTATACAAATCTTTTCCCAGCGATGCAGCTGTGCCGGTATTGCCCAACTCCACTCCCCGGTAAAATTTGCTGACCAATGCATCGGAACTAGTGCCTGCGCTGTCGAAGAGTTGTTGGAGTTGTTTTTCCTCAAACAGGGGAACAAAGACAGGAATAGAATCTTGCTTCGTGAGGATATAGGCAGCATACATTGTACTGTCAGTCCACCTTTTAGTATAAAGCTGGAACCTTACGAACTCAATAGATGCTTCATCCTGCCTGAGTCCTTTTTGTACATCAGTATTTTTAATACGAAAGGATTGCTGCTGCTGCCGGAAAGCGGATGATTTTGCATTCAGTTGTTTTTCCAGGTCCTCAGCCCCTTGTTCCCATTTACTGAGTTCATTACTGCGTTTATCTAACGGCAGGCTGTATTGCTGCGATAGCTGCTTTTTAATTCCTCTCCAGTCACTGTATAGTTTTTGTACACTGCTGTCTATGCTGTTTTGTAAGGTTTGCAAAATGCCCTTGCTGTCGGATAGAATAAGTGACTTTAGCAATAATTGCTGGTTTAAGATAAACTGTCGGGCAGTATCTGACAAGGACTGATAACTGTACTGCAGGCTTAAGATTAATTCATTAATATATCCGTTTTTATCCAGCCAGGTTTGTTTTTCCCTCTCTGAAAGGTTGGTGAAATTGGACAATAAGTGCCCAAAGCTTCTTGCACAGCCCTCAATAAAAAAGGGTTCGGCCCTGGTATAATTGCCCATGCCTTTATACAATCCCGCCAGGTTGTTTAGGCTGCCGACATAAGCAGGATGTTCAGTACCCAATATTTTTTTGAATATATTCAGTGCTTCAATATACAAGGGTTCGGCCTTGGTATAGTTGCCCATGCTACTATACAATGCCGCCAGGTTGTTCAAGTCTGTGGCGTAGTGCGGATGATCTTCGCCTAATAACTTCTTATCAATATTCAGTGCTGCAATAAACAAGGGTTCGGCCTTGGTATAGTTACCCATGCTTCTATACAATTCCGCCAGGTTGTTCAGGTTGCCGGCATAAACAGGATGTTCAGTACCCAATATTTTTTTACGAATATTCAGTGCTTCAACAAACAAGGGTTCGGCCTTGGTATAATTGCCCATACTTCTATACAATTCCGCCAGGGTGTTCAGGTTGGTCGCATAATCAGGATGTTCAGTACCCAATATTTTTTTGAAGATATTCAGTGCTTCAATATACAAGGGTTCAGCCTTGGTATAATTGCCCATGTTAGCATATAATGTCGCCAGGTTGTTCAGGCTGACGGCATAAGTAGGATGTTCATTACCCAATATTTTTTTGAAGATATTAAGTGCTTCAACATACAATGGTTCGGCCTTGGTATAGTTGCCCATACTTCTATACAATTCCGCCAGGTTGTTCAGGTTGGTCGCATAATCAGGATGTTCGGTACCCAATTTTTTTTTACGAATATTAAGTGCTTCAACATACAATGGTTCGGCCTTGGTATAGTTGCCCATGCTTCTATACAATTCCGCCAAGTTGCTCAGGTTGGTCGCATAATCAGGATGTTCAGTACCCAATATTTTTTTGAAGATATTCAGTGCTTCAACATACAAAGGTTCGGCCTTGGTATAATTGTACATGATAGCATATAATGCCGCCAGGTTGTTGAGGCTGCCGGCATAAACAGGATTTTCAGTACCTAATATTTTTTTACGAATATTCAGTGCTTCAACATACAATGGTTCTGCTTTGGTATAATTGCCCATGGTCATATACAACTGCGCCAAATTATTCAGGCTTGTTGCATAGATTTTATTTTCAGTACCAAACTCCTTTTTTGCCTGGATAACACCTCTATCAGCTATCCCTAATGCTGCTGTGTAGTTTCCGTTTTTATAATAATAAAGCAGGCTGTCGTTTAATTGTTTCCAGCTTTGTGCATGCAGAACTGCAGTAAAAAAGAAAAGCGTTATTGAAAGCAAACCGTGTTTCATGTTTTTTGCTAATGAAATTTAAGCCAAATAAAGATGAGTTTAAATACCTGATATTGGGTATAAGATAGCCTGCCAGTAGCGGGATTTATCTTTATTGAAGTGATCCATCACCTGTTGCACCAGTGTTAATGATTGGTATTTTACGGAAGCTCAGTAAGAATAAACAAGCAGTATGGCAACCATGACCCATCTTGTGGGGAAAGATTTGGTTAACGGGAATGTTAATGTACCAAAACTTTGAGGGAGCAGCAAATAAAGAAATGATAATAACAGACGCTGATGCTAAAACTCCGCACTCCCCGGCGTCCTTGGAAAAGCGATCACATCCCGGATATTCGTCATGCCGGTTACAAACTGCACCATGCGTTCAAAACCGAGACCGAAACCTGCATGCGGTACAGTACCAAAGCGTCTTGTATCCAAATACCACCACATTTCTTCTATGGGTATATGCATTTCTTTCATCCTTGCTTCCAGTTTATCCAGTCGCTCTTCTCTCTGTGAGCCGCCAACGATCTCACCAATACCCGGGGCCAGTATATCCATGGCCGCCACCGTTTGCTGTCCTTCGGCGCAACCATCATTCTGCCGCATGTAAAAGGCTTTGATAGCAGCAGGATAGTTATAGAGTATAACCGGCTTCTTAAAATGTTTTTCTACGAGGTAACGTTCATGCTCACTCTGCAGGTCCATTCCCCAGCCGGTTATTTCGTACTGGAATTTCTTCTTCTTGTTATGGTTGCTGTCTTTTAAAATCTGGATAGCATCGGTATAGGTCAGTCTTTCAAAGTTGTTGTTCAGCACAAACTCCAGTTTTTCGATCAGTCCCATTTCACTGCGCTTGTCCTGCGGCAGTTGCTTTTCTTCTTCTGCTAAACGTTGTGCAAGGAATTCCAGGTCTTCCCGGTTGTTTTCCATCGCATACTTTATTATGTATTTGATGAACTCTTCAGCAAGGTTCATATTATCTTCCAGGTCATAGAAGGCCATTTCGGGTTCTATCATCCAGAACTCGGCCAGGTGTCTTGCTGTGTTGCTGTTCTCTGCCCGGAAAGTAGGACCAAATGTATAGATATCGCCAAAAGCCGTGGCGCCCAGTTCTCCTTCCAATTGTCCGCTTACAGTAAGATTAGTGCTGCGACCAAAAAAATCTTCTTTGAAGTTGATCGTTCCGTCTTCGTTTTTCGGTGCAGTACCGTCCAGCGGCAATGTTGTTACCCGGAACATTTCACCGGCGCCCTCCGCATCACTGGCGGTGATGATGGGGGTGTGCATGTACACAAATCCTTTTTCATTAAAGAATTTATGTATGGCAAAGGCCAGTGCATGACGTACACGAAAAACCGATCCGAATGTATTGGTACGGAAACGCAGATGTGCTTTCTCTCTTAAAAACTCAAGGCTATGCTTTTTGGGCTGCAGCGGATATTTTTCGGCGTCACTATCACCCAGTATTTCAATGCTGGTAGCTTTCAGGTCCATCTTCTGTCCCTTTCCGAGTGAGGGGATAATGGTACCTGTTACTTTCAGAGAAGCCGAAGTAGTTATTCTTTTGAGAAATTCATCATCATAGCTTCCAAGCTCCACCACCACCTGTATATTATTGTTGGTGCTGCCGTCGTTCAGGGCTATAAACTGGTTGTTGCGAAAAGTCCGCACCCATCCCATTACCGTTACTTCCTGTCCCTGCGGCTCCATGGCCAGCAGCTCCTTTACTTTGATCCGCTTGTTGAACATTATTGAAATTTTGGTGGGCAAAGATAACATTCAATGGCCGAAATGCCGCCACTGGTAAGGAATTCAAACAACGGGTAGTCTTTTATTATTGCCTTCCTGTAACTTCTGCAATCACCATTTCAGAGCATTCTTTTTCCCTTTTTTCCGGGTTAATGAATTTGATATCCAGTTTGGTGATTTCGTAGTCCTTTGTACTGTACCGCTGACCCAGTTTGTAACCGGCACCGGTAATTTCTTTTTCTACCCTGGTATCAAATGCCAGCCATACTTTCTTATTAATGTTAAGTACGGAGTCAGCAAATTCTTTGCGAAGGGTTTTTGTATAAAAATTAAACGAAGAGCTATAGTTCCCTTTCCAGAACCAAACATCTTCCGGGTTTAGTTTCCCTTTTGTTATAGCTGCCATTGGTTTTCCAGCCTGGTAGGTCAGCAACTTCGGGTAAAAATTACTGTTGAGCAGGAAGAAAGAAAATATCATAGCCGAAACGGAAATTCCTACTGCCTTTTGTAAGCGGTTGTACATGCTGCTCCGGAAGAAATAGAAGACGAGTGATAATAAAAGAATCACCAGCAATAGTTTTAAAACTCCTTTTAAAGGAAAAGCCCAGGCATGTATCAATACGGCTCCTGCTAATAAAATACTCACTACTGCTGCCTGTATGATAAATAGCCGGCTGCTCCATTTCGTGTCGGTAGCGTTACGATAAATAAATGATGCTGCCATAACAGCTGTTGCAGGAAAAATAATATTCAGGTAATGCGGCAGCTTAAAGCCGGAAAGACTTACTACCAGCAACATGGTGATGAACACCCCTGTTGTAAGCCATTCATCTTTTCTTGCCGTGAATTTTTTTATCCGGCTGACGACAGCTATATAAACCAGTATACTCCACGGGGCAAAGGCCCATAGAAAAGAATGCAGGAAAAAGAAATAATCATTTTTACCATCACTGCCCATACCCCCGCTAAATCGTTCAACACTTTGATTCAATAAAATGAATTTCACCCCGTTGATGTGATCTTTCCCTCTCACCATTTTCTCAGGATGCAGGTTGTATTGCAGATAATAGCAATACACTACAGGGCTGATGAAGAGAGCAAATAAAAGAAGCAGCAATAACCATTTCCAGTTGAGGAACAAGGTCCATTCCTTACGATATAAAATGTAAAAGAATGTGGCTACCGCCGGAACAAAAACAGCAATATGTCCCTTGACAGAAAATCCTATTGCCAGCCCCAGTGCAGCCCCGATGACATTAATGAGTTTTTGCTGCTGCACAAAATCAACCAGCTGCCATATTGAAAAAACTACAGCAGCCGTAAGCATGGCGTCCATCCGCACATCGTTATTGGCCAATATATAGGCAAAGGAGGAGGCAACCAGCAGGGCAGCCAACTTACCTGTTTCCTTATTATATAAAGACTGTCCTAGCCGGTAGGTAGACCAGGTGCCGAAAATGGTAAACAAAAAGGAGGGAAGCTTATAGGCAAAAGTTGTTACTCCAAAAATATGATAGGATAATGCCGACAGCCAGAAATGTAAATGTGGCTTATCCAGATAATCTCCGCTATGGTCTACAAGGTTCACATAATCACCCGTCAGGTACATGTGCAGGGCAATATTGGCATGATGGGCAGAGTCGTTGTCCATCAATGGCACAAATAGCCCAATGGCATATACAATACCCAGCAACGAGAACAATATGAAATATACCGGCCGGGAAAAAAGGGGAGTGTTCAAGTAAATTCTTTTCGCAAAGAAAACACCTTTTCTTTAT
>DEHX01000179.1 GCA_002352145.1 Chitinophagaceae bacterium UBA2789
CCAATTCATGCTGACAGAATCAGGCTTGCAGACTGGTTGTTAAAGCAACCAACTAACAATATTCCAGTTATAACTGACTCTGTTCTTTCGCAACTCAATATCGAAGCCGCAAATGAATTTCTGTTCTTCTCAGTTTTCGATAATCTAACGGAAGTACATGAATATCGGGCAGCAAAAGCAGCTATCAGTACCGGGAGAGAGAGATTTCCCTCCTCAGCATACATGTGGATTAAAAGCGGTGAAAATGCTTTAAATCTTAATGAAGGAGTTGAAGCAAAAAAATATTTCGAAAAAGCATTTCTTTTAGCAGAAGAAAATAAGGACAGTGCTTTAATCACTGTAATTAAGCAAAAAATAGCATCTTGCCCTAAATAAAATTACCTGAGTTCCACATCATTTAAGGACTTATACCAGCAACCTTATCTTTGCTGCCTAACGATGATTGTATGAACCTTGAATTTAACCGAAACGAAGACCAACTGAAGCAAAGCCTCAGTGATATGCGCCGTAAACTGGAGAATATCTACGAAGGAGGCGGGAAAAAATCTATTGAAAAGCAAAGAGAGAAAAATAAGCTTACCCCTAGAGAACGGATAGATTACTTACTTGATCCCGATAAACCTTTTATTGAAATCGGCGCCTTTGCAGGGTATGAAATGTACGAAGAACAAGGTGGATGCCCCGCCGGTGGCACCGTTGCGGGAGTCGGTTATGTCAGTGGGCGTCAATGTGTCATTGTAGCCAATGATCAAACGGTTAAAGCAGGTGCCTGGTTTCCAATTACCGGTAAAAAAAACCTCAGGCTACAAGAGATAGCCATGGAAAATAATTTGCCCATCATTTACCTTGTCGACAGTGCAGGTGTGTTCTTACCCATGCAGGATGAGATATTTCCCGATAAAGAACATTTTGGCCGCATCTTTCGCAACAATGCACGGATGAGCGGTATGGGTATCACTCAGATTGCGGCGGTGATGGGACCTTGTGTAGCCGGTGGAGCCTATTTGCCCATAATGAGCGATGAAACACTGATGGTGGAAGGGAATGGATCTATTTACCTGGCCGGCCCTTACCTGGTAAAAGCTGCTATTGGCGAAGACATCGACAATGAAACGTTAGGTGGTGCGACAACACACACTGAGATCAGCGGCATCGCAGATTATAAATTCAAAACCGAGCAGGAATGCATGGACCATATCAAAAGGATGATGTCCATGCTTGGTGAAAAAGAAAAGGCGGGCTTTGATCGCATTACTCCAAAACTGCCTAAAAAGAACCCGGAAGAGTTATATGGAATTTTTCCCAGTGATGGTAAACCATACGATGTACTGGATATCATCGAACGAATTGTGGATGATTCAAACTTTGAGCAGTTCAAGGCGGATTATGGTAAAACTATTGTTTGCGGTTATGGCAGAATAGATGGATGGGCTGTTGGTGTTGTAGCCAATCAGAGGAAAATTGTAAAAAGCAGAAAAGGCGAAATGCAGATGGGCGGGGTGATCTATAATGACAGTGCAGACAAAGCTGCCCGTTTTATTCTTAATTGCAACCAAAAGAAAATACCATTGGTATTTCTGCAGGATGTAACCGGCTTTATGGTAGGCAGCCGCAGTGAACATGCCGGCATCATTAAAGATGGAGCCAAGATGGTAAATGCTGTAGCCAACTCCGTTGTACCAAAAATCACCATCGTAACAGGTAATAGCTATGGTGCCGGCAACTACGCCATGTGCGGCAAAGCCTACGACCCCCGCTTTATTTATGCCTGGCCTACGGCTAAAATTGCAGTCATGAGCGGTGATTCAGCAGCTAAAACCCTGTTGCAAATCGAAGTAGCTTCAAAGAAAGCAAAAGGTGAAAAGCTCTCTGAAGAAGAGGAAAAGAAAATGTTTGATAAAATCAAGCAGCGTTACGACAAACAAACTTCGCCTTATTATGCTGCGGCCAGGTTATGGGTGGATGCTATAATTGACCCGACTGAGACAAGGAAAATGATCAGCGAAGGTATTAATGCGGCTAATCATAATAAGGAGATCAATGAACTCAGAACAGGCGTCTTCCAGGTTTAATTATGAGCCATAACGTGACAATATATACGGACGGATCATCAAGAGGCAACCCGGGACCCGGCGGTTATGGTGTTATCCTTATGAGCGGACATCATAAAAAAGAATTGTCGCAAGGTTATAAACTGACTACTAACAACCGCATGGAGTTGATGGCTGTTATTGCGGGCCTCAGAGCATTAAAAAAAGAAGACATGCATGTCACCATCTACTCGGATAGCCAGTATGTAGTAAAAGCATGGGAAGAAGGCTGGTTGAAAAATTGGATAAAAACCAATTTTAAAGGAGGCAAAAAAAATCCTGATCTGTGGAAGGATTTCTATGAGCTATCTCAAAAACATCATATTCGTTTTAAATGGGTAAAAGGCCATGCAGACAATCCTTACAACAACCGATGCGATGAACTGGCTACCGAAGCAGCTGACGGACATCATCATACTCTCTTGACAGATGATGGCTACGAGAATAAATCCTGATAATTTTGCCTGAATATGCTCAAAAGAAAACCCACCAGTTAAACACTGATGGGCTGAAAATATTTTGCTGTTAGATTATGCAGTAGTCAACACAGCCTTTTTACCTGTAACATAGTTATAGGACAAAAGAATCAATGGAAGAAAAACCAGCATGGCTGCCAAAGAATTTCTATAGAAGGGCAGACCTGCCTCATAACATGTCATTAGTCCATTAAAACTTTTTGCATATACCGCTTCTGTTGTAGCCTGCCAAACCATAAAATTCGAAAGCAGAAAATAAACGGTAGGGGCAATAATACCACCTGCAACCAGACCGATGTAGCTGTTACCTTTGAAAATCCAGCCAAGCAGCGTAGCAGAAAGAATCAACAAATAGTTTTTCCACTGGCCTCCATAAAAACCGGCATACTCAAAATTTCCGGTCTTATAAAGCAAATGAATGATAGCATCGCTTATAAAAAGGGCCAGCAAAGGCATTATGAACGACATGTCCTTATGCTTTATAATAAAGCCGGCAAACAGCGCTATGGCAATAACAGGTGAAAAACCTGACCAGTCAAGATCAGGACCAAAGAAAAATTTACAGGCTGTAGCGAGAGCAATCAGTGCTATAGTAAACACAAGCATCCTTCCGTTAAACTTCATAACTGGTAGTTAAATGAGCAACAAAAATAGCAGAAATGGCTTAATTCAGTGAGCTATTTATCAACGATTGTGGATTCTACCCGAAGCCCTGAAAACAAAGGATTTTGCAGCGGCGGCCAGGTACACTTTATCTCCCGGAAAAACAACAGCGGCAGGACTTCCTGCCTGCAATCGTATAGTGTCATTCTCATTGTCAATCTCTGTGATTCCTTCCGTCAATAATACTGTTTCTACCTCCTGCGGATAAAAAGAAACAATATCGCCAGCCTCCAGCTCAAAAACACTTAACCGAAAATCATCCACCGGGGTTTCATACTTTCTTTCACCTTCATTATCTGCTTCCGGCGACAGGATTTGGGGGTAGGTAGCCTCACATTTCACATGTTTCATCAATTCCTTCACATTAATTTGCTTTGTGGTCAATCCGCCCCGAAGGACATTATCAGAATTGGCCATAATTTCAACATTCTGCCCCTCCAGGTAAGCATGTGGTACGCCTGCGGCCTGGAAAATTCCCTCCCCTTTTTTCAAGTGGATCAGGTTGAAGAAATAAATAGAGAAAATACCCCTGTCAATATTTCCGTCTGATGAAAACGTTTTGTGTGCTTTGGCAGCCCAATAATCGGGACTTGATTTTTCCATTTCACCTGATTCATAGATTTTATTCAGACTATCAATCAGGGGTTTCAAAATTCTGTTGACCTCTTCCTGGGTAATTTCCATTACATGCTTAAACAAACCTGGATAACCTGAATTATTAAAAACGGGCAGTAGTTCCCTAAGTTCTGCTATATTCAATAATGTATCTGTCAGTTCTTCTGTTGGCTTAAATCCATGTAACAACCAGAAATCACCCAGGGCAACCATCAATTCCGGCTTGTGATTGGGGTCTTTATAGCAGCGTTGCGGTGAATCAATCGGTATACCTTCTGCATTTTCCCTTTTAAATTCAGTTTCCGCAGCCTCTTTGGAAGGATGCACCTGGATAGAAAGCATATCCCTTACGTCCAATATTTTAAAAAGATAAGACAAGTCCGGAGCAAGAAAAGCAAGATCAGTGGGTGAACTGCCCCCCGTATCAATTCCGGCCATTCCCAAAGGATGTATCCCCATCCAATATTCAGCAAAGGGCTTTTTGGGCTTGTTCTCAGCTTTCAATAATGCAGGTATAAATGAATAGCCTCCCCAATCATAATGTTTAACGACGCCATGCAACCGGTAAATGCCCGACATAATTTGTTTTCTTTTTTATCTTGTAGTAAAGATAGTACATGGCTTCGCACAATGAGTTAGGAAAAGAAGGTGAAGAAAAGGCAGCACAATGGCTGGTCACGAAAGGTTTTACCCTGCTGCACCGCAACTGGCGTCATTCTTACCATGAAATTGATATCATAGCCACCAAAGGAAAATTTCTGCACTTTATTGAAGTAAAAGCAAGAAAAGCATCATCGTTAGGCAATCCGGAAGACAGTGTCACAAAAAAGAAATTCAAAAACCTGCAAAAAGCAGCCAATGAGTTTCTTTTTCTAAACCCGGGCTATAATTGGATTCAATATGATATTCTTTCCATCAGCTTTCAAAAAAATGGAAATGCTGAATATTTTTTACTGGAAGATGTTTTTCTATAAATAGTAGGTTTTATGGTGCGATTCCCTCCATCATTTTCTCCACCAGCTTATAGGTAGCCGGGCAATATTCCACATTCTGCTTGTGAATATGAACAAAATCTTTAAACTTTTTTGACAAATGGGGAAATCCTGCACAATCATCCGGTCGTACTTCATAAATACTGCACATATTGTCATCCGGGTTTAAGAACTGGCAGGGAGTATGCTTATTCATCCAGTCACGGTCACCGCCCCGCTCCTGTTTCAGCCATTTTTTCTTGAATTCATCTACTGTCATTTTCAGGTGTGCAGAAATTCTTTCCAGGTCTTTTTTGTTGTAAGTAGGTGTCATTGTTTTACAACAGTTGGCACAGCTCAGGCAATCTGTTTCTTTCCACACCTCCTTTTCCATTACTTCAATTTTTTTGTCCAAATGCCTGGGCCTGTCTTTTTCCAATTTATTTAGAAAACGACGCATTTTTGTTTTTGCATATTGTGCTTTTCGTTTGAATGAACGAAGGTTTACAGGTGGTATCTTACTCATTTGCCGAAGATAATGATCCGAAACTATTTCGGCCAACTGCTAAAAAGAATTTTTAATCACTAAAAGCGCAATAGTTATTTTTGCTATCAATCAAACCACTCAATGATGAAACTACTGGTTGCCCCTGCTATCGCTGTTGTGCTGATCCTGTCAATTACCGGGTGTAAGTCTTCTTCAGCCGATGGACCGGCTCTTTTTTGTGACACAACCTGCCTGAAAGACACTATCAAGTTTAACGGTGATTTTGCATTGAAACCGTATGTGTATATATCAGCCAAAGATTGTCGTGCAGATACATTGATCTGGAGCTATAAAGGTATGGGCATCAACCGAAAAACCGGGTTCACCTACCTGCTCAATAACTCTGTATCTATCAATAAAGACAATATCCGTTGTGTATTTAACGACACCTCCTATGCATGGTTGCTGTTTAATGATTGCGCAACGGGCAGAGGTTACCAGTTGCGTCTTCCTTTCAATAAAACGGCAGACATAGGCCGTAAAAGCAGTGGCATCAACAATATTGACAAGAAATTTTCTATCTCCGACAATCTCGTTGTAAATACCGACCGCGGTAACATTTATATTGAAGACATGATAACAGGGAAAAAGGCCATGATGACCTTTGGTCAAAAACTGGATATAGACTACGATGCCATTCATGAATATATTGATTCGGTCAATATCACCAATAGCCGCATATGGGTCAAGATTTTGGTAGATAATAAATGGGTGGAGAAAGAAAAGAATATTACCCTTGAATAATGTGGGAACCCTATAAAAAAGGATTTAAAGCATACCTGGAACTGGAAAAATCACTTTCCCCGAATTCAGTAGAAGCCTATCTGCGTGACCTTGAACACCTGACTGCTTATCTGCAGGAAAAAGGCATACTGCTAAATCCTTCCGCAATCAAATTAAAAGACCTGCAGCAGTTCGTAAAGTGGATTGCTGAACTCGGTATGACAGCTACTTCCCAGGCCCGTATAATTTCCGGGCTCAGGGCTTTCTATAAATATTGTGCACTGGAGGACATTTCAAAAACAGATCCTACCATTTTACTGGAAGCCCCAAAGCTGAAAAGAGCATTGCCGGATGTCTTGAGCTTTGATGAAATAGAAAGCATCATTGCACAAATTGATTTGAGTAAGCCTGAAGGCGGTCGCAATAAAGCAATACTGGAAACAATGTACAGTTGCGGGCTTCGTGTGAGTGAGGTAGTTAATTTAAAAATCTCTCAGCTTTACCTCGATCTGGGTTTCATCCGTGTGCTGGGAAAAGGTGATAAAGAAAGACTGATCCCTATCGGCAGCAGTGCTATAAAATACATTACCATTTACAAAAATGATATCCGGGTTCATCTTACTCCAAAAAAAGGAAATGAAGATGTGCTTTTCCTGAATAACCGGGGAAGCAAACTGTCCCGGGTGATGATCTTTTACATCATCAAAGACCTGGCTTTAAAAGCGGGAATAAAGAAAACTGTATCTCCCCATACCTTCCGCCATTCCTTTGCTACACATTTGGTAGAGGGCGGAGCCGACCTTAGGGCCGTACAGGAAATGCTGGGCCATGCCAGCATCACAACCACTGAAATCTACACACATCTTGACAGGGAATTCCTCCGCAAAACATTGGAACAGTTCCATCCCGGTTTTAAATAAAAAAGCCCCGGATAAACCGGGGCCTTAGGGTGGACTTCTATGATAACCTGCAAACTGCTTACTGAATAATTATCTTTTCTGTAAATTTTTTAGCTGTCTTCTTGCTCACTAGTGTTATGAAATAATTACCTACTGTCGTAACCGGGGCATCTATATTCAACACTTTTGCTGCTGAATCAATCCAAATTTCTTTTTGTAAAACTACTTGCCCTGATTGATTGGTAAACTGCACCGTATAATATCCTTCTTCCAGCAGATGCACACCGGCTGAGATATTTCCTCCGGATTTTATGGGGTTGGGATAAATATAAAACCGGTTTCTGTCTGCCGGCACTTCTATATCCCGCTGAATAATTTCATCTGTTTCCACCACTGGCTCTTTTTTTACCGGTCCTCTTGAGCCCAGGCCGCCAGCAATTTCCCCTTTTATATAAGTTCCGGCAGAACTGGTGGCAATTTCTCCTGACTGGCTGTTGACAGTAAGTTTAACTTCTGTAAAAGCCTCCAACTCTGCTATGCATAACTTTTGAGTCTCATAACCAGCGGAAGCTATCAACAAATTACCCAGGCTATTTTTTACAGCAAGGCTGAATATACCCTTTGAATCAGCAACAATAATATTTCCGGTATTGGTTTCGGTGATTGTAGCGAAAGGGATCGCCTCTCCTTTCTCATCTGTTACCTTTCCTTTTATAGTCTTTTGCTTTGTTATGGGGCTTTCAATAATTGTCGTGTCAGTTCTGCCGGAAAAAATGGTTGGTAATACCAATCCCAGTATCCTGTTATCATTAATTACTTTCATATTAGTGGTATCGGTATCATTTACGGCTGCCTTACCAACTTTTGGTTGTTGCGCCGATGCTTTTGTCAGGAACAAAGCCGGTAGGGCCATTTGAAAAAAATACTTTAGCCAGGGTGTTCTTTTCCTGGGCAGTTCAATGTCCCGGTGAAGCTGCTCTGTCATAAACCGGCCGCAAACAGAACCTGCTGCAGGCTTCTTGAAGAATTGCGCCAGTTCATAATCGGTCATACTACTGAAATCAATTACTTTCTTTTGACAGGAACCGCAAAAGCGGCCTTTTTCTACGGGGGTCATTTTGTCCCAATTCTCATGGCAGGGTGTGGGGATTGTCAGGTTAATTTTGTTACTCATAAAAGTCCGTTTATTGAATTATTAC
>DEHX01000161.1 GCA_002352145.1 Chitinophagaceae bacterium UBA2789
CCGTTGTGCGTCACCCTATTTGACAGCGTAGTTCTTCAAGTGAGCGGACAGACGAGAAAAAATTCTTGATAACTTTTTAGAGGACAGAGTAAAGTTCAAAGTGATAAATTAATATCTTTGAAACACTGCCAAGACAATTATTTTAATGACCGAATACGTAAAACATATAAACGAAACACTTCAACCAAAAATAACCGAAAAAGAGGTTGTTTTGGACTTGTTTGCGGGCTGTGGCGGACTTTCATTAGGGTTTGAGGCAGCGGGTTACAAAACCATCGGTTATGAGATGGACAGTGCTGCAACCGAAACCTACAACAAAAACTTAATTGGCGACTGTTATGCTGTAAAACTTGACCTTGACTTTGAGTATCCACAAGCAGACATTGTGATTGGTGGGCCACCTTGCCAACCTTTCAGCGTTGGTGGACACCAAAAAGGAATGGAGGATGCCCGTGACGGTTTCCCGATTTTCATTGACGCAGTGAAGAAATTGCAACCGAAAGTTTTTATGTTCGAGAACGTTCGGGGACTTCTTTACAGCAACAAGTGGTATTTTGAATTGGTATTAGCAGAGTTGCGTAAACTTGGCTATATCATTGACTACAGATTACTAAATGCGGTAAATTTTGGCATTCCACAGAATAGAGAGCGACTTTTTGTTTTCGGACACCGTGCAAAATTTTTATTTCCAAAACAACACACTAAAAAAGTTACTGTTGGTGAAGCAATTGGCGACACAATGTTTACAGCACCAGAAGGAAGTAAGTTTTTAACTGAATCAATGGACAGATATGTTGCCAACTACGAGAAAGCATCATACTGTATCAATCCAAGAGATTTGTATTTTGACAAACCTGCACGAACATTAACTTGCCGTAACCTTGCAGGAGCGACAGGTGATATGCAGAGAGTTAAACTAAAGGACGGTAAACGCAGACGACTATTTCACAGCGAAGCAGCACGACTACAAAGTTTTCCTGATTGGTTTGAGTTCATTGGAAATGAAACACAGAGATTTAATCAGATTGGCAATGCTGTTCCGCCACTGTTAGCATATCAGTTAGCACTTGCACTCAAAGAGTGTTACCAAATGGACGACCTCTACACCGCAGAAGAAATTATTGAAAACAATTATCAACCCGGACAAGTGCTTTCACTTTTTTAAACGATGAAGAACTACATAACAAAGAGCAACAAATCAAAAGCGGTTCAGAAAATAATCAACGAAGCACTTGAAATTTTGGAATGTGTTGGCATCCCGTTCAACAACAAATCTGAGAGAGCATTAGAGAAAATGGCATTGAGTTTTTTAGCCGTTGCAGGAGTTGTAAAAGATTGGAAAAAAGCGAAAAGTTCAGAGGATAATGTTCACTTGAAAACGAGAGAAATTATTCAAATCATCAACAAAAACTTTGAGGAGAATATTTCACCAGGTTCTTATGACGACATCAGAAGAAAAGATTTAAAACTGTTGGTGCTTGCCGACCTTGTTGTAAATAGTGGCGTAAACAAAGGTTCTGCAACTAACGACCCAACAAGAGGTTACGCATTGCATCCTGATTTCAAAAAGTTAATTGTTTCATATAAAACAACCGATTGGGAAAAGAATCTTAAATCATTCAACAAAAATCGCCCGTTGTTATCTGAAGTTCTTGCACGAAAAAGAAATCTTGATAAAATCCCAGTAAAACTTCCAAGCGGCAAGCCGCTTGAACTTTCGCTCGGGGAACACAATGTTTTACAGAAAGCAATCATTGAGGATTTTTTACCACGTTTTGGCAGCGACTGCGAAGTGCTTTACATAGGTGACACTTCAAACAAAATCTTACACATTGAAGAAACCGAACTTAAAAAACTAAACTTCTTTGAGCTATCACACGATGAACTTCCTGACATCATTGCATTCAGCAAGAAAAATAATTGGCTTTACTTGATTGAAGCCGTTCATAGTTCGGGACCAATGAGCGAAACGAGAGTATTAGAATTGAAAAAGATGCTGAAAAAATGTAAAGCAGAATTGATTTTCGTTACAGGTTTTCTGACAAGGACAGAGTTTAGAAAATGGATGCTTGACATCGCTTGGGAAACAGAAGTTTGGATTGCAGATAATCCTGACCATTTAGTTCATTTCAACGGACATAAATTTTTAGGAGCATACTGACAGACACAGAAAAGAAGGGCGAACGCACAACAGCAGTTTGGCGAAATGCGGGGAGAAGTGGTTTATTTGAAGTGTAGTTCTTCTTTCATACATTCGTGTTAGCTTGACAGTTCGGTGCTTCTAAGTCCCGCACTTCGCCAAGCTGCAAAACGTTGCCATATTTTTCTGCCATCTGTATTAACGCCGGTCAGCTATCTGCAAAACCTCGGCATGCTGCTTAGGCCCGTCGGCTGTAATTCGTCTTTTTCAAGATCTTCTCATCCATTCGGGTTCATTCCTGAAAAGCAACTTTTCACCAATCCTTACCATCTGCCCTCCTCCGGCTACCCGTAATTAACCTCTCCCTTCAATTTCAGCCACTTAAAACGTCATCCGCCACTGTCACCCGCATGCTAAACAATGTCAGTTGCATTCTAAACAAGCCATAATTCATTACCACCGGTGTCAGTTACGTTCTAAACAAGCTCTGATCAGTTTCTAAAGATGTCAGTCATACTCTAAACAATGTCAGTTGCATTCTAAACAAGCCCGGATCAATAACTAAAGATGTCAGCCGCATTCTAAACAAGACCTGATTTATTTCCGCCGGTGTCAGTTGCACTCTAAACAATGTCAAATTCATTGCGGCTCTTGTCATTTTCACGCTGAACAATATAAATTTGATAGCGAAACAGGCCTGTATAGTAGCAAAGCACTTAAACCTTATCGCATGGCTTCGCATACTTACAATTGCTCACAGCAAGACCTGTACACCATTGCCCGTCTCGGCTGGCATTCCTGCAGTCAGTACCTCACCGCATTTCAGCAGTTCAGTCCGGTCTACACACCGGCCTATATTGACGCAGCGCTGGCACAGGTAGATGCCGCACAAAACCTTCCCGGCAGAAAAGAAACAACCCGAACCCTGTTGGCGCAGGTAAAGCAGCAGGCATCGCAGTGCTTTCGGTTATGGCAGCTGCTAAAACGCTATATCACAAAAGCATTTCCACAAGATGAGCTCAGCATCCGGCTCAGTGCAGCCGGAGCGCAGCAGTACCGCAAAGCATACCGCGGCTCCTGGCAGCATTGTACACAGTTATTGCAAGATGCACAGGCCTTCATCAACAATCACCAGGGCGGCTTACTGGCCAATAATATCATGCCGCCCTCATTCCCTTCCGCCTTCAGCAATGCAGCAGCAGTATATCACAGCTTGCTGAAAGATTATTACGCCTCTTCACAGCTCAGCGAAGTAGACACCCAGGCAAAGATTCTCGCCAACAATGCCGTTCACCGGCAGCTAATGCAAATGCTCGCCGATGGACAGCACATCTTCAAAAGAAATACCGCCGTAAAACATCTCTTCACCTTCGACCAGATGCTCATCACCCTCTCCGCTCCACATCAACAAGCAGCAACCCAACACCCAATCCCCGGTTAACCAATCAACTAATTAACCACTCCCCTTTGCAAACAACTTTCCAGTACTTTTGGCAGCACAAAAAACTGACAGATGGGAACTGCCACGTTCAGGGAAATATTTTATGATCATACCGGTAACCAGGTTCACAAATGGGACCACTACCTGGATATTTATGAAAAATACTTTTCAGCATACCGGGGGCAGCCCGTCAGCATACTTGAGATCGGGATATCCCAGGGCGGGTCACTGCAGCTTTGGAAAAAATACTTTGGCGAAAACGTCAGGGTATATGCCATGGATATAAACCCACTGTGCAAAAAGTTTGAGGAAGAATATATTAAAATCTTCATCGGCTCGCAGGAAGATGAAAAATTCCTGCAGCAGGTTTGCCATCAGATACCGGAGGTAGATATTATACTCGACGATGGCGGCCATACCATGCGGCAGCAGATCGTTTCTTTTGAAAACCTTTTTTTAAAAGTAAAAGAAGGAGGGCTTTATATTGTGGAAGACACCCACACTTCCTATTGGCATGAATATCACGGCGGATTAAAAAACCCAAAGTCTTTTATTGAATACTCCAAAAACCTGGTTGACTCCCTGTACGACGGGCATATCGCCGATAAAAGAAAACTTCTTGTCAACGAGATCACCACGCATATCAATGGTATCTCCTTTTACGACAGTATTGTTGTTTTTGAAAAGCAAAAACGCAATACACCCTTCCATATCCGGAAAGGAACTGAATCAATAGAACCCTATATCCAGGTAGAGCTCAAAAAGCCAACCCTTTGGATGCAGGTAAAACAAAAGCTTTTTGGCAAACAGGACACCTATAAGAACAACGACAAAGGAAAATTATAAACTTCAAATCCCAATCCCCAATTAACCAGTCAACTAATTAACCAATCACCAAATCCCGTTTTATCCATTCTTTAACCAAAGTCATTATAAAACACAGTAGCCCGTATCTATCTTTAGCCTGTAATCAAATTACAGCACCACAACATGGAAACAGCATCCACCGGCGAACCTGAGCCCAAACAAACCACCTCTTTCTTTCGTCTTCTTCCCGTTACATTTATCATTATTATTCTTTCCGCCTGTGAAAACAGGAAATGGCAAAAGCCGGAATACCCGGTAGCAGTAGTTGACAGCGCCGCCATCAAACAACAAGAGAAACAGCGGCAGGATTCAATGCAAAAGATCAGCATTGCCAAAAAGAAGATCTACCTCACTTTTGATGACGGCCCCAACAAAGGAACAAGGAATGTATTGCAGGCAGTCAGGGAAGAGAATATACCCGCCAGCTTCTTCATTGTAGGCGAACATGTATTCGACAGCCCCAAACAACATCAAACATGGGAGCTGCTGAAAGCAGATTCAGTGATCGAACTTTGTAATCACAGTTATACCCATGCCCACAACCGCTACACTTCGTTTTATAACAATCCTTCCGGTGTGGTGGCAGATTTCCAGCGATCACAGCAGGCTTTGCAGTTCAGCAATAACATTGCCCGCATGCCCGGCCGCAATGCCTGGCGCATTGATACCATTGACCATACAGATATTTATGAAAGCAGTGCTGCCATCGATTCATTACATGCTGCCGGTTTCAACATTATGGGCTGGGATATAGAGTGGATGTTTGATCATAAAACCCTGGCGCCGGATACATCCGTTGCATTAATGCTGCGCCGTATAGAGAATATGCTGGAAGCTGAAAAGACCAAAACACCCGGCCACCTGGTATTGCTTGCACATGATCAGGCTTTTCAAACCGAAGAAGCGCTACAATTACTCCGCCTCGTATTACAGTCCTTAAAAAACAACCCGGACTATGAACTGGTGCTGGCCAGTAAATACCCCGGTGTACAATAAGTTGATGAAATTTATCTCCCGCAAACATTGGAGACACTATGCTCACAAAGCTTTTCACGCATAGACGCAAAATCTATTATGATGAAGCCACAGAAGCACTGAAACACAGAGAAGAAAAAACTTCAGTGCTTCTGTGACTAATATATTTTGTGTTCTTTGTGGCTTAGTGGGAAATATAACTATACATGTGGGATAATCCCTATTCCCTTCCGTCAAACAAATTACCCAGGCCCCCCAGCACACTTCCTTCTTCTTTGCGTTTGTAAGTACCATAGGCCACAATTCTTCCGGCCAGCCGGCTGATCGGCAATGATTGTATCCACACTTTGCCCGGTCCCTGCAGTTTGGCAAAGAATAAACCTTCGCCGCCAAACATAAAATTCTTGATGCCCTTTACAAATTCAATATCAAACTGTACTGTTGGCGAATAGCCCACCACGCAGCCGGTATCTATCTTTAATATTTCTCCGGCTTTCAGTTCCTTTTCTACTATATAACCACCGGCATGCAGGAAAGCCATGCCATCACCTTCCAGTTTCTGCATGATGAAGCCCTCACCGCCGAAAATGCCCACACCCAGCTTGCGCTGAAAATGCAGACCAACACTTACACCTTTTGCAGCACAGAGAAAAGCATCTTTCTGGCAAATTATAGTACCACCAAGTTGTTGCAGGTCCATCGGGATGATCTTGCCGGTGTAAGGTGCAGCAAAGCTTACTTTCCGTTTACCTCCTGCCGTGTTGGTAAAAGCGGTCATAAAAAGGCTTTCACCCGTCAGCACCCGTTTACCGGCGCTGACCAGTTTTCCAAAGAAGCCGGTAGGCTGCTGGGCTGACCCGTCTCCAAAAATGGTTTCCATCTGGATACCGTCTTCCATCATCATCATAGAACCGCTTTCGGCAATAGCCGTTTCATTCTGATCCAATTCAATCTCAACGAACTGCATTTCTTCACCATAAAGCTTATAGTCAATTTCATGATTGACACGGGGAGCTGTACTCATATAATTATTTTTATCAAAGGTATGAAGGGAGGAAATGAATTGACAAACGCAAGTTTCCGGCTGACCAGTCATTCTTTGTAGCTAAAAATGATAAATGGCAACCATTTGAAGGCCGGATTTGTTTAATTTGCCAGACCGATAAAACAATTTATTTATGAAACAACGTCTGATGATGCTTTCAGCTTTTCTGCTGATTCTTTCCGTTTATGTAAACGGGCAGGCAAAGCTGGTAGAGAAAGTAACCAAGCAGGGAAACGAGATCGTTATCCCCTACGAAAAATATGTATTGCCCAACGGGCTTACTTTAATCATTCATGAAGATCACAGTGACCCGGTGGTACATGTGGATGTCACCTATCATGTGGGATCTGCCCGGGAAGAAATAGGAAAATCCGGTTTCGCCCACTTCTTTGAACACATGATGTTCCAGGGAAGTGATAACGTAGCCGATGAGCAGCATTTCAAAATTGTATCTGATGCCGGCGGTACATTGAATGGTACTACCAACCGTGACCGAACCAACTATTTTGAAACAGTGCCCAGCAACCAGCTGGAAAAGATGCTGTGGCTGGAAGCAGACCGCATGGGTTTTTTGCTGGATGCAGTAACCCAAAAGAAATTCGAGATACAGCGTTCTACCGTGAAGAATGAAAGAGGACAGAATTATGATAACCGTCCTTACGGTTTGGCCAACGAAACGGCTTCCAGAAACTTATACCCCTATGGCCACCCTTATTCATGGCTTACTATTGGATATGTGGAAGATCTGAACCGTGTAGATGTAAATGATTTAAAGAACTTCTTCCTTCGCTGGTACGGACCTAATAACGCAACTGTTTCAGTTGGTGGTGATGTAAAACCTGCCGAAGTGGTAAAGCTGGTTGAAAAATATTTCGGTGGCATACCCCGCGGCCCGGAAGTAAAACCTGTTGTTGTTCCACCCGCTGTATTAAGCAGCGACAGGTATGCTTCTTATGTAGATAATTACGCCAAGCTTCCTTTGTTGCTGGTCGTTTATCCCACTGTACCCAACTATCATAAGGATATGGGCGCCCTGGCCTGTTTGGCTCAGGTATTGGGGCAGGGTAAAAACTCTGTTTTGTACCAGCAAATGATAAAGAAAAAAACCGCTCTCCAGGCAAGTACTTTCAGCAGCCTGTCTGAACTGGCCGGTGAATTTTTTGTTCAGCTGATTCCTTCACCGGGCAAATCATTGGCAGTATTGGATTCAATTTATCGCAACTCTCTTGACTCTTTCGAAGCAAGAGGTGTTACGGACGATGATATTGCCAAGTTCAAAGGCGGTATTGAATCACAGCTGATCAACGGTTTGCAAAGTGTTTCCGGAAAAATCTCCCAGCTGGCTTCTTTCCAGACTTTCACCGGCAATCCTAACAAGATCGCCGACCTGATTAAAATGTACCAGTCGGTGACCAAAGAAGATGTGATGAGAGTGTACAATGAATATATCAAAGGAAAAGGAGCTGTCTTTCTGAGTGTATTACCCAAAGGCCAGGAGAAGTTGATTGCTGCCGCTGATAATTACAAGATAGACTCATCCAAATATGATGCACCTGATTATGGCTATGCAGGATTGAAATATGCAAAAGCAAAAGACAATTTTGACCGAAGCAAGATACCAGGAAATGGCGCTTACCCAACTGTAAAGGTTCCCAAATTCTGGAGAAAGGATATGCCAAACGGCGTGAAAATGATTGGTACAGAATCCAGCGAGATTCCGACAGTGACCATGACTATTACGGTTCCCGGTGGCCACTTATTACAGGCGAATGATACTTCAAAGATTGGACTTGCCAGCATGTTTGCCAGTATGATGAATGAGGATACCAGGAATTATACTGCAGAACAAATGGCAGTGGAATTGCAAAAGCTGGGAAGCAATGTCTCTGTTTCCAGCAAATTCGATGGTATCACCTTCAGCATCCAGACCCTGAAGAAAAATCTTGACCAGACACTGGCACTGGTGGAAGAAAGGATGTTCAATGCCAAATTCACACCGGAAGCTTTCGGCCGCATTCAGCAGCAACGATTACAGGGATTCAAGCAGGCAAAGGCCGATCCGGCTGCTGTTGCTGATAATGTTTTTGCCAAGCTGAATTATGGCCCTAACAGCATCTTGGGCATGAGCGAAGACGGAACGGAATATACTATTGCCAACCTGAAACTGGAAGATGTTGAAAGTTATTACAAGAACTACATGACATCAAAGGGTGTGAAAGTGGTAATAGTGGGTGATGTAAAACAAGCTGAAGTTCTTCCCAAACTGGCTTTCCTGAACAAACTGCCTAATAAGAAAGTCGAGTTGCCTGCCGTAAACGCAAAAGCAACCGAAATTGATAAATCTAAAGTGTACCTGGTGGACATTCCTAAAGCAGCCCAATCTCAATTCCGGGTTGGTTATGCTACCGGTTTGAAATACGATGCCACAGGTGATTTCTACAAATCAAGACTGATGAACTATGCACTGGGCGGTGATTTCAACAGCCGTTTAAACCTGAATCTCAGAGAAGACAAAGGCTGGACATATGGTGCCCGCAGCTCCTTTACGGCTGATGAATACACTGGTGATTTCGAATTCAGTTCCGGTATCCGTGCCGATGCAACAGACAGTGCATTGATTGAAGTAATGAAAGAGTTGAAAAATTATCGTGATAACGGTATCACCGAAGCTGAACTGAAGTTTATGAAGAATTCCTTGGGTCAGCGGGATGCATTGCTCTACGAAACCGGTATTCAGAAAGCAGGCTTTATCGGCCGCATACTGGATTATAACCTGCCGGCCAATTATGTGGACCAGCAAAACAAGATACTCGCCAACCTGACCAAACAGCAGGTAGATGCGATTTCGAAAAAAATGCTGAACCCTGAAAAAATGAATATCCTGTTGGTAGGCGACAAAGCCAAAATCATAGAGGGAGTGAAGAAAACAGGTTATGAAGTAATTGAACTGGATGTAGATGGAAAGCCTGTACAGAAAAAAGCTTTCTAAGCAGAGTAACTATTAAAGCAAAACCGTCACCAGGTGGTGACGGTTTTTTTATGCCATGTTTATACCGGCCAGTGGGTATTTTTTAACTTTTTAACAATCTAAGCCATGAACCTTTGCGGTATTTGTTGTTATTTAAAGGACAAAAACCTTGTAATATGAAGCTTATCTACACTCTTCTTTTTCTTACTATCAGTATTTTCTCTTCTGCCCAGTTTTACCTGAGTAGTGGTTATTCGCTCAGTTTACCGAAGCAGGAAATGAAAAAAAATATCAGGGCTGTTCATAGCCTTGCCCTGAGTGGACTATATCGTTTACCGGGTAACATGGACCGGGTACAATTAGGTGTCGATTTTGGCTGGGGCATGTATGCCAGTACAAGAAAGGAACAAACATTTACTTTCGCAAACGGCGACATTACCCGGACTGATGTTTTTTACAGCAGCATGGTGGTGCAGGGTGGCCTGCAAACAAGAATAGACCTGCTGCGAAATAAAATTGTTACACCTTACCTGAGCGGAAAAACAGGCTACACAAGTTTTTATAGTAACATTTTTGTTGAAGACCCTCACGACCCGGGAGGATGTGCGCCCCTGGACCAGCGAAACATTATTAAAGACGGAACGATCTATACCGGTTACGGAGGAGGTTTGCAAGTTGACTGGAGTATCTTCAATAGAAATAGCAGAAAAAGCAGGGGATGGATTGATCTGACTGTCAATAACATTCAGGGAGGCAACCTCAATTATATCAACACAAAGAAATTGGTGGATGCCAATAACCCTCCCGTTAACTCTGATGGAAAGCCTTTAAATATCACTTTTATAAATGCATCCACTCAGCAATTGCATGAGCACCAGGTGGCTGAAGTATATACAAGCCCTTTGAGGATGCTGGAATTAAAAATCAGCGCTACATTTCTTTTAAACTAAAAATTCCACAGCATAAAAAGTAAAGCGGCTCCAACCACAGAGCCGCTTTTTTATAACCAAAACCAACCACACATTTCAGACAATCTTTAAGCCTTTTTTGCTGCTGGCTTAGGCTTGCCCAGCCATACTTTTTTACCCTGAATTCTTCTTACCAGGTACATGATACCGACAAATATGAAGAAGAAGGGTCCGGCAAACCCAAGCAGGGCAATATATTTGGTACCATAGAATTGTTGCATGGGTCTTTTCAGCCTTTCTGCAATAAGGTACATACTCGGCACCATCACCAAGGTCAGGAAGAAAGAGAATATCAGACCAAATATGATCGTCCATGCTAATGGCCCCCAGAAAACAACACTATCACCACCAAAGAACAGGTTTGGACGAAGATGCTGGAATAATCCGGCAAAATCAATATTCAATCCAACAGCCAGCGGGAACAAACCTAATATTGTTGCTACTGCTGTCAGCAATACGGGAATGATACGGATCTTTCCTGCCTGTATGGCTGCTTCACGGGTACGCATACCACGGCTACGTAATTCATCGGTAAACTCAATCAAGAGGATACCGTTCTTGATTACTATACCGGCAAGACCAATAATACCTACTCCCATCATGATAGTCGCTACGGTCATTCCGGTAATGGCATATCCCAGGAACACACCAATAATAGAGAAGAATATTTCCGTCAAAACAATGAATGGCTTGCTCATACTGTTGAACTGCAACACCAGTATGAAGAAGATAAGTCCCAATGCTATCAATAATGCTTTACCCAGGAAAGCGGACGTTTCCTTTTCCTGTTCACTTTGTCCGCTCAGTTTGATGTTGACATCTGCAGGCACTGCATTTTTTTCTTTGAACTCTTTGATCTTAGTTTCCAGCTGCGCATTGATTGGTGCTACCATCGTTGGGTCAAGTACATTACTTTGTAATTGAATAGTGCGTTTTACATTCTTACGGTTAATGCCGCCGGGAGAATTTGTATAGTCAACAGAAGCCACTGAACTGAGCGGTAATGATTTCACCTGCATGGTATTCATGTCCATGAAAGTGATCCGCATGTTCAACAGGTCTGAAACATTTTTGCGCAGGTCTTCTTTGAAACGCAACTGAATTTTATACTCATCCTCACCGTCTTTGATCTTGCTCACTTCTTTACCAAAGATGGCTGTACGCAGTTCCATGCCGATTTGAACGGTGCTCAGGCCCTCCATAGTAGCCCTTTGCCTGTCTACTTTAACAGTGATCTCCGGGTTAAACAGGTCAACATCCGGTTGCAGGTTCTCAATACCTTCTACACGATTGGTGTCTAAAAAGCGATACAGGTCAGTAGCAATCTTTGTTACATTTTCCAAATAATCTCCCGACACTTCAATGTTAACCGGTGGATCAGTAGGCGGACCATTATCTTCCTGGGCCACTTCCACACTGGCACCGGGGATACCCTGCACCACTTCGCGGATCTTATCCATATACGGCCTGGTTTCCTTGCCATGTCTTTTTTCAAACTCTACAAAAGAAACTTGTATCCGTCCAAGATGCGATTGTACACTCCTGTTGTTGTCCCTGGGATTGTTGGCATTTACGGCCACATTGGTAATGATGCTTTCGACAATACCACCGGGAGTTCCGGGTTTTTCTTTCTCCAGCACTTTTTCTACCCGGTGCTCCAGTATATGCAATACACTGTCTGTGTGACGAACATCTGTACCAACCGGCATTTTCAGGTATACATAAACAAAGTTGGGATCGCCGCTCGGGAAGAATGTTGATTTCGTTCTTCCTGTTGTAATACTGACGACCAGCATCAGCAATGAAATAATAAACAGGCCAAACAGTGATACGAAAGCCCATACCGGCCTCTTTCCTTTCAGTATCCATCTCAGCAATCGCTCATACCTGCTCATCAGCCTTGGCAGAAAACTATTCTGAAACTTATGGATCACATCGTTCAACACATAAGCATTGAACACCATAAGGATTGCCAGTAACAACAGGAAGTTGGCTACTCCATGGAAGCCTGGTAAATGAAGCAGTATACCGCCTATAAGTGATGTAAGGAACCATTTATTCCTGAAAACGGCTTTTTTGGGTTTTTCAAATTCTTTCCCCTCGGGTTTCATAAAACTCACTGCAAACACAGGGTTGAAAAAGAATGCCACCACCAATGACGCCGCCAGTGTCAGGATGAGTACAACGGGCAGATATATCATAAACTTCCCAATCAGGCCCTTCCATAGCAATAGAGGGAAAAATGGCGCCAATGTAGTGGCCGTACCGGCTAATACCGGAATGAAAACCTCCCCGGCTGCTTCTTTGGCACTTCGTACTATCGGAATCTTGCCGTTGGCATAAATACGGTGAGTGTTTTCAATTACCACTATCGCATCGTCCACTATGATACCCAAACCGAATAACAATGCAAACAATACAATGAAGTTGAGAGTGATATTGATGCCAGAGATACTGCTGACCAGCGGTATGAACAAGAAGGCTACAAACACTGACAGGGGGACACTCAGCGCCACAAAGAAGGCATTGGTAACACCCATAAAAAACATCAGGATGATGAGTACCAACAAGAACCCGATGATGATTGTGTTGATCAGTTCAGTGAATGAGGTTTTTGTTTGTTTACTTGTATCGCCGGTAAATTCAACCCTGAGATTTTTAGGCAATTCGCCTGATTTCTGCATGCTTTCCACCTCAGCCTTTACTTTATCAGCACAGTCTATCAGGTTTTCACCAGAACGCTTAACAATATTTAGTGTTACCACATTCTTTCCATCCAGCCGGGCAAAACTTTCCTTTTCCTTCACTGTATCTTTTAATTCTGCCACATCTCTCAAATAAACAGAAGCTCCCTGTGCACTGCTGCGTACGATTACATTGTATAAATCATTTACACTGGTAAATTGTCCTTTTACTTTCAGTGTTCGCTTCATATTACCCGTTTCTATCAAACCACCTGTGATATCATGGTTCTCCCTGCTGATGGCATTTTCTACATCCATCAGGCTAACCCTAGCCGCTGTAAGTTTGTAAGGATCTACATTTACTTGTATCTCTCTTTCCGGTGCACCAACAATTTCTGCTCTGTTCACTTCACCCAGGCTTTCAAACCTGTCCTGCATTTTGTCAGCATACCGCTTCAGCTGCATACCATCATAATCACCACTGATGTTTACAAACATGATGGGAATTTCACTAAAAGCAAATTCCTGGACATTGGGTTCAGAAGTCAGATCGTTTGGAAGATCTGACATAGCCCTGTCGATCGCATCCTTTACTTTTTGCTTGGCTATGTCTGTTTCCACATCGGTATCAAACTCCACTACAATAAGGCTATAATCTGCCTGTGAAATGCTCTGTATCTTATTTACCTTGGCGCCGCTGATACCCTTTAATTCCTTTTCGATGGGTTGTGTTACCAGACTTTCAATATCCTTGGCTGAGTTTCCTGCATAGATGGTGGTGACAGAAATTGTCGGCACAACAATATCCGGAAACTGCTCCTTGGGCAACGTAATGAACTGGAGAAAACCAATAGCGGAGATGATAATAGCCAGGATATATACGGCTACCCTGTTGTCAATAGCCCAGCTGGTTGGTTTAAACTCTTTGAATTTTTTTATTGCTGATTGAATAACTGACATAAATAATTATTTGATAATTCGCATCTCAAAAAGACTACTTACCGGTAGTGACCGCCTGGCCATCATAGATAGACTGATACCCTTCTGTAATAAGTAATTCGCCACCGCTTAAGCCATTTTTAATTTCAATAACTCCGTTGTATACTTCTCCCACATTTACATTTTTCTTTCGGGCTATCATTTTATCCCCTGATTTCTCCATTACGTATACATATTTTCCATTTTCATCACTTTGTACAACATTCACCGGCACGGCAATGGTTCCCTTTGCTTCGTAGTCAAGTATTTTCATTACTGCTGTTTGATTAGGCTTCAGTAATGGATCAGAAGGCAGTTTAGCTTCTGTCATGAATGAACGGGTCTTTTCATCAATAGACGCCCCCACAACACTGATAACTGATTCAAAAGCAGGTTTGCCTGTTTCCGGAACAGAAATAAGCACTTTATCTCCTTTTTTCACTTTAGCCACATAGTTATCCGGCACCGGCACTTCGGCTTTGAGTGTGGTGGCATTTACAATTACGATCTGCCCCCCCTGCTGTGTAGCACCACTAAAGAATTCACCCACTCGTACATTAATTTCTTCTACCACACCGCTCATTCCGGCAGTAACACTGGTCATATTCAAAGCTTCTCTGGCCTGGCCTACCTGTGCTTCTGCTGCTCTCAATTGTGCACTGATGGCATCCACATCTGCTTTTGCATTGATTACATTTATCTCCGCACCTATATTCTGCTTCCAGAGATTCTGGTAACGTTCGTAAATCGTTTGTGCCTGTGCCAGTCTCGCTTTTAACTGACCGGTTGATTGCTGCGCAGCAATCAAGGCCTGTTGCTGAAGGGCATCATCCAGCTTTACTACCACCTGGCCTGCACCTACTTTCTGTCCCACTTTTACATAAATGGCCCTTACTACTCCGCCACCACCTTTAGGCGCTACATAACCGATACCGCTGTTGGATACCTTTCCCTGCAAATCAATGTAATGAGCAAAATCCTGGACACGGAGTGTATCTACCGCCACGAGTCTTTTTACCTGCTGCGCAGCTTCAGGATCTGCCTTGGCTATCTCGTCCTCCATCTTTTTGATATCCGCATCAATTTCACTTTTTTGTTTTTTCAGTTTTTCCAGCCTGGATTTAAGGTCACCAAGGTTTCCCTTTTTTTCTTTGGCTCCACCGCCGCAGGCTGCCAGTACAGCTGCGAAAAAAACAGCTGCCGATATTTTCATTATATTATTCATACTATAGTTTTTATTGGTCATGGTTGTTGATTTATAATTTTCCGGTTGCTTTCATATAATCGATCTTAGAAATGATCGCATCATACAGAGCAGTTATATAACTTGTTTGTGCCGTTTTCAATTCTACCTGCGCTGCGTTAATTTCTGTTTGCGAACCTGTTCCTACTTCGTATTTCTTCTTTGTCTGCTGGTAAACTTTTTCTGCGAGTTCCATATTTTTTTTCTGGAAATCCATTGTGGCTATGGCTGAACGGAAATTATTCTTTGCCGTCTCAACTTCATTATCGATCGTCAGCTTTAATGCTTCAATCTGGTTTTCTGTCTGGCGCAGCTGTATTTTAGTCTGCTGAATTTTTGATTTTGTATAAAACCCGTTGAAAATGGGAATATTTATATTCAGGCTAATATTGGAAATGGTAAACCAGTCACCTTTTCCAAAAAAATTCCATTTGTTTCGTTGTGCATTCTTGGCGTACTGGCCATTGAGCAATACAGTTGGTATCTGGCTCAGTTTGTACCGGCGGATATTATACTCATTAAGTTCTTTGCCTATCTGGGCATATTGAAATTCCTTCCTGTCCTCATATTTATAGATACTATTTTCTAATATTCCTTCTTTTATCTGTTCATCGGTAAGCTTGTCAGTTAGCACCAGTTCATCCCTTACCGGCATACCCATCAGCACTTTCAGTCCATAGTATCCATTGGAGATACTGTTCAATACTTTTTGCTTTTCAGTCTGCAGGTTGGTCAATTGTACGTTCAGTTTATCTACATCCAGCTTTTCAGCAAAACCGTTTTCATAAATGATCCGGGTATCCTTTAGCAGTTTTTCAAGCCTTTCAATATTAGCGTCCAGCAACTCTACCTGTGTCTTGCTAACCACCAGCTGGTAGTACACCTTATGAATGTTCGCCTTGATCATTTCCTCTGTTACTTCTACTTTCTTTCTGGCAAAACGCATAGTAGCATCTCTTGCCATCAAGCCAACAAACACCTGGCCATCAAACAAAATTTGTGTCAGGCTGATAGCTCCCACTGCACTGTATTTTGTTCCAAACTGTGCAGCAATAAATCCAAAATCACCTGGCATCTGAATGGGGTTACCATTACCATCCCTTACTCCCTCATCCACCAGTACCTGGTAAGTAGAGGGTGAAATAAAGTTGGGGATTACCTGTGTGGCAACATTGGGATTGTAAGTTGTTCCAAGGCTTGCATTGATTTTGGGGTAAGCATTGGAAGTCACTTCCCTGTTAACCTGCTCCTGGTACAACACATCTTCCAGCGCATTCTTTACATTCACATTATTCTTTAAGGCATAATCAACCGCCTGCTGAACTGAAAATTCATGCTTTGTAATTTTTACAGAATCGCTGTTTCCACCACCCTGTGCCCGGGCCATACCAGAAATGGAGAGGGCAAGGATAAAAAAAATGAAAGTTGGTTTTCTGAAGGTCATCATGGTTAATTTTTTTGACGTTGTTCTTTATATTTCTGAATCATCCTATGGCCTTTTAAAGTAGCTACACCATATATAAACAACTCCAATATCATATTGGTCGTTTCTGCTACATTATATTTACCAGGTGGAAACACTGCCACATTAAAAGGCAGCATCATGGATTCCATCCTGTATTTTGAAATAATATCAATATTCAGGTCTGCACGGTACAACTCATCCTTTATACCCCATTCAAGGTTATTACGTACAATACTTTGCAGATAACTGTCTTTGTGTTCCCTGAATTTCTGGTAGGCTTTAAAATGAAATTTTTCAAGGTCGTATAATACCATTGGGTTCATGTTGCTGAATTCTTCCATCAGCAATTCCATGGTATTAAAAATTTCATGAATAGCATCTTTTGCATTGCTTTTACAATTACCGCAATCCTGCTTCATTTGAACGATATGCAAGTCCACCACTGCTTCTACCAGCGCATCCTTATCAGCAAAATGCTGGTACAATGTTTTTTTACTCATACCCAGCCCGTTGGCAATATCATCCATGGAAACAGAACGGATACCGTACTGCATATACAGCTCATTCGCCTTTTCAATTATTCTGTCACGAACTTCCATTACGAAATTTGAGGGAGCAAAACTATGGAAACTTTTTTCGTTACCAAAGTTTCCATCATCTTTATTTACCATTTATCATGTATAGTGATGAGTGCTCCTTGCCAACAACGTCGGGGAATGTAAGTCAGCAACCATCGCTTTTTAATGGTTTACAATGATTTAAAAGGTGATAGTGGTTTATCGTACTTTTATTGCATGAACAATCGTTTTTCCCTGCGTTCCTATTTGCCAAAAGAACCTTTCCGGTTTAAGAAAGTAGTTCAATATTTCCTGCAGGGGTTATTGATCATTGCTCCGCTGGCTATAACTATCTATGCCATTTATTGGGTTGTATCCACAGTGGATAACTGGATTCCTATTTTCCGTGAGCCGATTAAAGATGCACAGGGCAGGATTATCGGCCACGAAGTAAAAAATTATGGGTTGGGATTTGTAGTCATCATCACAGCGGTCATTTTAATCGGTTACCTGAGTTCCTTTTTTATTCAATCAAGATTATTCAACCTGTTTGACAGGTGGCTGGAAAAAACACCCGGTATAAAATTTATCTACACCAGCACCAGGGATTTTTTTGAAGCTTTTGCAGGTAATAAAAGAAAGTTCAATAAAGCCGTTCTGGCCAATGTATTTTCGGATGAAGTCTGGATTGTCGGTTTTCTTACGGATGAAGAGATGGCAAAATTTGATATGGGTGCAGATAAAGTAGCAGTATATGTTCCGCAGGCCTACAATTTTGCGGGTCAGCTATATATTCTTCCGAGAGATAAAGTAAAAAAGATAGAACACATTACCTCCGGCGAGGCAATGAAGTATGCTGTAACAGGTGGTGTGGTAGATCTCGAAGCAGAGGATGCAGATCAGGAACAAAAACATTAATTTCATACCAGCTTAGCCTTATCTTTTGAATAGTTTGCATGAAGAAATCGTTGCTACTTATCATTACTATTCTGTTTTCCATCAAAAGCTTTTGCTGGGGCTTCTACGGCCATCGAAAGATCAACTATCATGCGGTATTTCTTCTTCCTCCTGAAATGATGGTTTTATTCAAACCTCAAATTGATTTCCTGTCTGAACATGCAGTAGATCCTGATAAAAGAAGATATGCCGTACCCGAAGAAGGCCCAAGGCACTATATTGATATTGACCGTTATGGCCATTATCCCTACCCGGATTTACCAAGAAAATGGGAGGATGCGGTAGCAAAATATTCTGAAGATACGCTTAATACTTATGGAATTGTGCCATGGTGGCTGCAGACAATGCTCTATCGGTTAACCAGCGCATTTAAAGAAAAGAACCAGGTAAAGATATTGCGATATGCTGCGGAAATCGGGCATTACATAGCTGATGCACATGTACCATTGCATGCCAACAGCAACCACAACGGGCAGTTCTCCGGCCAAAAGGGAATACACGGTTTTTGGGAAAGCCGTGTACCGGAGTTACTGGCGGAAAAAGAATGGGATTTCTTTATAGGGAAAGCTGAATACTTAAAAAATCCCGCTGATTTTATCTGGAAAAGAGTATTGGAAAGTGCTGCTGCTGCAGACACAGTACTTCAAATGGAAAAAGAACTGACAGCCAGTTTTCCGCAGGATCAAAAATTTTCATTCGAAGATAGAAACGGAATTACCATCCGGCAGTATTCATCTGCCTTTTCAAAAGCATACGACACCCGGCTAAAAGGAATGATAGAAAGAAGAATGAGGCAGTCTATACATGCCACTGCTTCTTTTTGGTATACCGCATGGGTTAATGCCGGTCAGCCAGATCTGAAAAAACTGAATAACAGGGAATTTACTAATGAAGAACTGAAAGAATTCGAAGTTTTAAATAATTCCTGGAAAAATGCACCCATCAAAGGCAGGGAACATGAATAATAACTGATATTTTACTGCACAATCGATTGTGCACCCTTGGTATTTACGGGTTTTATTGTCTACTTTTATCAACTGTTTTTACCTATGTACAAACCTCCATGTATGAAAAAAAATTTACTGCTTGCACTTGTCTGCATGTCTTTTGTTATCTCCAATGCCCAGATTTCTGTTTATGAACTGATGGAAAGAAACGATATCTCCATTCAGGAGGCTGAGAGAATAGCTAATCGTCATTTTGATACAGCTGGTACAGGAAGAGGAACCGGCTACAAGCAATTTCAGCGCTGGTTATATGAGCGAAAGTTTCATATAGATGAAAACGGAAACTACCTGTCTCCTCAAACAGAATGGAATCGCTATACAGAAAGCCGGACTGCTATGGGATCTTTCAGAACCGAAGCAGGTAGCTGGACAGAATTGGGCCCATGGGGCTGGAACCGTACCAGCGGATGGAACCCCGGAACAGGAAGATTGTCTGCTTTCGCCATTCATCCGGCCAACGAGAATATTATCTATGTAGGCTCTCCCGGTGGAGGTATCTGGAAGTCTGTAAACGGAGGGTTGAATTGGGCCCCTCTTACTGATAATAACGCCAACTGGATGTCTGTTTTTGCTTTAACCATTGATCCGTTAAATCAAAACATTGTTTATGCAGGTATGAGCGGAAGCGTTGGCATCATCAAATCAACTGATGCCGGCGCAACATGGGCTGCCGCCGGAGCAGGGCCGTCAGGCACCGTTCGGAAGATATTAATTCATCCAACAAACAGTTCAATTGTTTTTGCTACTGCAACAAACGGAATCTGGAGATCGATAAATGCGGGAGCATCATGGACCCAGGTACATAGTGGCAGCAAAGAAGATATTGAGTTCAAACCAGATGATGTCAATATTATGTATGCAACCGGTAATGATGTCTATCGTTCTGCAGATAATGGAATAACATGGACACCAGTATCAGCAGCACAAGGTATTACCAATACCGGCCGCACCTTAGTATCGGTTACACCAGCTAATCCCAACTATGTATATATTGCCCAGGCCAGCGGAAGCCTATTCGGGAGAATGTATAAATCTACTGATGCGGGACTGACCTTCACTACTACAGTTGTAGGTAGCCCCGCAAGCGGCACTAACTATTTTGGCTACGAAACCAATGGAACCGGCACTTCTGGCCAGGCTACTTATGATATGGCGATGGATGTTTCTCCGACAAATGCGGCTGAAGTGCATATTGCAGGTATCATTTGCTGGAAATCATTAGACGAAGCAACTTCATTCACGGCTGTAACTGCATGGTCACTCCCCAACAGTATCGGATATAACCATGCCGATGTACATGGTTTATTCTTCATCAACTCGAATCTTTATTCCATATCAGACGGAGGTCTTTATAAGAGTACTAATAACGGAGAAGACTGGACGGACCTTTCCACTGGTTTGGGTATTCGTCAATTTTACCGCATTGCCAGTTCTCAAACCAATGCGACGGTAATAACAGGAGGTGCACAGGATAATGGTACTGCCGCCAAACAAGCCTCTGGCACTTGGGTGGATTGGCTCGGTGCCGATGGTATGGAAGGCCTGGTAAGCCCTACCAATCATTTAAACCTCTGGGGCACCAGTCAAAACGGATCAATCTACCGGTCAACAAACGGAGGAAATTCTTATAGCGGGTTGCCGAGGCCTTCGCCCGGCCAATGGGTAACACCTCTGGCAATACATCCTACCAATGAAACAATTTTATATGGCGGCTGGACAGGCGTATATAAATCTACCAATAGTGGCAGCAGCTGGACAAATATTTCTTCGGGAGTAATTACAACTACATTAGCTGATTTAGCTGTAGCACCCTCAGATCCAAATTATATTTATGCTTCAAATGGGTCGACACTTTATGTTACAACAAATGATGGCGCCACCTGGACTACCCGCAGTGCTCCTGCCACGATCAACGACATAGCTGTAGATCCAACCAATCCATCNNGTCAGCAAATTTACCCGCCATTGTTGCCCGTGCTGTTGTTGTTGACGATAATACCCCCCGTGGAATTTATGTAGGAATGAATATTGGTGTTTACTACAAAACTGAACCTGACGCTAACTGGACGAATTATTCTGATAACCTTCCACTCGTTGCAATTAATGAATTGGAAATTCAAAAGAATGCCGGTAAAATACGGGTAGCAACTTATGGCCGTGGTGTCTGGGAAAGTCCAATGGCTGCCGTTCCGGGTGGATTTGTATTTGGCTCTTCCACACCAGCTACTGCAACATGCCCGGCTCCCTCAGTAATGAATGTTACTTTGCCAACCAGTTCGGTCGGAAGCTTTGTTAACCCGATCAGTTTATCAGCTACAGCCGGAGTACCTGGCGGTACTACCGTTACCTTCTCTCCTAACCCTGTAACACCCGGCAGCAGTACGATTGTTTCACTCAACAATGCAAATACACTTTCAGCCGGAACATACACTATCACTGTAACCGGAACTGCTACCGGAGCTACGACCCAGGTAACTAACGTTACATTTACTATCAACGCCGGAAGCGGACCAGCAATAACTGCACAGCCGGCTGATCAAACAGTTTGTAGCGGAACAAATACATCATTTTCTGTTACCGCTACCGGTGCTACCGGTTATCAATGGCAGTTGAGTATAGATGGCGGCGCTACATTTAATAATATTTCAAATGGCGGAGTTTACTCAAATGCCACAACTCCTACACTGAACCTTACAGGAGTTACAGCGGGTATGAACAATTACCGCTATCGTTGTATTGCTTCAACTTTATGCGGAAGTACGACATCAGCTGCGGCAACATTAACTGTTAATTCAGCTCCGGCAATAACTACGCAGCCTCAAGATGTATTGTTGTGTACCGGAAGCAACCATACTTTCAGTATTACAGCAACCGGCAGCGGCTTATCTTATCAATGGCAACTGAGTACAGATGGTGGTGTAACTTATAATAATATCAGCGGCGCAAATACAGCGAGTTATTCATTAACAGGAATTACACCTGGTATGAATGGTAACCGGTATCGTTGTGTAGTGACAGGATCCTGTTCACCTGCTGCCAATTCAAACGGTGCAACTTTATCGGTTGTAACTTCTGTAACTGTAACAACACAGCCTGCTAACAGTACCGTATGTGCAGGCGCCAATACAAGCTTTACAGTAGCAGGAAGTGGTTCAGGTATTATTTACCAATGGCAGGTAAATACAGGCAGTGGTTTCAATGATATCACTAACGGCGGTGTATATTCAGGAGCTACTACTGCAACACTAAATATCNNGCTGTTTCTACTAATCCCCAGAATGCAACTATCTGTGAAGGGGGTAGTGCTACCTTCTCAGTAACGGCTACTGGCACAAGTATCTCCTACCAGTGGCAATTGAGCACTGATGGCGGAACAACATATAATAANNCCGGCCGTGACTTCCACTGCTGCTATATTAACTGTAATTGCGCCAGTAACCGTTACAAGTCAGCCCGCCAATGCAGAAAGGTGTTCCGGCAGTAACGCCACATTCAATGTAACAGGAAGCGGCGCTGGAGTGATTTATCAATGGCAGGTAAGTACAGATGGCGGTGCCAACTGGACCAATATCAGCGGAGCTACTAATTCAAGCCTGACAATTAATGCAGTCACCACCGGCATGAATAATTACCGATATCGCTGCTTGTTATCCAATAATATTTGTACCAATCCGGTTGCCTCATCCGGGGCACTGCTCACTGTACGCCAGTTACCAACTGTTTCCCTAAATGCTGCTCCTTTAACAAGCTTGTTGCCAGGGCAAACAACCACTCTTACAGCGGTACCAAGTGCTTCTACAGGCGGAACATTGACGACGTCCTGGTCTTTGAACGGCTCAACATTTAGTAATACCACTAACAGTTATGTTGTAAATATTGAGAATACCGGATCTTACCAGGTCAGTATACAAGAAGTGTTTGCCGGCGGACTTACCTGTTCTAATCAGTCTGCTGTTGTAACTATTGATGCTACTATAAGCAATAAGCTATTCATCTTCCCTTCACCAAACGATGGAAACTTTACCGTTTCTTATTACAATTATGGAGGAGCCAGCACACAAAGATCAATTTCCATCTTTGACAGCAAAGGTTCAAGAGTGTTCAACGGACAGTTTACTGTAACAGGGCCTTACACATTAATTCCAATCAATTTGCAAAAAGCAAATACCGGAATTTATTATGTTGTAATTGGTGATGCTGCTGGTAAAAAACTGGCAGAAGGAAAAGTACATGTACATTAAATAAATTAATGCCCTTATAAAAATCCCTTATAGTTTCTTCTGTAAGGGATTTTTTATGGACAGTAAAACCTGCATTCAATACCTTTGCGCCATGATTCACAATTTCAATGCGGGCCCGTCAATTTTGCCGAAAGAAGTTTTTGAAGAAGCCAGCAGGGCTATACTCAATTTCAACGATACGGGTCTTTCTCTCCTGGAAATAGGTCACCGGACGCCATTATTCCAGCCTGTAATGGAAGAGGCCAGAAGTCTTGTAAAAGAATTAATGCAGCTGGATAATGACCATGAAGTGCTTTTCTTACATGGTGGGGCCACAACACAATTTATGCAGGTGCCCATGAACCTCTTAAATGAAAATGATGTTGCAGCATATACCGAAACCGGAACATGGGCAAACAAAGCCATAAAAGAAGCTAAGCTTTTCGGGCATGTAGAAATCGCCGCATCATCCAAAGACAGCAATTATACCACAATACCTAAGGATTTGCCGGTGAGTCCAACCGCTGCCTACCTTCATATTACTACCAATGAAACCATTGCAGGCACACAATGGCATAAGATACCATTTGATTGTGGTGTGCCAATAGTAGCAGATATGAGCAGTGATATTATGAGCCGGGTACTTGATTTCAACAAGTTCGATGTCATCTATGCAGGTGCACAAAAAAATATCGGGGCAGCCGGTGTCAACCTGGTTGTAATAAATAAAAATATCCTGGGCAAAGTGAACCGGAGCATCCCCACTATTCTTGACTACAAGAATCACATCAAGGAAGCAAGTATGCTGAATACACCTCCTGTATTTGCGGTATATGTGGCCATGCTTACCCTGAGATGGCTAAAAAAGAAAGGTGGTGTTGAAGCTATAGAAAAAATTAATAACGAGAAAGCTGCATTATTTTATAACACATTGGACAGTTTACCCATTTTCAAAGCTCCTGTTGCAAAGGAAGACAGAAGTAAAATGAATGCCGTGTTTGTTATGGATAATGAATTACTCGAAAAAGAATTTCTCGACTGGTGTAAGAATGAAGGCATGGTAGGTGTAAAAGGACATCGCAGCGTAGGGGGATTCAGGGTATCTATGTACAACGCTTTACCATTAGAAAGTGTCAAAGCGCTAACACAATTAATGAAAGAGTTTGCATTAAAAAAAGGATAATAAATGGCGATCATTAAACCGTTCAGGGCATTAAGACCAAAATCAGAATTATCTCAACTTGTAGCATCAAGACCCTATGATGTATTGAACAGCGATGAAGCAAGAACAGAAGCAAAGGATAATCCCTTTTCTTTTTTACATGTCACCAAATCGGAAATAGACCTTGCTCCAGAAACTGACATTCACAGTGTGGCTGTGTATGAAAAGGCAAAGGAAAATCTACAGGAATTGATCAAACACGGTATTCTTTTCCAGGAAGACAAAGATTGTTACTATATATATCAGTTGATAATGAACGGTCGCAGTCAGACAGGACTTGTTTGTGTTTCATCTGTTGAAGACTATTTCAACGACGTTATCAAAAAGCATGAGTTTACAAGACCCGAGAAAGAAAAGGATCGTATTGATCATATGCGGACGATTGAAGC